>CACXJE010000034.1 GCA_902767915.1 Oscillospiraceae bacterium | reverse complement strand
CTTCTTTTTCAGTTGCTGACTCACCGTCGTTTTACCGACGCCCATTGTACCGCCGATCAGATATATTGTTTTCATATCTGTTCCTCACAAATCCCGATTTACTTCGTTGATTATTCTCCGAGGATTGGCTGGCCGTATTGGAACAGGGCCGCGTTAATCTCAAAGATGTTAAATTTTTTGTTCGTAATGAAATAGCTTACGATCAAATCGAACTGACTGCTGGGCGAAAAGGCCAACTCCGCCCGGGACAGAAGATCCCGGGTGGTGGGCAGATCCAGCTCCAGCGCGATGGCAAAGGCCAGCGCCGTTTTCTTCTTTGGCTTGTAGTCGGGCTTACAGCGGATGCTGGAGAATACCTTCCGGTCGATGTTGGCCTTCTTATACACGGCAACGTCCGTCATGCCGCTCGCGTCGATCAGCTTCAGGAGCCGCTGCTGGAAGGTTTCGCTTTTGCCGCCCAGCACCTCGTCCAGGCTCTTGCCGGAGAGGCTGGGCAGGGGGTCGCCAGGAGCAGGTCCAGCATTGGCTTCTTCCGCTTCCTCAAGCGCCGTATCTGTTTCATGGGGCACGGCGTCAAAGAACGGCGCTTCCCAACGTTCCTCCCTTGGCCGCAGATTACGCAGGCGCCTGCTGCTTTCGTCGGCGCCGTATTCTTCTTCGTAGAGCCGACGCTCGGCATGATCGTCGATGTACTGTGCAATACTGCCCACCAGCCGCTCGGAGAGCTGGAGAGCCTTCCGCCCGAAGACCACAAGGAGCACCTTCATCTCATGGGTCATGAGAAAGCGGCTGATCTCAGACAGGGCGATCTGCAGCGCCTCGTCCTTCGGGAAACCGTAGACGCCGGAGGCAATCAGCGGAAAGGCGACGCTCTCGCAGCGAAGCTCCGCAGCCAGGTTCAAAGAGCGCGCATAGCAGGAACGCAGCACCTCCCGTTCTCCGTGGGTCCCATCGATCCAAACCGGCCCTGCCGTATGGATGATGTATCTGGCGTCCAGTTGATAGGCCTCCGTATAGGCAGCATCTCCGGGCGCGATCTCGCCGATCTTCTTCCGGGCAGCAAGGAGCTGTTCTTGCCCAGCCGCGGCGTAGATGGCGCTGTCCGTGCCGCTGCCCACCCGGGGCTTCGGGTTTGCGGTGTTGACGATCGCATCGGCTTTCACTTTCGTAATATCATTCCGGATGATTTGAAACGGCATCTGTCTCCCTCATTTCGATTCGCACGTCCCGGCCAGCAGGGCGTTGTATTTCTCGATCAGCGCGGCGGGGTCGGTGACCCGGAGCTTTCCCTGGAACCGGAAGATCCAGCCCCGGGACCAAGACGTCATCCCTGCCCCGCTTCGAGGGCCTTCAGTGTGCGGATGATTTCGTCCAGGTGATGGAAAATATAACCGGGGCTGCTTTCCTCTTGATCGAAGATCCGTTTCATGCCCTGCAGGCCTTCGTTCTCCGGCTCGTTCTCACAGGCAAGCTCCAGCTCCTCCATAAATCGGAAAATGACGTCGCTGTAACCGTTTTCTTCGTCGTACAGGGTCTCGTCTGTCTCCAGGACGGGCAGGAAGCGAGTCAGGTGGTAATTGGCCCGCGGCGTCCCGCCCGCGGAAGGTGCGGCAGCGGACTGCGGGGCGGCCTCCGTTTCGGCGGTCTCCTGTTTTGTTTGCGCCGCGGCTTCTTCCGCTTTCCGTTTCTCCCGGGCCGCCCTTTTGGCGCGGCGCTGGGGCCGGTTCTTGGCCTCGGAGGCGAACACCTCCACGGCGGCGTCCGTCATGTCCTCATCCCAGACCGTTCCGGACACTTTTGTTTTCGCCCAGGGGCAGAGCTTCTGATAATCCGAGTCCAGAACCACCGTGTAGGGCGGGCCGCAGCGGTCATCCACCGCCATATACAGATGGCGACCCTCGCAAATCAGGCTTGTGGGCCGTTTCACGTCGGGATCGTCCACCCGGTCGAAGATCTCCTTTGTGATCTCATACAGATCATGATTGGGCCCGCCTCCGATCTCCGCCGTGTACAGGCCGGTTTCCGGGTCATAGCAGCATCTCCATCCCATTCCGGTTTTGAATCTCATCAGAAACACCTCATTCGCACGCCCCGGCCAGCAGGGCGTTGTATTTTTCGATCAGTTCGGCGGGCTCGGTGACCCGGAGCTTTCCCTGGAACTGGAACACCCAGCCCCAGAAGGTGGGGCTGACCTGGACCGTCACCCGGGCCGAGCAGCTGTCCTCGTCCACCCGTTTGATCCGCAGATCCTCTCCGAACTTGTCGTAGACCGTGCCCATCAGCTCGTTGGCAAAATGAAGGATCACCGTCTCGGTCTCGCCGCCGAACATGGAGAAGGTCTGTTTGGTGAAGGCCGCGATCTGCTTCTCCGGCAGCCGCGCCTGGCGGCAGGCGGGCGTTTTCAGCATCGTGACGCCCTCCATCCGGTCCACCCGGTAGCTGACGATCTTCCCCAGCTCCCTGCTCCAGCACATGAGATAGTAGTTGTCGTTCAGAAACACCAGTGCCGCCGGGTCCACCACGTAGCGCTGCCGGTCCTTCCGGTAGATGCGGTCGTGGTTCTCGTTCAAATCGAAGTAGAGGAAGGAGGCCTGCCGCTTTGCCAGCACCGCCTGCTCCAGCTCGTTGACGCTGTAGTAAATGGCCTCGTTCGTGTGCTTGCGGGTATTGAAGTGGACGATGCTGCTCCGGAGGATCTCGCTGCGGCGGCTGCCGCCCAGGGCCGCGATCTTTTCCACGAGCTCGGCGGTCTTTTTCTCCGTGACGAAGGTCGCCGCCTGCAGGGCGTCGATCATGATCTTCAGCTCCGGCACGCTGAACTGCCGGTCCTCCACGTAATACACCCGCTCCCGCCCGACCTTCCGGGTCTCCACGGCAAAGCCCTGCCGGTTCAGCAGGGCCACGTCGGTGGCCACGCTCTTGCGCTCGCAGCGGATGCCCTGCTCCCCCAGCTTCCGGCAGATCTCCGCCGTGCTCAACGGCCGCTCCGCATCCGACTCCTGCCGCAAAATCTGCCACAGCACCAGCATTTTCATCTTCAAAGTACTGTTGTTCGCCATCCCCCCGGCCTCCTGTCTGCCTCGCGGTTGGCTGTTTCTGTAATCCAAAAGCCAGCTGCAACCATGCTTCTTATGTATTTTTTATCATACCACAATCAGGCACATCTGTCCATACCACAATCGCCCAAAGTTGAGGATGTGTCTATGGTGTCGCGAATAAGAGCAGTTGAATGATGTGAGATTTATTGTATAATAAACATGAAAAAGTATTAGTTTTTTGTGCCCATTTAATTATATAATGCGCGGACATTTTACAGCATCTGGAATGAAGCAGGGCTTGCACGGCATGCAGATTGAGCTGCTGGAAAAGCTTATGCCGGATGAAAGGGATAGAATTCTGACCGGCCAACTCGCACAGAGCATTGACAAAGAGATCACCTAAACAGCGAGAAGGCAGAAAAACAAATATTATTGTCCCGTTTATGGGATAATTAACCGCTATAATGGAAGACAGAAAACGAAGTTAATTGTCAGTTAATTGTCAGAATAAAACTGTGCCCTGGATAGATAATCAAAAAATGGGTAAGGGTGCGCTGATGCGCACCCTTACCAAACACGTTCAATTCGATATTTCAATCCACGCTGTTCTTCAGCGACAATGTTGATGAAATCAACACATGCTCAGTGTAACATACATGAAACTGAAAAGCAAGCATAAAATTTTAACACTTTCAAATCTATGAAAGAAGTACTTGACAATTGCAGGATTTATGCTATGTTATTTTTGTAATAAAGACACTTCGACTGCAAGGGATGTGATTTCGACATGAATGAATTGTGGTTTCCCGCGCACATCCGGATTGACGGAGATCAGACGGTTGTTCAAACAGTGTTGGAGCATCTGCGCGGAACAGAAGCGCTGGCGGTTTCCTTTGCAAAACCTTTTCACGCGGAAAAAGACGCTTCGCTGGCTGCGCGCGCGCACGATATCGGCAAGTTTTCGGCAGATTTTAAAACACATATATTGCATCCTGAACGAAACATGCACGTAGATCATTCTACAGCCGGAGCCCAGGCGATACGCGACAACCTTCCCGCCGCCTTCGCAGTCGCGGGACACCATGGCGGTCTGCCGGACGGGGGCAATATGAGAACTGCAACCGGAGACGACAGCACCTTCGCCGGACGGCTGAAACGGAAAGGCCTGCCGGACTGCTCTGCGTGGAAACAGTTCCTGACGCTTCCGACAGGAGGAGCGCCGGACTTTTGCAAAGCTCCGGATCGGCTGGTTTGGCAGTTCTATACAAGAATGCTGTATTCTTGCTTGGTGGATGCGGATTTTTTGGATACGGAACGGTTCATGAACCCTCAGACTGATCGCGGCACTGAATGGGATCTCCGGGAATTGGAAACCAGCCTGAATGCCTATACGAATCGTATTTATCCGCCGCAAGGCGCGCTGAACGAAATGCGATGCAGGGTGTTGGATGCTTGCCGGAGTGTCGGCAAAGGTCCCAAAGGGCTCTATACGCTGACAGTTCCGACGGGCGGCGGAAAAACGCTGGCTTCATTAACCTTTGCCCTCCGCCACGCAGTTTATCACGGAATGGATCGTGTGATTTATGTGATCCCCTATACCTCCATTATTGATCAGACGGCCGATACGTTCCGCAGGGTGCTTGGCGATAGCTGCGTTTTGGAGCATCACAGCGGTGTTTTGTTTGACGATACGGAGGCAGATCAAAAGCTTGCGCTTGCAACGGAAAACTGGGACATGCCGGTGATTGTAACCACTGCGGTCCAGTTTTTTGAATCCCTCTATGCAAACCGGAGCTCTAAATGTCGGAAGCTGCATAATCTGGCAAACTCCGTCATCGTGTTCGACGAAGCGCAGATGCTCCCGCTTCCATACCTAAAGCCTTGCGTATTTGCAATCGCGGAACTGGTTCGGCATTATGGCTCGACGGCGCTTCTGTGTACGGCGACGCAGCCCGCCCTGGAAGCGTTCTTTCTGGACTACGGCTTACAAACGACGGAGATTTGTCCGGAGCGGGAACGTATGTTCTCCGCGTTTCAGCGCACGACCATAAAACGAATTGGCGCGCTGTCCGTGGAGGAACTCGGCGCGCGGCTCCAAAAGCACGCCCAGGTGTTGTGCGTCGTCAATCTGAGGAAAACAGCCGCTGATCTTGCGCGGATTCTTCCGGAAGAGGGAAGGTTTTGCCTTACGACTCTGCTTTGCCCCGCAGACCGAAAACGGCTTCTGCACGAAATCCGCCAGCGCCTCAAAGACGGCTTGCCCTGTCGGGTCATATCTACGAGCTTGATCGAAGCGGGTGTGGATGTGGATTTCCCGAATGCATTCCGGGAGCTTGCCGGACTGGATTCCATTCTGCAAACGGCCGGACGCTGCAACCGGGAGGGCAGGAGAGCGGCGGAAGACAGCGTGGTGGCGGTGTTCTCGCTGCAGAAAAGTGTTCCAAAGATGATCCGTCAGAACATCGACGCAACGAACCGCATCCTAAAGAAGTATTCGGATTTGAATCAGCCCGAAGCTGTTGCCGCATACTTTCAATTCCTGCGTTCTTTGAAAGGCTCGGAAGAAATGGATCAGCGGCACATTCTGGAGGCGTTTGAACGCGGGATCAATGGATGCGCGTTCCCGTTTGCCCAGGTCGCAGGCAGATTTCAGTTGATTGACAGTCCGACCAGGACGGTTTATATCCTGAGAGCGGAAAGCGAAGAATTGATCTCGCAGCTTCGGAGTCGGCAATTGTCCAGAAAATTGTTCCGACAGCTTGGTCAATATGGAGTAAATGTGTATCCAGATCATTTTCAAGCTTTGCGGGATGCCGGAGCAATTTCATTACTCCCATCGGGGGATGGAATTCTGGAAGACAGTACATTGTATGATCCAACGTTTGGACTGCAGCCGAACGCGGAACCAGATATAGACCGTTATACACAATAGAAAGGAAGGTGAAGCCTGTGTCTGTACTTGTGGAAGTTTGGGGAGATTACGGATGCTTTTCCCGCCCCGAATTGAAGGTCGAGCGAGTCAGCTATGACGTCATAACGCCTTCTGCGGCCCGGGGAATTCTGGATGCGGTGTTCTGGCATCCGGGCATGAGATGGATCGTAGACAGGATTTACGTGCTCTCGCCGATTCAGTTCACAAATATCCGTAGAAACGAGTGCAAAAGCAAGATTTCCGGCGCAAAGGTACGAACGGCGATGAACGGCGGCAAGGGAGACTTGTGCGTGTATACTTCGGAGGACATCCAGCAGCGGGCCGCAATGGTTCTGCAAGATGTTCACTATGTGATCGAAGCTCATTTTGAGATGACCGCACAAGCGGCTCCTTCGGACAACCCCGGCAAGTTTCAGGAGATGATGAAAAGGCGACTGGAAAAAGGGCAATGTTTCCACCAGCCCTGTTTTGGAACAAGAGAGTTTCCGGCAAGGTTTCGGAGTTGGCCCGGGAAAACTGTTCCAACGATCCGCGAAGATCGGGACCTTGGTTTGATGCTGTATGATATGGACTATTCAGACCGCTCAGATATCCGCCCCATGTTCTTCCGTGCGAAATTGAAGGACGGCGTTCTGGAAGTTCCCGATCTCGCAAGCGGGGAGGTGCTTCAATGATCCTGCAAGCGTTGACCTCCTATTATGAAAGACTTGCGGAGCAGGGGCTTGCGGCCCGCCCCGGCTGGGGTCCCGCGAAGGTTAGTTATGCCATCGACCTGAATGCGGATGGGACTGTTTTCCAGGTGTATTCTCTCCTGCGGGAACCGGAAAACGGAAAAAGCGGCAAAATGATTCCTAAAATCATCAGCGTACCGCTGCCGGTGAAACGGTCCTCCGGTGTCAAAGCGAACTTTTTGTGCGATACTTCCGGATATATTCTGGGAGCGGACCAGAAGGGGAAAGCGAGCCGTACAGCGGAATGCTTTGCAGCGAGCAAAGCGCTGCATCAAGCGCTTCTCGTAGACGCTGAATCAGAAGCCGCTCGGGCGATTTGTCGCTTTTTTGACCGTTGGACACCCGACCAGGGGCCGACAAACCCGGAAACGGCACCCTTCTGGCAGGAACTGACCAGCGGATGCAGCCTGTTGTTCTATTATGACGGGGCGCCCGCCTCAGAAGACCCGGAGGTTCGGAAAGCCTGGCAGCGGCACTACGATAACTTGGAGGAGGGAACCGTAATGCGCTGTCTCGTTACAGGGGAAGAAGCGGTAATCCCGCCGATCCACTCTGCCATCAAAGGAATTCAAGGCGCGCAATCCAGCGGTGCGGCCCTGGTTTCCTTCAACGCTCCGGCGTTTGAATCTTACGATCGGGAACAAAACTACAACGCCCCTGTGGGGGAGTATGCCGCCTTTGCCTATACGACGGCGTTGAATTACCTGATCGCGGACTGGAATAATCGGGCCACCATCGGAGATACCAGAGTCCTCTGCTGGGCGGAGAGTGGAGAAACGGCTTACCAAGCGCTGTCTTTTGCGGCGATGATGGGCGGAGGGCCGGATTCTGTGGAAAACGACGTTCGCTCCGCGGTGTCACAGCTTTCCAAAGGCAGGAAAATTGAATGGGATGAGACGAGCCTGGACCCGGATATGCGGTTTTACGTTCTGGGCCTTGCCCCAAATGCGGCCAGACTGTCCGTGCGGTTTTTTCTGCAAAACAGCTTCGGCGCGTTTATGCGAAACATCGAGGCGCATTATGAACGGCTGCGGATCGTGAAACCTTCTTATGAAAAGTATGAGACGATTCCGGTCAAATGGCTGTTGGAAGAAACTGTGAATCCATATTCCAGAAACAAGGCGGCTTCTCCGCAGCTTGCGGGTGATCTTCTTCGCGCGATCCTGACGGGTGCGCCCTATCCGGCGACGCTGCTGAACGCGGTGGAGCTGCGCATCCGGGCGGAGAAAGAGATTGGCTATCGCAAGGCGGCGATTATCAAAGCGTATTATAGCAGAAATAGAACGGACAAATGTCCGGAGGAGGTATTACAAGTGGCATTAAATGAAACATCCAGTAATATTCCCTATACTCTTGGCAGACTGTTTTCTGTTCTGGAACAGATTCAGGAGGCCGCAAATCCGTCGATTAACACAACGATTCGAGATAAGTATTTTAATTCCGCAGCAGCGACGCCTTCCCGGGTTTTCCCGGTACTGATTAATCTGTCGGAAAAGCATCTTCGGAAGCTGGAGTCGGGTAAGCGCATCTATCTTGAGAAACTCCGTTCGCAGATTACGGAAAAGTTATCCGAACAGTTCCCTGACCGGATGGGACTTCCGGAGCAAGGCGCGTTCCAGCTCGGCTATTATCATCAAACACAAAAGCGCTATGAAAAGAAGGGAGAATAATCATGGAAGCCATTAAAAACCGTTATGAATTTGTGATCCTGTTTGACGTGGAGAACGGAAACCCCAACGGAGACCCCGACGCCGGCAATATGCCCCGTGTGGACCCGGAGACCGGATACGGCATCGTGACCGACGTCTGCCTGAAGCGTAAGATTCGCAACTATGTGGAGCTGGCAAGAGAGGACGAACCCGGCTATCGCATTTATATCAAGGACGGCGTTCCCCTGAACCGCTCCGATAACGAAGCCTGCGAGTACGTCGGCGTCAAGCCCGAAAAGCTCAAAGAAGAGAAGAAAAAGGACCCGGACCTGGATCGGAAGCTCCGGGACTTCATGTGTCAGAATTTCTACGATATCCGCAGCTTCGGCGCGGTTATGACGACCTTTGTCAAGGGAGCGCTGAACTGCGGCCAGGTTCGCGGTCCGGTCCAGCTCGGCTTCGCCCGCAGCATTGACCCGGTTATGCCCCAAGAGATCACAATCACCCGCGTTGCCATCACAACCGAAGCGGACGCTGAGAACAAGGGAACGGAGATGGGCCGGAAGTATGTGGTCCCTTATGGCCTCTATCGTGCTGAGGGCTATATCTCCGCCAACCTCGCAAGAAAGACAACCGGTTTTTCCGAGACCGACCTGGAGCTGCTCTGGGAAGCGATCCTGAACATGTTTGAGCATGACCACTCGGCGGCAAGAGGGAAAATGGCTGTCCGGAAGCTGATTATCTTTAAACACGATTCGGAGCTTGGCAATGCGCCAGCATACAAGCTGTTTGACGCTGTGAAGGTGTCCCGTATGGACGGCGTGGACCTTGCCAGAAGCTTTGCGGATTACAAGATCGAGCTTGGAGAGATTCCTGAGGGCGTGCATTGCGTTTGCCGAGGATGACTACCTCCTGATTTCCGGGATTCAGCATTTTCGATTTTGTCGGCGGCAGTGGGCGCTGATCCCTATTGAGAATCAGTGGGCCGAGAACGTCCGGACGGTGGAGGGGGAGGCCCTCCACCGGAAGGCCCATGACGCCTCCGCTCGGGGGCGGAGGGGCGATCTGTTGATTACCCGGGATATGCGGGTCTTCTCCCCGCAGCTGGGGATCACCGGCGCCTGCGACGTGGTGGAATTTCGCCGGGATCATCCGGACCGCATCGATCCGGAACGCTTTTCTGCGGTTTCCGAGACGCGGCGGAGCTTGCTGCCCCTTGTGGCGGAGGAAATCTCCCTGGAATCCCTGAGAGGACTGGAGGGCACCGGCGCCACCGTCTATTTCAGCGTGTTTGAAGACATGATTCTGTGGGACAGGGTGGATTGATATTTCGCGCCGGATTCGCTCTTGGCGTCGAAGATGGTCCCGCCCCCCCACGGGGCGGGTGGATTGAAATCACCGGCGGGCTGTGTAGTAGTCCACATAGTGGCGGGTCCCGCCCCCCACGGGGCGGGTGAATTGAAATATCCGTGGCGGTAGCGTCACCTGTAATTTGCAAGTCCCGCCCCCCACGGGGCGGGTGGATTGAAATCATACCAATAACCGGTCGGCCAAGTGGCTGCAGGTCCCGCCCCCCACGGGGCGGGTGGATTGAAATACGCTCATGCTCCACCCCTCGCTTTCCGCATTGCAGTCCCGCCCCCCACGGGGCGGGTGGATTGAAATATCCATTCGGGACGGTTGAGCGTTGTCCGGGTAAAGTCCCGCCCCCCCACGGGACGGGTGAATTGAAATTCGGTAGCGGCGACCATTGGTCGCCATGTCCCGCGTCCCGCCCCCCATGGGGCAGGCCGGCTCATGAGCCGGAAGCAGGCCGCCGCCACTCTGTCCATGGAGGAATACCGGTCCGAGATGGCGGGAATCTACACCACCTGCGTCGTGGAGGACACCATCGACGAATCCCCCATGGCCTACAAGTCCCTGGACGAAATCGTCTCCCAGATCGGCCCCACCGCCGAAATCATCGAACGCATCCGCCCCGTATACAACTTCAAGGCGGCAGAATAAGCGCTGCTTCGCTGCCTGCGGAGAAAAGGCCGCCTTCATGCGCGCCTCTCCTTTGCTGTATCTGTATTCCGTGCTGTTATCTGCAAACTTTGGAGAATTATGCAAACGCCGAATATTGCCGAAGATGGATTGCATCCGCAGCCGGAATGTGGTAAACTGCCGGTAGAACCAATGCAGCTGCTTGCACGGCTGAAGTCACGGTTGGAAGGAGTCGGCAGTATGGGTATTCCGACAAAAACCAGGGCGTTTTCCCTGATCCTCAAGGGAATTGTCGCACTTTCCGCGGCGGTGGGCGTGTTTCTGAGCGCCTACGCCTCAAGGAACACCTTCATGGGCGGCAACAGAGTGTTTATGTACTTTACGATCCAGTCCAACATTGCCGTGGCCGTCCTCTCACTGATCGGCGCTGTTTTATTGCTGCGGCCCGGAAGAATCCCCAATGGTTGGTACGTGGTCAAGTTTATGGGTACGGTTTCCATCACATTGACCGGGGTGGTGTTTACCTTTGTGCTGGCGCCGACGCTGGGCCGGCATGCCTGGAACCCCCAGAACGTCCTGACCCATGTGGTGGTTCCGTTGGCCGCGATTCTGGATTTTTTTGTGACGGGACCTTATGGCAGCATTTCTAAAAAGGACGTCCTGTTTGTGACCCTGCCGCCCCTTGCCTATGCGATCTATGCGGGGATCGGCTATGCGGCCGGATGGGAATTTGCCCAGGGGATCCGCTATCCCTACTTTTTCCTCAACTGGGGCAGCCCTGCGGGCGCCTTCGGCTTTACAAGCGGGCTGCCGTTCATGGGCTGTGTGTGGTGGATCCTCGCCCTGCTTCTGTTTTTGCTGGCGGTCGCATTTGTGTATCTTCTGATCCTCAGCGGAATCCGGAAACGAATCGGCGTTTTTTCCGGTTCATAGCGCTGTTTACAGCCCGGGCAGGCCCGGGCCCGAATCAGGGAAAGAACCGCAGCGCAGACACGAATTCCGGCAAAGGCCCTTGACAAGTGACCGTTCGTTCACTATACTGAAGGTGAACGAACGGTCACGTTTTGCGTTTTGGAGGTGCCGGCATGGCGAAGGATACGAAGGAAAGAATCTTAATGAAGGCCCTGGAGCTGTTTTCGCAGAACGGGTATGCGGGCACGAACGTCCGGGAGCTGGCGGAAGCCCTTGGCCTGGTCAAATCGTCGATCTACAAGCATTTTGAGAGCAAGGAGGCCATCTGGAACGCCCTGCTGGACGAGATGATCGCCTATTACGGGGCCCGATTCGGTTCCCCGGAGCATCTGCCTCCGGTGCCGGATTCCCCGGAGGGACTGGTGGAGATGACGATGCGGATGGTGAATTTCACGATCCATGATGAAAAAATCGTGATGACGCGAAAGGTGCTGGCCATAGAACAGTTTCGGGATCCGCGGGCAAAAGCCCTCGCCACAAAGCACTTTCTCACGGGCCTCACGCAGATGTTTGCCCATGTCCTTCAAGGCATGATGGACAAGGGCCTGCTTCGACAGGATGATCCCAAGCTGCTGGCCTTTGCCTACACCGCGCCGATCTCCGCCCTGATCCATCTCTGCGACCGGGAGCCGGAGAAAACCGAGGAGGCATTGAAACAGGTGGAGGCCTTCAGCCGCTATTTTATTCTGGTTCATGGGGTGCGGTAACGATGCTTGATCCGGACAGCTGTCTGAATGGCGTGAGCATGAACTGTCGTGCGGCTTTCGGTGATCGGCTGCTGCACGAAAACAACCTGCGGGAGCGTGAAGTCAAATGGATGCAAAACTGTTTTCACAGGCAATCGTAAAATTTCTGAGCGGTCTGCTGCTTGTAGGCCTGCTCCTGTTTCTGCCGGCCGGGACCATTGCGTTCCGGCAGGGCTGGCTGCTCATCGGAATCCTTTTTATCCCGATGTTTTTCGCAGGGCTGATTATGATGAAGAAATCCCCCGGGCTTCTGCGGAAACGGCTGGACGCAAAAGAGGAGCAGTCCCAGCAGAAAGCGGTGATTGCCCTGAGCGGGCTGATGTTTCTGGCCGCGTTTGTGGTGGCCGGATTGAATTTCAGATTCGGCTGGCTCGTGCTTCCGGCCTGGGTCTCCTATGCAGCAGCCGTTGTTTTCCTGCTTGCCTATGGGCTGTATGCGGAGGTCCTGCGGGAGAACGTCTGGCTCTCCCGGACGGTTGCGGTGCAGGAGGACCAGAAGGTGATCGACACCGGGCTGTATGGCCTTGTCCGGCACCCCATGTACATGAGCACGCTTTTGCTGTTTCTGACCATGCCGCTGGTTCTGGGGTCCGTCATTTCTTTTGGGATCATGCTGGCGTATTTCCCCATCCTCGCAAAGCGCATCCGCAATGAAGAGCAGGTGCTGGAAGGCGGGCTGGCAGGGTATAGAGACTATATGAAGCGGGTCAGATATAAAGTGATCCCGTTCATTTGGTGAGGTGGACAAAATGAGAATCCTTGTATTAAGCGGAAGCCCCAAGCGGGAGCACAGCGACACCCTGTGCGTTACCCGCGCTTTTCTGGATGGAATGAAGGAAGCTGCCCGCCAGGAGATCCATATCCTCCATGTGATCGACAAGCACATCGAACCCTGCACCGGCTGTTTTTCCTGTATGCGAAACGGCGGGACCTGTGTCCATGAGGACGATATGCGGCAGATTCTGGAGGAGATCCTGGCAAGCGACCTGCTGATCTGGAGCTTCCCGCTGTATTGCTACGGGATGCCCGCGCCGCTGAAGGCGCTCCTTGACCGCACGCTGCCCCTGTCGTCCATGGCCATGCAGAAGGTTGGCGACCGGTACGAGCACGTGGGACAGGCGGACTTCTCCCGCCTGCGGTATCTGATGATCTGCGGCTGCGGCTTCCCCAACAGCAAACAGAACTTTGAACCCGCCGTGGCGCAGTTCAAGCTATGCTTCCCCGGGAACCGCACGATCCTGACGGTCCCGGAGAGCCCCATGTTCAACGCGCCGGAGGCGGCGGTCGTCACCGTGCCCCGGCTGGCGCTGGTGAAGCAGGCCGGAAAGCAGTATGCGGAAACCGGCGGGATCGACGCTGCTCTGCTTGCGGAGATCTGTTCTCCTATGATTCCGGAGGAGCAGTACGCGGCGATTGTGAACGGAGGGATTTGAGCCCATGGAAACGGAACGACTGATCCTCGATTCTATCAAAGAATCGGACAAAGAGGACTATTTTACGAACATTTCCCACGACAAAAGGGTGCTGGAAACCTTTATTTGCCGATATGCGGATACATTGGAGACATTCGACTTTTCCGCTTACCCTGGAAGGCAGGACCTGTTTGCGATCCGCCTGAAGAAGACCGGACGTCTCATCGGGATCGTCAATTACTTCGATGAGAAGGACGGATCCTGCGAGATCGGCTATGGGATCGGCTCCGGGTACTGGGGCCAAGGCTACGCCACCGAGGCGGTCCGTCGCTTTCTGGAATACCTGTTCTCCGAAAAGGGCCTTTATACCGTCTACGCCTCCTATTTCACCGGAAACGACGCCTCCCGGCGGGTGATGGAGAAATGCGGCATGCGCTATGATCACCTTTCGGAGAAAGAGCTGACCTATCTGGGCGTCGAGCGGGATCTGACCTATTACGCCATCCGCCGGGGGCCGGAGGTCATCCTATTGAACGGCCCCTCCTCCGCGGGGAAATCCTCCATTGCGGGGGCACTGCGGCAAAGGCTGTCAGAAGCCGGATGCAGGGCTTTCGTCATTTCCCTGGACGATTATCTGCAAATGTCCGCAAAGGAGCCCATCTGGGAGGACGACGTGTTTGCCGTCATGCCGCGCATGTGTGAGGATCTTTCCGCGGCGCTGCAGGACGGGAAAACGGTGATCATCGACCACGTGATCACCAGCGCAAGGATCTATCAGGCCCTTCTTGATGCAATCGCCGGATTCCGGATGAGAACGGTTCTGGTGCGCTGTGACGCGGAGACGCTGCGCCGCCGGGAAGCCCAGCGGGGCGACCGGTGCGTCGGCTCCGCGGAGGCGTCGCTGCAATATCTGTACCCAAAGACCGGCTATGACCTGTGCCTTGACAGCGGCAAGGCAAGCCCCGAGGCCCTTGCGGAAAAGATTGTCAGCTCCATTTCTATGACCCTTCTATGACCCGGACGGCAATCTCATCGAAGTCGGCACCCCTGTATGATTCGTGAACATCTATGAAAGAGGTAATGGGCAGCAGGGATTGAAACATGGGTCAGACAGTCGGGAGAAGTGGGATGTATCTTGTCAAAGCAGAAGCAAAACAGATAGAAAAAATCGTAGATATGTCTATCCGAGCATTTGAAACAGATGTAACTGTTGGCGGGAAAAAAGGTGATTGTCCGCCTGAATTTGATTCGATAGAATGGCATCAACAGATGGCCCGGGAGGGGCATTTGTATCAGGCAATGATCGGAAAGGATTTGGTAGGGGCTGCCATTGTATTCCCGGATGAAACAGAAAAAAGCGTATACATTGGCAGGATCTTTATTGATCCCGTCTATCATAGAAGAGGTTACGGGCTTCGCTTGATGGACTGCATAGAAAAGAATTTTCCATGGGCTGCTGCGTTTCATCTGGATACTCCATGTTGGAATGAGCGGACAAACGCTTTTTACAAAAAATCAGGCTATCGGACCATCAAGGTTGAGGACGGATTCGCCTTTTACCAGAAAAGAAAAAGCGGGCCCAATCTCCCGCAGCAGTTCACAGAAAGCAAAATTCCGGTTTGACGAGGTGAAAGAGATGGAGGCGGCATTTGGAGAGAGCTCCTGTATTGATTCCTGGATGCAGCTTGTTCGAGCGGTCAGCCGGAGTTTTCCCGGTCTCGAAACAGAAGAAAGTTTAGAGGAACATCAACAGACCGTGCTGGATTTCATGGGCAAGAAGCAAGCCTTATGTGTAATGGACAAGGAAACCGTCGCAGGGGTGCTTCTGTTTTCCCGCAGCAGAAACATGATCTGCTGTCTGGCTGTAGATCCTGCGCATCGAAAACAGGGGGCAGCTTCGATCCTGCTGAGAAAAGCCTTGGAGGAATTGGATAGAAGCAAGGAAATCACAGTATCAACGTATCGTGAAAATGATGAAAAAGGGATCGCGCCAAGGGCTCTGTATCGAAAATTCGGATTTCAGGAAGGCGAAATGACAGAGGAATTTGGGTATCCAACGCAGGTGTTTGTGCTCTATCCTTACACCACGAGTTATGGGAGCAGATCCACCATGACACGCTTCGTATCACGGATGTGAAGGCCCGTTTCTTGCGGACTTCATACAGACGCATTATATTGATTCCGTCAGATGTGCAGGCAGAAAGGACGGGATGGATATGAAGCGAGAGGAAAAGACGCACTTGTGGGCGGGAATCGGTTTTCTGACCGTGTTTCTGCTGTGGACGGCGCTGATCCGCCGGGTTGACGTACAGGCAGCAGGTCCAAACGGAAGGTCGGCTTCGCAGGGTTCAATCTCTGGTTTCACAAACAAACAGGCGTGCATATGACCCTATATACCATCACAGATTGGCTGGGGCTTGTCCCCATTGCTGTCTGCCTGGGCTTTGGAACGGTGGGCTTTTTGCAGCTGATCCGGCGGAGAAGCTTCCTCCGGGTGGATCCGGACCTCCTTCTTCTGGGGCTGTATTACATTCTGGTGATCCTCGCCTACCTGGTGTTCGAGATGATCCCCATCAACTACAGGCCGATCCTGATCAATGGCGCGCTGGAGGCCTCTTATCCCTCATCCACAACGCTTCTGGTTTTGAGTGTGATGCCGACACTGAAGCTTCAGATGGACCGAAGAACGGATCATCCGCTTGCCCGGAACGTGACCGGCATTTTTGTCGCCGGGTTTTCAGCGTTTATGGTGACCGGGAGACTGATGGCGGGCGTGCACTGGGCGACGGATATTATCGGCGCTGTTTTCCTGAGCGCAGGATTGTTTATGCTTTACCGGGCCGCTGTCCGGGCGGCGGGTCGCCGCAGGGAGGATCGAAATGGAATTCAATGAAAAACTGCAGGAGCTGCGAAAGGCCAAGGGGCTGACCCAGGAAGAGCTTGCCGAAAAGCTGTTCGTTTCCCGCACCGCCATTTCCAAATGGGAATCCGGCAGAGGATATCCCAGCATCGACTCATTAAAAGAAATATCCCGATTTTTCTCCGTGACCATCGATAAGCTAATCTGTCCGGAGGAGATCCTCTCTGCCGCGGAGGAGGAAAAACAGGCCTTTGCTGACCGAACCGCCTCCCTCCTCAGCAATACACTGGACCTTCTTTCGGCGCTTCTGCTGTTTTTGCCGGTGTTCGGAAACGGAGACGCGCTGCCTGCAGCGGCAGGTCTGTTCCGGCTGACCGGCGTCCATCCCTGGGTGAAGGCGGTCTTTCTTGCTGTCATCGGACTCTCCGCCTTAAACGGCCTCTGCGGTTTGATCCTGATCCGTTTTGACAGGCCGGTCTGGAACAGACACCGTCTGGTTACGGGAATGGCCCTGTCCGTTTTGGGCGTTGCCGTTTTTATCGCTGCAAGGCAGCCCTATGCCGGGATTTTCTGTTTTGCGCTGCTTGTAATAAAGACAATCGGAATAATGAAATTGAGGTAAGAACCATGAATCCAAATCACAATACCATCCGCTTGGAGAAAAAAGAGGACTACAGAGCAGTCGAAAATCTTGTGCGCGAAGCATTTTGGAACGTCTATCGCCCGGGCTGTCTGGAGCACTATGTGATCCATGTGCTCCGGGAGGATCCGGCCTTTGTCAGGGAGCTGGACTTCGTCATGGAGCAGGACGGCGCGCTGATCGGACAGAACATGTTCATGCGCACGGTCATCAACGCCGACGACGGCCGGGTGATCCCCGTGCTGACCATGGGCCCCATCGGCATCACGCCGGAGCTGAAGCGCAAGGGCTACGGCAAAAAGCTGCTGGACTACTCCCTGGAGCGGGCGGCGGCCCTGGGCTTCGGGGCGGTGCTGTTTGAGGGCAACATCGGCTTCTACGGCCACAGCGGCTTTACCTATGCCCGGAGCTTCGGCATCCGCTACCACGATCTGCCGGAGGGGGCGGACGATTCCTTCTTCCTCTGCAGGGAGCTGGTCCCCGGTTACCTGGAGGGTATCACCGGCGTATACCGGACGCCCCGGGGCTATTACGTGGACGAGGCGGAGGCGGAGGAATTCGACAAGACCTTCCCGCCAAAGGAGAAGCTGAGACTGCCGGGACAGCTTTTCTAAAAAAAGGATGATCGGAGGAAAAGCGATGTTCGATCTTTCAAAATTCAGCACGCAGTACAACGTCCGGTATATGAGCGATTCCGACGCAGATGAAATACTGGCTTTCTGCTTGCAGAACGAGCAGTATTATCGCTATTGCGGCAAACAGCCGTCCAGAGAGCTGATTCTCCGTGACCTGCATATCACGCCGCCGAATACTCCCACGGAAGCCAAGTACTATGTCGGGTATTATGAGGAAAATAATCTGGTCGCAGTCATGGACTTGATCGACGGGTATCCCGACAATGAAACGGCCTTTATCGGTTTCTTTATGATGAGCCGACCGCTTCAGGGCCGTCAGATCGGGACTTATATCATTCAGGAGCTGTGCCTGTATCTGAAAGAAACGGGCATGGAGCGTGTTCTCCTGGGGATCGACAAAGAAAACCCACAGTCCAATCACTTCTGGGCAAAAAACGGTTTTTCTGTGATCAAAGAGGTGGAGCAGGAAGAGGGCACGATTCTGCTGTCAGAAAAAAGCCTGTGACAAATCCCGGCTTGATTCCTTTCACCGGGGATAAGCCGATGATCGAGAGCCTTCCCGGAACGGGTACCGTCCGGGCTTTCAGCTGAAAAACAGAGGATACGGAGTGTGTGAAAGCATGGAGAACCTGGTATTGTACATCCACGGCAAGGGCGGCAGTCCCGAGGAAAGCGCACACTACAAGGCCCTGTTTCCCGACTGCAGGGTGCTGGGCCTGGCCTATCGGGCGGCGACTCCCTGGGAGGCCGGACCGGAGATCCGGGCAGCGGTGGAGGGGCTGCGGGCCGAGTATGCCCGCATCACCCTGGTCGCCAACAGCATCGGGGCCTGCTTCTCCATGTGGGCCGGGATCGACGGAATGCTCCAAAGGGCCTGGTTCATTTCGCCCATCGTAGATCTGGAACGGCTGATCCGGGACATGATGGGCTGGGCGGGAGTCACGGAGCCGGAGCTGGAGGCAAGGGGCCTGATCCCCACCGCCTTCGGAGAAGATCTGTCCTGGGACTACCTGTGCAGAGTCCGGAACCATCCGCTTTCCTGGAACGTCCCCACCGAGATCCTGTACGGCAGCAAGGACAACCTGACCGCCTATGAAACGGTGGCGGCCTTCGCGGAGACCCATCCTGCCCGGCTGACGGTGATGGAGGGCGGCGCGCATTGGTTCCACACGGAAGAACAGATGGCCTTTCTGGACCGATGGATCCGGGAAACGGAAACAATAGAAAAATATGCAGCCGGTGTCGAGTCCCGGGGAAGGAATCGAAACGAGAACGGGAACGACAGAGGCAGATACGACCCGATGCGGGGAGAATTGTCAAGGAGACCACTCCTTGACCAGTTTGAATGAGGCAGAGCAGCCCGGTGGGCTGCGAGTTTTTATTGCCAGTTGCGCGGCTAAGCTGCGGAACTGGCATCCTCACGCAGAGTCCAGAGGGAGGGGAGAGATTCTGAATCTTCCCTCCCTCTGGTGCATCTTTGCTGACTTTCTGTGCAAGCAGAAAGTCAGGCCGCCGGCAGGCATGACCAGCATTCATTAACTGCCCTGCTTTCATCCGATGCTTCTGCCGAAAAAGAATTCCCTCACACAAGCAGCTCTATCGGCGTTTCGCATGAAAAGCAGCCCCCGGCAGCGGCGAAGTCAGCTTCGCCGGTGCCGGGGGTTCGGAGCTTATTGAGGACGGATGGAGGCCAGCTCGTTCCGCTGCAGCCTTCGCAGGCAGATCAGGCTCACCGCCAGGGAGGTACATTCCGCAATCAGGAAGGCCCACCAGACCGCGTCCAGGTTCCGGGTCACCAGGGCCAGGATGGCCGCGGCGGGCAGCAGCACCACCAGCTGCCGCATCAGAGACACGATCATGCTGTAGAAGCCCCGCCCCGTTGCCTGGAACAGGGTGCCGATGGTGATGCAGACCGCGGCGATGGGGAAGTGGATCGAGATGGTCCGGAAGGCCTTTATGCCCGCCGCGGAGAGCACGCCCTCGGTGTCGAATACCGAGACGATGGCCCGGGGGAAGATCTGGAAGCAAAGGAAGCCCAGCGTCATAATGATCACGCAGGCCGCCAGGGTCTTCCGCCAGACTGCGGTCAGCCGCTGGTAGTTCCGGGCGCCGAAGTTGTAGGCCAGGATGGACATGGAGGCGTTGGTGATGCCGAACATGGGCATGAAGATGATGGACTGCATCTTGTAGTAGATGTTCATAATGGCCACGCCCATGCCGTCGGTCAGGAAGTTGGAGAGCACGAAGTTCATGCCGGAATTCATAATGGAGCCGATGCCCTGCATCACGATGGAGGGGGCGCCCACCCGGTAGATCTCCTTGATGGAGCGCCCGCTGGGCCGGAAGCCCCGGAAGCTGACCTTCACCTCGTGCTGACCCCGGACCACCAGCAGCATGGCGATGACCATGCTGACCCATTGGCCCATGACCGTGGCGATGGCGGCGCCGGCGACGCCCAGCTTGGGCAGGCCGAACCAGCCGAAGATCAGGATCGGGTCAAAGAGGATGTTGGTCAGAGCGCCGGCGGTCTGGGCCGCCATGGAGAGGGTGGTTTTGCCCATGGACTGCAAAATCCGGTCGAAGCCCAGGTGGATGAACAGACCCAGACCGAAGACCATGCAGATCCGCAGATAGCTGACGCAGAGGGGATAGAGCTTGTCGTCCACCTGGAACAGCCGGAAGAAGGGCCCGATCACCGTCAGCCCCAGCACCAGGAACACCAGGGCGGAGACGAATTCCAGAAACAGGCCGTTGGAGGCGGCGGCGTTGGCCTCCTCGAAGCGCTTTTCCCCCAGACGGCGGGACATCAGGGAGTTCATGCCCACGGCGGTGCCGATGGCCACCGACAGCATCAGCAGCTGAACCGGGAAGGCGAGTCCCACGGCGGTCAGGGCGTTGTTGACGCCGGCGGCGGAGGTCTGGCCCTCGATCCGGGCCACGAAGATGCTGTCCACCACGTTGTAGAGGGCCTGGATCAGCATGGAGATCACCATGGGCAGGGACATATTGATCATCAGCTTGCCCACGGGCATCACGCCCATTTTGTTTTCTTTGAGGTTTTTATCCATAATCTACTCCGGCAAAAGAAAAATCACCGCAACAGTATAACACAGTTCGACCCAAAGCGCAAGAACAATCGAAACAATTGACATTTCCAGGCATTGGGTATATAATAAGGACGCTTAAATTTTTGGACCGCAGGAGGTACCATCATGTTTGATATTCTCATCAATAAGCTCAAGGAAACGCCCCGTAAGATCGTCTTCACCGAAGGCCATGACGCCCGGATTCTGGAGGCTGCTGCCAAGCTGAAGGAGGGCGGCTTCCTCACCCCGATCCTGATCGGCAGCGTGGATGTTGTCAAGGCCAAGGCCGCCGAGTGCGGTTTTGACATCGAAGGCCTGGAGATCATCGACCCCGCCACCTATCCCGACATGGAGAAGATGGTGGAGACCATGGTCGAGCTCCGCAAGGGCAAGATGAGCCCCGAGGACTGCCGCGCCAACCTGCTGAAGGGCAACTACTTCGGCACCATGCTGGTGAAGATGGGCTATGCCGACTCCCTGCTGGGCGGCGCCACCTACTCCACCGCAGATACCGTCCGTCCCGCGCTGCAGCTGGTCAAGACCCGCAAGGGCGCCCATCTGGTCTCCTCCTGCTTCATCATGGCCCGGGAGGGCAAGGACGGCCAGGAGCTGCTGGCCATGGGCGACTGCGCCATCAACATCGACTATCAGGACACCGTGGACAAGGAAGGCAATGTGACCTTCACTGCCGCCGAAAAGCTGGCTGAGGTGGCCATCGAGACCGCCAAGACCGCCAAGGTCTTCGGCATCGACCCCAAGGTTGCCGTGCTGAGCTTCTCCACCAAGGGCTCCGGCAAGGGCGGCACCGTGGCGCTGAGCCAGGCCGCCACCGCCAAGGCCAAGGAGCTGGCGCCCGACCTGGCCATCGACGGCGAGATGCAGTTTGACGCCGCCGTGTCTCCCACGGTTGGCCAGCTGAAGTTCCCCGGCAGCAAGGTCGCGGGCTATGCCAACACCTTCATCTTCCCCAACATCGAGGCCGGCAACATCGGCTATAAGATCGCCCAGCGTCTGGGCGGCTTCGCGGCCTACGGCCCCATTCTCCAGGGCCTGAACGCCCCCATCAACGACCTGTCCCGCGGCTGCAACGCCGACGAGGTCTACAAGATGGCCATCATCACCGCCGCCCTGGCATAATTTCCTCCGGCAGCGGCCAAGGTAATCATAAAACGCCCCTGAAATGCAGAATTTCAGGGGCGTTTTTCTGTCTGCGCTGCTCCTGAGCATGAAACTTTTTCAGGGACACGGAATACGATTCAAAAGACACAGGTTCTGTCCGGGCGGGTGCTTGACAAGCGGCGGAAACCGGAGTAAAATGAACGTGTTCATAAAAAGATTTGACGGGACCTCCCGGCTGCCCCCGGGGCTGCCGGGGTCCCGCCGTCAGAGGAAGGAGGAATGGGCCACGGCAAAGAAGAAACCAGAAGCGCAGCCGAAGGAAGGACGAAAACGGAAGCTGCGGCTGCGGATCCTGATCCCCCTTCTGATCCTGGCCCTTTTAGCGGGGCTCTGCGCCTGGTATCTGACCACGTATTATCCCGCCGATGAGGCGGCGATCGCGGCCTTCTCGGCGGACTATTCTGTGGAGGAGTACCGGCTGGAAAACGGGGATCTGACCTTCGGCACCGGCCGGGAGGAGTGGGGTCTGATTTTCTATCCCGGCGGCAAGGTGGCCCAGGAGGCCTATGTGCCGCTGATGCGGGAGCTGGCCTCGGAGGGGGTGTTCTGCGTGCTCTGCGAAATGCCCTGTCATCTGGCGATTTTTGACCCCGACGCCGCCGACGGGATCCGGGAGGCCTATCCGGAGGTCCGGCACTGGTATCTGGGGGGCCATTCCCTGGGGGGCGTCATGGCGGCGGACTATGCGGCCGAGCACAGCACGGACTTTGACGGACTGATTTTGCTGGCGGCCTACAGCCGGAAGGACCTGTCGGGCAGCGGCCTGCGGGTGCTCTCTGCCTACGGCAGCGAGGACGGAGTCCTGAACCGGAAGGCCTATGCCCGGAACCGGAGCAATTTGCCCGGGGATGCCCGGGAGCTGGTGATCGAGGGCGGCTGTCACGCGGGCTTCGGCATGTACGGCCCCCAGCGGAGAGACGGAACGCCCACAATCACCGCCGCGCAGCAGATCCACCGGACAGCGGCGGCCATTCTGGCCCTGCTGCGGGGAGAGGAGGCATAAGCATGCCCAAACGGATTGAAAATATACCCGAGCAGCTGTTGACGGAGGCCGGGAGACAGATTGCCGACCGGGGCTACGGAAAAACCACGATCCGGTCCGTGGCGGGGGCCTGCGGCATTGCGGCGGGCACGGTCTACAACTATTTCTCCTCCAAGGAGGAGATGATCGCGGCCTATGTGGCCCGGGACTGGCGGCAGAGCCTTGCCGCTATGGAGGCCGGCAGCCGGGACAGCCCGGAGGCCTGTCTGCGGACCATCTATGAGGAGCTTTCGGCCTTCACAAGAAAGCACGCCGCCCTCTTTTCCGACCCGGAGGCCGCCAAAGCCGCCGCCGGGGTGCTGGTTTCCCGGCACCTGCAGCTGCGGGAGCAGCTGGCCGCCTTCATCGCGCCCTTTGCCCCCAGCCCGGACGGCTTCAAGGCCGATTTTCTGGCGGAGGCCCTGCTGACCTGGACGGTTTCCGGGGTCCCCTTCGGGCGGATCTATGAAATGATGGAAAAACTGATAGCAAAGGAAGGAGAACCCACATGAGCAGTTTTGAAAATTTACGCATCGTAGACAACTTCTATCAGACGTCCCTGTTCTTCCCCATGCCCACCGTCATCATCAGCACCCTATGCGAGGACGGCTCCACCACCCTGGGACCCTATTCCCTGGTACAGCCCTACTATGTGGCGGGCAAGGACTACTACGCCATGCTGCTGTGCTGCCGCAATTCCTCCAACACAGCCCAGAACATCCTGCGCAACGGGAAATGCGCCATCAACTTCATCGACGACAAGCCCGCCAGCTTCAAGGAGGCGGTGAAGCTCTCCTGGCCCGGCGACAAGCCCTCTGATAAAATGCCGAAATGCAAGTTCCGGCTGGAGCAGAGCCAGATCCAGGAGCAGACCGGGGAAACGCGGCCCCAGGTGCTCACCGACGCCATCCAGGCCATTGAGTGCACCTGGATGCGGGAGCTGGACGGGGCGGACAAGGACCAGCCCGGAGCGCTCAGCGGCTACGAGCCTCCCTATCACGATTTCAACGGCATCACCAGCAAATTCGGCGCCCACTTCATCCTGCGGGTGGACCGGATCCTGATGAAGAAGCAGTACAGCGACGCCATTATCCGGGGCGTTGAGGCCCGGGACTTCCCGCCCCTGCCGGTGGACTACGGCTACCGGGACTCCAAGAACTTCTGGTTCCACCGCAAGCGCCGGATGCGGGCGGAGCTGCTGCAGGTCCGAAAGGCCTCTCTGGATTCCGTCCGCTATGCCGCGGACCGGGTGGACGACAAGGTGAAGTTCACCGACGACGCCCTGGAGACCATTCTGGGGGTGCCCCGGGTCTTCCTGCCGGTGGTTTTGAAGGGCTGCGTGTCCTGGGCCAAGGAAAACGGCGTGGAGCTGGTCACCGCGGAGCATATGAAGATCATCAACGACAAACGCGCCAAGGAAAAGGCGAAGAAATAGGCAACAGGCACCAGGCACCAGGGTTCCGCCAAACCTCCCCTAACGCCGAAGGCTTTAGGGGAGGGGGACCATGCGAAGCATGGTGGAGGGGTTCGATTCAGTGAATCGTGAATAATGAAGAATGAATAATTGCGGAGTTTTGCAAATTGCTATTTGCAAAACACAATAAATTCTCAATTGTCAATTCTCAATTCTCAATTGCCCATCGCAGCGGCGGCGATTCGCCG
The DNA here is from genome assembly GCA_902767915.1 of Oscillospiraceae bacterium. Lineage (GTDB taxonomy): Bacteria > Bacillota > Clostridia > Oscillospirales > Oscillospiraceae > JAFRPC01. The sequence goes on along the minus strand of CACXJE010000034.1, from coordinate 8,247 downwards.
TCCGTCCATAGAAGAAAGGAAGGTATTTATGAAAGTTGTATTGGCAGGCGCCTTTGGCAATCTGGGCGCGGAAATTCTCAAGGTCCTGTGCGAGGCGGGACATGACGTTGTGGCCGCTGACCTGAAGGAGCGGCCCGTGGAGGGCACGGAGGGGAAGTACACCTTCAAATCCATCGATGCCACCAACCCCGAGACGCTGAAGGGCCTCTGCGAGGGGGCGGAGGTGGTCATCACCACCATGGGGCTCACGGGAGCCTCCACCCGCTTCACCTCCTATGACATCGACCAGCGGGGCAACCTGAACCTCTACGCCGAGGCCAAGCGGGCCGGCGTGCGGAAGTTCAACTATATCTCCGTCATCTCCTGCGACCAGCCCGGCGCGGAGAAGGTCCCCATGCTCCATGCCAAGTATCTGGTGGAGCAGGAGATCAAGCAGCAGCCCATGGACTGGATCATCTACCGGCCCACCGGCTACTTCTACGACATCGCCAAGGTCTTCAAGCCCTATGTGGAAAAGGGCGAGATGCAGCTGCTCAAGGGCTACGGCGGGGTCAAGGCCAACGTGGTGGACTGCCCGGACTTCGCCCGGTTCATCGTGGAACACATGCTGGACAAGAACGTCACCTACAACGTGGGCGGCAAGGAGACCTACAGCTACGAGGAGATGGCGAAGCTGTGCTTTGACGCGGCAGGCAAGCCCTGCAAGATCAAGTGGGCGCCCATCTGGCTGTTCTCAATTCTGGCCAACCTGCCCAAGATCAAGAAGGCCGGCAAGCATGATATCATCCTCTTCTCCCGCTGGACCCTGAGCCACGACCTGGTGGGAGACACCCGGGTGGGCGAAAAGAGCTTCGCCGCCTATATCAAGGACTATTTCGGCAAGGAGGCAAAATAAATGAGCTGGGGACTGTTGGGTATTCTCTATCTGGTCTGCGCAGCGCTCTGCGCCGTGGGCTTCTATAAGTTCGTCTACTTCCTCTCCGTGGGCTACGGCCTGGCGGTGGCAGGCGGCGGGATCTGCGTGTTCATCCTGTACCTGCTCGCCCCCACGGCCACCCCTCTTTGGCTGGTGCTGCTGCAGATGGCCCTCTTTGTGGCCTACGGGGCCCGGCTCTCCGGCTTCCTGCTGGTCCGGGAGTTCAAAAACGCCTCCTTCCGGAAAACCGGCGTGGCCAAGGAGTCCCTGGCCAAGAACAACGAGAAGAAAATGCCGATCTTTGTGCTGGTTTTCATCTGGATCTTTGTGGCCGCCCTCTATGTGATGCAGGTGAGCCCCATGCTCTTCCGCTGGCGCAACGGCTCCACGGATCTGGCGCTGCCCCTGATCGGCGTGGGGATCTCCGTTCTGGGTCTGCTGCTGGAGGCCCTGGCTGACAGGCAGAAATCCGCCCAGAAAAAGGTCAACCCCAAGATGGTGGCCACCCAGGGCCTGTACAAGCTGGTCCGCTGCCCCAACTACCTGGGAGAGATCATCTTCTGGACCGGCGTGTTCGTGGCGGGCATTTCCACCTACCGGGGTGTGGGCCAGTGGATCTTTGCCATTGTGGCCTATATCGCCATCGTCTACATCATGTTCAACGGGGCCCAGCGGATGGAAAAGCGCCAGATGAAGCAGTACGGCGACAAGAAGGAATACCGGGACTATGCGGACAAGACCCCCATCCTGCTGCCCTTCCTGCCCATCTACCACCTGAACAAGAAGGAGAACTGACCCCGTGAAAGCGTTTTCCCTTTCCATGGCGCTGGTGGATTTCATCCCCGTGATCCTGTTTGCCGCCGCCGGCATCCTGCTGATGCGGGATCTCTACAACAAAATGAGCAAGGGGGCCTTTGCCATCTTTGCCGCGGGCCTCATTGACGTCACCTGCGCCGGCGGTCTGAAGGCCCTGTATAAGCTGCTCTATGCGGCGGGCGTCTGTGATTTCACCCCCCTGAGCGATATGATGTTCCCCACCCAGTCCATCGGCTTCCTGCTGGCGGGCCTGGGGATCCTGGCTATGCTGCTGCACCGGCAGAAGGGGAAGGCCGTCTATGGGGCGGCGCCTCCGGTGTTCAAGGGCACCTTCGTCTTTGTCTCCCTGATGGTTCTGGGCCTGGGCATGCTGGACGCCGCCCTCTGCGTGCTGTCGGCAAGGCTGAAAAAGCCTGCGCTGATCCTGCTGTTCCTGCTGTCCTTTGCCTGCTCCCTGGCCATGGGGTATCTGTCCGCCAAGGACTTTGCGAAGGCCTCTATGAACTGGATCGCCGAGGGTGTGAACGTGATCGGCCAGGGAAGCCTGCTGCTGGGTGCGGTGCTGCTGCACCGGCAGGGCCTTCCCGCGCTGCAGCTGGAAAAAGGAGGAGAGCTTCTGTGACGGAAAAACTGCTGCAGCTGCTGCAGCTGCAATACCCCCTGGAGGTCTGTGACCCTGGCGCCTTTTCCACCCTGAAGGCAAAGGGCATGCGCTTCACCGTCCGGGCCTGGGAGGCCCGGGGGCTGGGCCATGTGTCCGTGATGGAGGCCAAGGGCTTCTTCGGCCTGATGAAGATGGATACGCTGATCGTCAATCCCACGGAGCGGGATCTGCCCCTGTATTCCTATGACCGGATTCAAGCCATGGGCAACGATACCCTGATCGCCGAGCTCTATGACACCACGGTGGGCGGCTTCCGGGCTCCTGCGCTGGACGCGGTCTGCGCCGATGGCGCCGCCCTGCAGGACCGGGACCCGGGCGCTCACTGGTATGACGGCATCCGGCTTTCCCAGAGCATTTCCAAAATCGGGAAGAAGGCCCAAAGGGAGGCCCTCGACGGCCTGGCTGCGGCACATTTTTCCGCCTGGCTGACTGCCGAATGCCCGCCCCTGACCGACAAGGCCGCCAAGCAGGCCAAAACCGACGCCTACGTGGAGGGCCTGCTGACCCACGGCGGCCCCTCCACCGACGTGTTCCTCAAAACCCTGGGCCGGGAGCAGACGGAGCAGCTGTTCCGCCGGGTCCTCTTCGGCACAAGATAACAGCGTTTCGCATCAAAACAGCGGACCGCCTTCGGATCGGTTTCCGAAGGCGGTCCGCTCATCGTTTCAAAGAAATCCATGGTTTTTGAGAGGGATCAGAGAACAGGGAAGAGGGAACAGGGGAGGTATTTTCAAATTGCCATTTGAAAATGTTTTCATGCGTTCTCTGACCGGCCGTCCGGATCCTTCGGATGCCGATGAATTGCCGTGTCGTTCTCTGCAGCAATTTACGCCTGTGATTTGTTTTTGTTTTCCATATCGTGAGATATGGAAAACTCCGACCCTGTTCCCTGTTCCCTGATCCCTAAAGAAAAGAGAGGTGTTCTACTTGCGTGATCTCAAGCATGAGCATCCCGTTTGCAGGGGCCGATGCCCGCATCGGCCCGCGGCCGGATGAAACAAACTGAATGAATACTGAGGAGTTCGATTATGCGTATTGCCGGAAAAATCCTTCTCTTCCTGCTCAAGCTTTTGGGTTGGGCAACGGGCATCCTGTTTGTGGTCTATTTCTGGAACCTGGATCAAAAGGTTCTGGGCTGGTCCTATGTGCAGGTGAACCGGATCTTCGACCGCAAGAAGCAGGATATTAAATTCTGATATGAATCTGTACAATTCCATCATCGAGAGAGTCTCCGCCCTCTGCGGCAGGACTGCGCCGAAGCGCTGGGACTATGATCCGGCCCTGGCCTGGCCGGACGCCGGCGCCTTTGAGCTGGTGATGCAGCGAGACCAGGCTTTGGAGCTGGGCGGCGGCGGCAAGCCCTCGGTCAACTTCACCTGCGTGACCACGGACCCGCGGCTGGTGGACCGGGACGAGATCCTGGTCTATGGACCGGACCTGCGGGAGCTCAAGGCGGATACCCCCTTCCTGCGGATCAGCCTTCTGCGGGTGGGGGACATCGAGAGCGACGACGAGGACGACACCGAGCAGGCCTTCCGGGCCATCCAGGAGCTGGACTTTGTGAAGTACCGGGTCTTCCCCAAGGGATATATGATCCGTACCAGCTCCGACAGCGACCGGGAGCAGGTCCGGGTCAGCAAGGCGGCCCTCCGGGGCGGCATCAGCTTCGCCAAGGTCGGGGCGGCCTTCATCAAGGCCTACCGGAAGAACCCCAACGTCCTGGCGGCCCGGGTGATCTTTGTCACCGATCCGGGAGCGGACTTTGCCGCGGCCCGGAAATGCGCCAAGGACGTGAAGGACATCACCCTGTCCCTGTCCCAGATCCTGAAGGGCATGCCCACAGACTGCGGCTCCTGCAACCTCAAGCCCATCTGCGACGAGGTGGAGGGCATGAAGGAGCTGCACTTCGGCAGAAAATAATAAGCAATAGATAAACAGGCAATAGGCAATAGGAGACGCGTGAACGTCGTACTCCTATTGCCTATTGCCTTAATGCCTTATTGCCTGTTGCCTGTTGCCTGAATCAAATCTTCATGGCCGTCTCGTAAGCGCCCCAGATGACGGAGCGGAGGTTGCCGATCTTATTGCAGTCGCCCACCAGGTGGACGTTCTTCCCGGCGGCGGCCAGAGGTGCGGGCAGGTAGCCGGCGGAGCTGATCACGCTGTCGCAGGGGATCTCAATGTCCTTGCCGTCCTTGCCGGTGCAGATGATGGCGCCGTCCCTGACCTCCTTGAGCACGGTTTCCAGATAGACCGGGGTCTTGTGGAGCTCGAAGTACTCCCGCAGATAGGAGGAGTTGGCCAGGCATACGCCCTTCTGGGATACCAGGTCGTCCTTCATCTCCACGATGATGGGCTCCCTGCCCTGCAGGGCCAGCTCATAGGCGATTTCGCAGCCGGTGAGACCGCCGCCGATGACGGCCACCTTCTGACCCACGGGGGTGCCGTTGAGGTAGTCGCAGGCCTCGATCATCTTCTCGTTGCCGGGCACTCTGCGGAGGATCCGGGGGGTGGAGCCGGTGGCGATGATCAGCTCCTTGCCGGCGAACTCCGCGGCGGACTTGATCTCGGTGTTCAGATGGATCTCAATGCCCAGCTGGTCCATCTGGCGGATGTACCATTTCAGCAGATCCCGGAGCTTGCCCTTGTAGCTCTCGGCGCTGGCGGGGATGAAGGTGCCGCCCAGCCGGTCGCTCTTCTCGTAGATGACGGGCTCGTGGCCCCGAAGCTTCAGCACCCGGGCGGCCTCCATGCCGCCGATGCCGCCGCCGATGATGAAGACCTTCTTGGGCTTCTTGGTCTTTTCGATGTAATGCTTGCTCCACTGCATGGTCTCCGCGTTGACGGCGCAGCGGGCCAGGTTCAGACTGTCGGACAGCTCCTGGTCGTTGGGCACGCCCTTGTAGTGGCACATGTTAAAGCAGCCGTTGTGGCAGAGGATGCAGGGCCGGATGTCGGCGGCCTTGTCGTTCATCAGCTTGGTGACCCATTCGGTGTCGGCCAGGAACTGCCGGGCAAAGCCCGCGCCGTCCAGCCTGCCGGCCTCGATCTCCCGGGCAGCCACGTAGGGATCCAGACGGCCCGCGCAGACCACGGGGATATCCACGAAGTTCCGGATGTGCTCCACGTCCTCCAGGTTGCAGTTCTCGGGCATGTAGACCGGGGGATGGGCCCAGTACCAGGCGTCGTAGGTGCCGTTGTCGCAGTTGAGCATGTCATAGCCTGCATCCTGCAGGTACTTGGCGGCCTTTTCGGATTCCTCCATGTCCCGGCCCACCTCGGTGTAGTCCTCACCGGGCAGGGCGCCCTTCCGGAAGCCCTTGGTCTTGGAGATCACGCTGTAGCGGAGGGAAACGGGGTAATCCTCGCCGCAGAGCTTCTTGATGGCCTTCACGATCTCCACGGCGAAGCGGTAGCGGTTTTCAAAGCTGCCGCCGTATTCGTCGTTGCGCTTGTTCACGTATTTCAGGGTGAACTGGTCCAGCAGATAGCCCTCGTGGACCGCGTGGATCTCCACGCCGTCCACACCCGCCTGCTTGCACAGATAGGCGGACTGGGCGAAGGAGTCGATGATCTCCTGGATCTCGGCCTTGGTCATTTCCCGGGAGGGAACCTTGTCAGACCAGCGGTTGGGGGAGGGGCTGGCGGTGGCGCAGATCCGGTCCAGATCCATCACGGGCTTGGCGGCTTTGCGGACCACGGGGTTGGTGTAGATCTTTTCCATCATCTCGCTGATGGTGAAGGAGCGGCCGAAGCCGGCGGTCAGCTGGATGAAGAGCTTGGCGCCAGTCTTGTGGAATTCAGGCATCCACTTGGCCAGATCCTGGAACATTTTCTTGTTTTTATGGAGCCACTGGCCGAACATGGGATTGTAGACGGGCTGGCAGCCGGGGAGGACCAGACCTGCGTTGTTTTTGGCGACCTCTAAAATAAAGCGGGAGCCGACCTTGTCAAAGTGGTTTTTTTCCATCCAGCCGAAGAGGTCGGTGCCGCCCATGCTGGTGAGAACGATACGGTTTTTGATCTCCAGATCTCTGATTTTCCAGGGGGTAAAGAGGGGCTGCAGTGCCTGATCCATAGGATTGTCTCCTTTCAAATCCGCAGGTGCAGCGTTCCGGCCCGGGAAAGCGGCTTTTTCGTCCGGGCGGGGCGCCGTACCGATGCGTAAAGCGCTTCAATTCATTCTACCATGGGTTCAACGGCCTGTCAATCGGTCATGTCGACGGAATTCGCCTGTATCAAAGGTTTTTTGCCCCGCTGCGGAGAAAGAGCGGACGGTTTCCGGTTGACGGAACCGGGAGAATTTGTTATGATAAGCAAAAGAACGGAAATCCGACACGGGAGGGATCGCCCATGCTGCATACGCAGTTGACAGATGACCGCTGGACCCTGTTTCTGGGGGAGGAGCCCCTGATCCGGCACAGCGAAGCTTTGCCCTTTGTGACCATGATCCGGCTGGAGAAGCGCTACTCCGCCAACCGGGGCACCGTGAAAACCGAGGTGGAGGAGACCGCCCGGGTTCCCCTCACCCAGGTGGTGGAGGAGCCGGTTGCGGAGGACGCGCCGGTGCATGCGGTCCGGTTCCGGAACGGCGGCCACAGCCTGCGGATGGAGTATACCCCCTGTCCCGGGGGCGTTTCCTGCAGCTTTCAGGGAGAGCCCGGCTGGACCTTCCAGTTCCGGCTGCCGGCCTATGAAAACGAGGCGGTCTTCGGCGGCGGCGAGCAGTACCGGAAGGTGAACCTCCGGGGGGAGCGGGTGGTGAACTTCGTCTCCGAGCACATCAAGGCCTCCACCATCCTGCAGAAGGCGGTGCTGCCCAAGTCCCTCTATCGGGAAAAGACCCACAGCCACATCGGCAGCTATTCCCCCATGCCGGTCTTTGTGACGGACCGGGGCAGGCTCTTCCTGTTCCAGACGGATCACGACGGGGCCTCCCAGTTCGGCTCCAAAAGCTATACCTTCCGCTTCGACGGCTGCCCGGAGCGCATGGTCCTGCTGCTGGGCCGACGCTACGAGGAGCTGTCCCGGCTGCTGGCCATGCAGATTCCCAACCGGCAGTATCTGCCGGACTGGTGCCTGGACGGCATGATCCTGGGCATCCAGGGGGGCACCCGGAGGGTGCTGGAAAAAACCTTTGCCATGCTGGACGCCGGGGCAAAGATCTGTGGCGTCTGGTGCCAGGACTGGTCGGGAGAAAACCGCACCGTCATGGGCAAGCAGGTCTGGTGGAACTGGGAGGTGGACGAGAAGCTCTACCCGGATCTCAAGCAGGCCATTGCCAGGCTCCGGGTCCGGGGCGTCCGGTTCCTTGCCTACATCAACCCCTATCTGGTGAAGGACGGCAGGCTCTACAACGAGTGCAGGGATAAGGGCTGGCTCATTACCCGGACCGACGGCACCGTCTATCACATCAAATCCACCACCTTCGACGCGGGCATGCTGGATCTCACCAACCCGGAGGCGGTGCGGTATCTCAAGGAAACCCTCATCAAGAAAAATATGCTGGATCTGGGCATTTCCGGCTGGATGGCGGACTTCGGGGAATATCTGCCCGTGGACTGCGTGCTCCATGACGGAGACCCGGCCCAGCTCCATAACCGCTGGCCCGTGCTCTGGGCCAAGATCAACCGGGAGGCCATCGAGGAGTACGGCGGCGGCAGGGACCTGATGTTCTTCACCCGGTCCGGCTACCTGGGCATTCAGAGCTATGCCCCCGTCATGTGGAACGGGGACCAGCACACGGATTTCTCCCGGGACTACGGCATGCCCTGCGTGATGCCCGCCAGCTTTGCTTATGTGTGATAAAGAAGCAATAGAAGTGCAAAAAATTTTGCCGTTCCTATCCGAC
>CACXJE010000033.1 GCA_902767915.1 Oscillospiraceae bacterium | reverse complement strand
CTGAACCAGTTCTCCACCGTGGGCTACAAGTTCGAGAACGCGGCCAAGATCCTGTACCAGAACCGCATGGTCCGTGTGGAATCCTGCTCCGCCTACTCCGGCGTAGACGAGGAGAATTGACACACAATCAGGCAACAGGCAACAGGCAACAGGCAACAGGGGTACGGGCAAACCTCCCCTAATGCGGCCGTAAGGCCGCCCTGCGAAAAAGCCTGACAAATCGGAGATTGGCGATTTCAATTCGTAGGGGCCGGCGTCCTGCCGGCGTCCTCCGCAGCGAAGCAAGTCCTTTAGGGGACGGCCCGCAGGTATCAGAGAACGGTACATTCGGGGCGTCGGGGACGCCGCCCCCTACGGCGAGACAAATCCCGATTTCAATACTGCAAAGTGTTTCCACACAAGGAAAGGAGTAACCTATGTACTATCCAACGCTTCGTCCCAGGGGACGGAGAAGCTGCCGGGTGGACCGGTTTCTGGGCCTGGACCGGAGAACCGGCGCCCCGGACGGCAGCTTTTTTGATCTGGAGAACCTGACCGCCGAGCGCTTTCCCGGCCTCAAGGTCCGTTCCCGCCGGACCGAAATCGCCGCCCTGGAGGGCAATCCCGCCGAATCGGTGCTGGCCATCGGCGGCAAGGGCGTCCCCGTGATCCTGGACGGGGAGGGCAGTCTCCGGTGCGGGGGCCAGGTTCTGCCCCATATTCTGGACCGGCGTGTGGCCCTCACCGCCGTCAACGACAGGGGAGAGAACATCCGGATCTTTGACGAGGATCCGATCTTAGAGGCCCTGGGAACGGAACAGACCGCCTGTTTCATCCTTGACCAGGACATCGAGCGCTTTGTCCGGGCGGACGGAGAGACCTCCTTCTCCTATGAAGCCCTGGCATCGTGGGAGGGCATGGGCCACGGCGCCGGAATCACCATCTCCCAGGCCCTGGTGCTGGCGGAGGATGGCCCCCGGCAGCTGGTGTTCATGGGGGGCTGGGTCTGCATCTTCCCCGACGGGGTCTATGCCAACACGGTCCGTATGCGGCAGGGTCAGTACCTGGTGCAGGGGGAGGACTGGGGCAAAATCGAACAGATGAACGTCTGCCGTCAGGGCGGCACCAGCTTCATCCCCTGCGGCGTGGACGGCACCCCCTGGACCGTCACCTGGTCCCCCTCCGCCCCGGAGGCGGGCCTGTGGGTGGACACCTCCGAGGTGGGACCCGTCCTGAAGGCCTGGTCCGAGAGCCGGGGCCTCTGGGCGGAGGTCCAGTCCTACGTCAAGTGCTGCATCCCCAACATCGCCAAAAATATCACCGCCGGGGACTGTGTGGAGCTGCAGTCCCATCTGAGCACCGGCCAGGAGGGAGAAGGGGCCGTGATGGATCTCTGGCAGGGCAGCCGCCTGCTGATCGACGCTTACCACGACCCCGGCGACGGCAGCCGGGAGGAGGGAACCGGGGATTACGTGATCCTGGAGGGCCTGCTGCCGGCGGCCTATGACATCGAGCTGACCTGGCACGTCCAGGACGCCTTCTCCCTCCGCAGGGCGCTGCCGCAGATGGACTTCGTGGTGGAGTGCGCCAACCGGCTCTGGGGCTGCCGCTGGGGGGACGGGGTCAACGAGCTCTACGGCTCCAAGCTGGGAGATTTCCGGAACTGGTCCGTCTTTGAGGGCCTGTCCACCGACAGCTACCGGGTCTCCCGGGGCCAGGACGGGCCCTTCACCGGGGCAGCGGTGCTGGGAGGCTGCCCGCTGTTCTTCCGGGAGACCTGCCTGGAGAAGATCTATCCCTCCGTCCGGGGGGACCACGGGGTGGTGACCGTGAGTCTCAGCGGCATCGAGGCGGGCTCCGGCGATTCCGCCGTGGTGATCCGGGACCGGCTCTATTACAAGGCCCCGGAGGGCTTCTGCTGCTACGGCGGCACCCTGCCCAAGAGGATCTCCGAGGCCCTGGGGGACCTGCGGTGCCACAGCGCCGTGGCCGCCGCCCTGGGGGACCGGTACTACGTCTCCGCCCTGGACGAGGCGGACCGGCCCCTGCTGCTGGTCTACGATACCCGCACCGGCATCTGGACAAGGGAGGACGGGACGGCCTTCTGCAGCGCCTGGTCCCGAAGCGGCCGGATCTACTATACGTCGGCCCCGGGCGGCCCCCTGCAGTGCATCGGAGATGCCCGGGACAGCGAGGGGGTCCTTTGGTTTGCGGAAACCGGCCCCCTGGGCCCGGAGCTGCGGACCAAGCGCTACCTGTCCCGGCTGCAACTCACCGCCCGGCTGGATCTGGGGGCCACCCTGCGGGCCTATCTCAGCTATGACCAGGGGCCCTGGATCCCCGCGGGAGAGTTCCGCGGCAGCCGCACCGCCGCCGAGACCTTCCCGATCATTCCCCGCCGGTCCGGCCGGGTCCGCCTGCGCCTGGAGGGCAGGGGCGGCATGGAGCTGGAGTCCATCGGCTGGCTGATCGAGGCAGGAAGCGATGCGTAGAGAGAGGGACAATTGAGAATTGAGAATTGAGAGTTGAGAATTTGTTGCGTTTTGCAAATAGCAATTTGCAAAACTCCAACCCTGTTCCCTGTTCCCTTGTCCCTGTTCCCTGGTGCAGGAGATTGCCACGGCCCTTCGGGCCTCGCAATGACAAATGCGGGAGGCTCCCGGCCACAACAAAAAGGAAGGATCACCCCTGCGGGGATAGATCCTTCGCTACGGAAAATCGAATCATCCAAAATACAAGAGAACGGAAAGGAGGTTTGCAGATGCGTCTGGAATTGCCGAATCGCCCCGAGGGGGCGCTGCCGGAGCAGGTGGAACAGCTCTGGGAGTACATTTTCAAAATCGCGGAACAGCTCAACGCGGAGGAGAGACCATGAAACAGGAGACCCTGACCAAGCGGGAGGCCCGCTTTGCGGAGGCTTATCTGAATACCGGCCAGGCGGAAGCCGCTGCCCTGGCGGCGGGCTACAGCCCGTCCCGGGCCAAAACCGCCGGCGAAAAGCTGCTGGAACGGCCTGCGGTCAAGCAGGCGATTTCCCGGGCCCTGCAGACCCGGCCCCGGTCCTTCGAGGTCACGGAGCAGACCGTCCTGCGGGAGCTGGCGGCCATTGCTTTTTCCGATTTCACCGACTACGTCCAGGTAGAGGACGGCACCGTCCGGATCACCGACAGCCGGAGCCTGGACTACAGCCACCGGGCGGCCATCGCCGCGGTGAAGGAGGCCGGCAAGGGGGTGGAGATCAAGCTCCACGACAAGCAGAAGGCCCTGGAGCTGCTGGTGAAATACCTGGGCCTCTTTGAAGATGCCGACGCCGAGGACAAGTCCCTCCGCGTGGTCTTCGACTGCCCGGAGGAATGGACGGAGTGAGCCCCGGGCAAGCGGGATTTGGCGGGACGTAGGGGCCGGCTATCAGCCGGCCCGACACGATTCGACAAATCGGGGGTTGTGTAACTGTAGCGCGGGCAATTTGCCCGCCCGATACGTACCAGCCTGTCGATTTTGCGGGCTGATAGCCCGCGCTACAATGTGATTGACGAATTCCGATTTGCAAAACCCAATGAATTCTCAATTTTCAATTCTCAATTGACTCTGGGGGATGATTATGCGCAAACTGAACATCGGACGGCCCAACGCCAAGCAGGCGCGGATGCTGGCCGCCAACACCAAGCACATCGGCTTCGGCGGGGCCCGGGGCGGCGGGAAATCCTGGGCTGTCCGGACCAAGGCCAAGCTGCTGGCCCTCCGGTACCCCGGGATCAAGATCCTGATCGTCCGCCGGACCTACCCGGAGCTGGTGAACAACCACATCACGATCCTCCGGGCGGAGCTGGCGGGGATCGCGAAATACAACGATAAGGATAAGGTGCTCCGTTTCCAGGGAACAGGGAACAGGGAACAGGGAACAGGAGCCTCCACCATCCACTTTATGTACTGCGCCAAGGACGGGGATCTGGACCGGCTCCAGGGGGTGGAGTATGACGTGATTTTTCTGGACGAGGCCACCCAGCTCTCCGAGTACCAGATGAAGACCATCACGGCCTGCCTCCGGGGCGCAAACAATTTCCCCAAGCGGATCTACTACACCTGCAACCCCGGGGGCCAGGGCCACGGCTACATCAAGCGGATCTTCCTGGATCGGCGCTACGAGGCCGGGGAGGATCCGGCGGACTACACCTTCATCCAGTCCCTGGTCACCGACAACCGGGCCCTTTTGGAGGCCCAGCCGGACTATATCCAGCAGCTGGAGGCCCTGCCGGAGAAGCTCCGCCGGGCCTGGCTGGAGGGGGACTGGAACGTGTTTGAGGGCCAGTTCTTTGAGGAGCTGCGGCTGACGCCGGACCCGAACCGCTGCGCCGAGGCCGGGCTGGAGCCCGCCGAGGCGGCCAAACGGGGGCTCTGGACCCATGTGATCCCGGCCTTCGAGCCGCCCCGGGAGTGGAAGCTCTACCGGTCCTTTGACTGGGGCTATTCCCGGCCCTTCTCCTGCGGCTGGTGGGCCGTGGACTTTGACGGCCGGATCTACCGGATCCTGGAGCTCTACGGCTGCACAAAGACCCCCAACGAGGGGGTCAAGTGGACGCCGGACCGGGTCTTTGCCGAGATCCGCCGGCTGGAAACCGAGCATCCCTGGCTCCGGGGCCGGCAGATCGAGGGGGTGGCGGATCCGGCCATCTGGGACGGCAGCGGCGGCGAGAGCATCGCGGAGACCGCCGAGCGGCACCGGGTCTGGTTCAGCCCCGGGGACCATCAGCGGATCCCCGGCTGGATGCAGTGCCATTACCGGCTGCAGTTCGACGAGACCGGAGTTCCCATGATGTACGTCTTCGACACCTGCAGGGCCTTCCTGCGGACCGTCCCCACCATGGTCTACGACCCCAACCGCCCGGAGGACCTGGACACCGCCCGGGAGGACCATGTGGCCGACGAGTGGCGGTATTTCTGCATGGCCCGGCCCATCCGGCCGATCATCCGGGAGGAGCAGCAGAGGATTTGGACGAACCCGCTGGCTGATTAAGCGTAACAAACTGCTTCACCAAAATGGCCAGCAGCGGCAGCAGGATCATGCCCAGAATGCCGAAGAGCCGGAAGCCCACGTAGAAGGCCACCAGGGTGGCCAGGGGCGGGAGCCCCAGCTGCCGGCCCACCAGCCGGGGCTCCAGGGCGGTGCGGACCAGGGCCGTCACGGCGTAGAGGGTCAGCAGGCCGAAGCCCATGGAATTGCTGCCCTGCAAAAAGGAGATCAGGGCCCAGGGGATCAGCACCGTCCCGGTGCCCAGCACCGGCAGGGCGTCCAGCATCGCGATGATCCCGCCGAAGAGCAGGGGGAATTCCACCCCCAGCAGCCAGAGGCCCAGGGTCAGCAGGCCGAAGACCAGCAGCAACAGCTTGAACTGGGCCTTGAGCCAGCCCCCCAGGGCGGTGTGGACCCGCTGCCGGGCCGTCCGGATCCCCTTGACCCAGGTCTCGGGCAGATGGGTCCGGAGCCAGACCTTGACCTCCGGCAGAGCCGCCGAGATCATATAGGTGGCGATCAGGGTGGTGATCAGGGTCAGAACCAGCTTCGGCAGCCCGGTGAGGATCCCGCTGACCAGACCGCTGAGCAGGCCGTAGAGGGACTGCAAAAACAGGTCCCCGTCGGCAAAGACCTTGTTGATCCACCGGACCGTGGGGCCCGCCAGGCTCTCCGGGGCCCGCTTGGCCAGACCGGTGAGCCAGCCCTGCAGCTCCTCTAAGGTGGGCTGGAGCTGCCGCAGCAGGGCGGGAAGCTGCTGCACCAGCCGCAGCAGCTCAGTCCAAAGCACCCGGACCGTCAGCCACAGCGCCAGGCCCAGCACCGCGAACAGGGCCGTTACGCAGATCCCGCTTCTGGCCCATCGGGGCAGGGGGGTCCGATTGCCCAGGGCCTTCACCGCCGGCTCCGCCCCGTAGGACAGCAGGTAGCCCAGCACGAAGGGCAGCAGCAGCGGCAGCAGCACAAAGCAGCCGATCAGGCCCCCGGCGATCACCGCGGCGGCGTGCAGGATGGGCTTCCGGTATTTTTGAAGCTGCATAGCTGGTCCCTCCCCCCGGTCCGTCCCTGGATTTTATGCGCCGGGACGGCAAGCTATACGTGAATGAGAAATTCTGCTGACAGGAGTTTTCCCGGCTGACCGGGAAAGCATACCCGCGAGAAAGGAGAAACCCATGATCTTTTCAAAAAAATGGTGGCGGGCCGCGATCGTGCGGGCCCTGCGGACCGTGGCCCAGGCGGCGGCGGGACTGCTGCCGGCGGCGGTGACCGTGGAGCAGGTGGACTGGCGGCTGGTGGCGGGCTCGGCCCTGCTGGCCGGGCTGGTGAGCCTGCTGACCTCCCTGGGCGGCCTGCCGGAGGCGGAGGAGCAGGCGGAGACCCGCCCGTAGGGGACGGGTTCCCCGTCCCACGTACCCGCCCGGGCGAATTGACAATTAAAAATTGAGAATTGAGAATTTGCGGTGTTTTCAAATTGCCATTTGAAAACATTGGAATAGGGAGAACTGAAATGGAACTGATTCGACATTTTTTGACGGAGAATCCCTGCTATCGGGCCAACGTGGACCGGGCGGACAGCCGGTACATCCAATTCCAGAACCGGGGCCCCCTGGGGCTGATGCTCCACTCGGTGGGCTGCGCCCAGCCCTCTGCGGAGGTCTTTGTCCGGGGCTGGAACAGGGCCAGCCACACCAATTCCTGCGTCCACGGCTTTGTGGACGCCAACACCGGGGCGGTCTGGCAGACCCTGCCCTGGAATTTCCGGGGCTGGCACGGAGGCGGCAGCTGCAACAACACCCACGTGGGTGTGGAGCTGTGCGAGCCGGACTGCCTGGTCTACGGGGCCGGCGGCGCCTTCACGGTGACGGATCCGGCCCGGGCCAAGGCCATGGTCAAACGGACCTATGAAGCGGCGGTGGAACTCTTTGCCTTCCTCTGTCGTCAATATCAACTGGATCCTCAAACCGACATCCTCTCCCATGCGGAGGGGGGAAAGCAGGGGATCGCCTCCAGGCACGCAGACCCGGAGCATCTGTGGAAGGGCGTGGGCATGGACTATACGATGGATGGCTTCCGGGCTGACGTGGCGGCGGCCATGGACGAACCCGCCCGGGATTCCGCGCCCGCGGCCCGGCCGGAAGCGGACCGGCTGGAGCAGCTGCTGGGGCCCTGGATCGAGCGGATCGAGGATCTGCCCAAATCCCTCCGGGCCCAGACCCGGGAGCTGCTGGACCTGGGAGTTCTGAACGCCGGCACCGCCGACGACCCGGACGACATCCGCCTGCCCTACAACGTCCTGCGGGCCCTGCTGGCCGCGAAGAAATACACAGACCTGAGAACAATTGAGAATTGAGAATTGAGAATTGAGAATTTGTCGTGATTTGCAAATCGAAATTTGGAGCGCCGTAGGGGCCGACTGCGTGCCCTGCGGGTATGCCCACATCGGCCCTATCCCGTACCGGCAGGAGGGCCGATGTGGGCATCGGCCCCTACGGGGTTCTCCTATTGCCTATTGCCTGGTGCCTATTGCCTATTTCACACAACCAACAGTTGCATATCTCCACGAAATGTGGTATAATCCCCATATTATGATCAGAATATATTGTAATATGGGATAGGAGGCGGTTTTCTTGGTCTTTGCCAGTCTGGTTTTTGTCTTTGTGTTCTTTGTGGCGAACATCATCACCCAGGCCCTGGTGCCAAGCATCAAAGCAAAAAATATCGTTATGCTCAGCTTTTCCCTGGTGTTCTACGCCTGGGCGGGCGTCCGTTACGTACCCCTGCTGCTGGGCATGACCTTCATCTGCTGGTTCTTCGCCCTGCTCATCGACCGGGCCAAGCGGCAGCAGCAGAACGCCAAGCATTGGCTGGTGGCCTGCGTGGCGCTCTGCCTGGTGATCCTGGGCATCTTCAAGTACACGGGCTTCTTCCTGCGGAACGTGCAGCTCCTGCTGGGCTTTCCTAAGGTGATCCCCAACATCGTGCTGCCCATCGGCATCAGCTTCTACACCTTCCAGCTGCTGTCCTACGTGGTGGACGTCTATCGGGGCGACGCGGAGGTCCAGCGGAAATACTGGCTGCTGCTGCTCTATGCCGGCCTGTTCCATCAGTGCGTGGCGGGCCCCATCGTCCGCTACCGGGACGTGAATGAGGACATCCTCCACCGGCAGGTCAAGCTCTCCGAGGTCAGCCGGGGCATCACCCGCTTTGCCGTGGGCCTGGCCAAAAAGGCCGTGCTGGCCAACGGCTGCGCCGAGATCGTGAAGCAGACCTTCGCCATCAAGTTCGACTACGAGCTCACCGCGACCATCGTGAAGAACACCTCCGTCACCGGCATGTGGCTGGTGGTGCTGGCCTTCATGCTGCAGATCTATCTGGACTTCTCCGCCTACTCCGATATGGCCATCGGCATGGGCCTGATGTGCGGCTTCCACTACAAGGAAAACTTCAACTATCCCTACGTGGCCAACACCGTCACCGACTTCTGGCGCCGCTGGCATATCTCTCTGTCCACCTTCTTCCGGGACTACGTCTACATCCCCCTGGGGGGCAACCGGGTCTCCAAGGGCCGGCACATCCTGAACCTGTTCATTGTCTGGGGTCTCACGGGCATGTGGCACGGGGCCCATTGGAACTATATCTTCTGGGGTCTGTACTATTTCGTCTTCCTGGTGCTGGAAAAGTACGTGGTGAAGACCGACCGGATCCCCCGGATCCTGCGGCATGTGCTGACCCTTTTGATCGTCTTCTTCGGCTGGGCCATCTTCAAGTTTGAGAGCATGCCCCAGCTGGGCCGGGCCCTTCTGGGTCTGTTCGGCCTCAACGGCAACGCCTTCTCCAACCTGACCTCCCAGCTGGCCTTCAAAAACAACTACCTGTTCCTGATCGTCTGCATGGTGGCCTGCACGCCGCTGATCAAGCACCTGGGCTCCATGCTGCGGAATCTCAGCGGCAAGAACACCCCCGTCCTGGTGGCCTACGGCTTCTGGGACGCCCTGGCGCCGGTGCTGCTGCTGCTGGTTTCCACCATGGCCCTGGCCGGCGACAGCTACAACCCCTTCCTGTATTTCCAATTTTAAGGAGGCGAAAGCATGAAACTGAAAGAACTGTTTTCTTCTCCCCAGACCGTCCGCAGAGGGATGACGCTGGGCAAAATCTTCGCCTTCCTGGGCTTTTTGATCATCATGAGCTTTATCGGCCTGCTGTGGTTCCTGCGGCCCAAGACCTCCGTGGTAGAGAAACGGAACCTGACCGAGTTCCCCAAGCTGTCCATCTCCGGTCTCTGGGACGGCACCTTCTTCTCCGGCAACAAGAACCGGGGCGGCATAGACAAATGGTACGCCGACACCTTCCCCCTGCGGGAGACCCTGATCTCCATGAACCAGGAGCTGAAATCCCACTACGGCGAGCGGGGCACCCAGATGATCTCCACCGGCCAGACCGCCGACCACATCGACGAGGGCCACAAGACCCAGGAGGAGCTGGAGCACCTGGCGGGCCTGGACGACACGGATCCCGCCACAGAGCCGGCGCCCCAGACCGAGCCCGGCGTCGTCACCGAGCCCTCCGGGAACACCCAGCCGGTTGAATCCGGCGAGACCCAGACCCCGCCCGAGACCGAAGCGCCCCCCGAAACCTCGGAAAACAACAGCGGCCAGGGCGCCCACGACGTGACCACCCCCGCTGAGCTCTCCGGAACCATCTACATCACCGAGGGCTGCGGCTACGGCGTCTACTACTTCAACGAGACCTACAGCGCCAGATACTGCCTGCAGGTGAACAAGGTGGCCCAGGCCCTGAAGGGCAAGGCCAACGTCTACTGCCTGGTCTGCCCCATCTCCGCGGGCATCATGCTCTCCGACGAGGTCCGGGAGGAGACCGGCAGCTCCGACGAGAACCAGGCCATCGAGTGGATCTACTCCAACCTGGATCCCTCTGTGAAGGGCATCCGGACCTACAACGCCCTCAAGGCCCACAACGACGAGTATATCTACTTCCACACGGACCATCACTGGACCGCCCTGGGCGCCTACTACGCCTACCGGGAGTTCTGCGCCGCCAAGGGCATCACCCCCCATGATCTGAAGGACTTCGAGACCTACACCTTCCCGGGCTTCCTGGGCACCTTCTATTCCAGCAGCAACAAGAACGCCTCCCTGGGCAACAACCCGGACACGGTCACCTCCTATATCCCCAACGGCACCAACAAGATGACCATGTACGTGAAGAACAAGGACGGCTCCTACACCGAGTACGGCTGGCGGATCGTCAACGACGTGTCCAACTACGCCAAGAGCGAGCTTTACGCCACCTTTGCCGGCGGCGACCAGCCCTACAACTACGCCCACAACGAGGCGGTCACCGACGGGTCCTCTGTGCTGATCGTGAAGGACTCCTACGGCAACGCCTTCATTCCCTTCCTGGTGGACCACTACGAGCACATCTACTGGATCGACTACCGGAGCTACAAGCACTGGTGCGGCTGGGCCGGCCAGAGCAACTACACCATCTCCGGTCTGGTGGAGCGCAAGGGGATCCAGGACGTGATCCTCTGCAACAACATCAACTCCACCGGCAGCAAGACCCTGCTGGAGACCATGTCGGAGATCTTTAAGTGAGGCCTTCGGGCGCAAAGAAAAACCGCTGCGTTCGCAGCGGTTTTTCTTTGCCAGGGAACAGACAACAGCACGTCGTAGGGAGCGATGCCCACATCGCTCCGGTCATTGCCTGCGGCAATGACGCCGCTGCCCTGCAGCGGCGGAGGCATCTGGGGATGCCTCCCTACAACCGCGGTCACCGGGGTCTGCGCAAAACCTCCCCTAACACTGCGAAGCAGTTTTAGGGGAGGGGGACCATTGCCGAAGGCAATGGTGGAGGGGTGCCCGGTGAATGAATAGTGAATAATGAATAGTGAATAATTTAGGAGTTTTGCAGATAGCAATCTGCAAAACACAATCATTCTCAATTCTCAATTGTCTTTCCCTTGTTTTTTCCCGAAAAAAATCCGACATTTTCCGGTTGACATGGGGAAAAATCGTGGTATAATAGCGCTAAGCAAAATGCGATGACGAAGACGGACTGCTTCGTACCCTGTTCAGAGAGGGGCCCCTTGTGCTGCGAGGGCCCTGCAGGCTGAGGCCGCCCCACCGCTTCCGAGCCGCGCTCCGGAACGTCTGCTTCGCCCCGTTCATGGATGTAGGGACAAGCCTCGCTTGTCCGCGGACGAGCAAGCCCCAGAAGGGGCACGGGTGCTCGCCCCTGCAGGCATTCAAGAAGGCACAGCAGAACAGACCACTATGGAGCGCCGGGACCGCCCGTTACAGCGGCCAATGAGCGGCGGACGCTGTCCGCAACCAGGGTGGAACCGTGGATAGCAATATTCATCCCTGACCGAGTGATCGGTCAGGGATGTTTTTATTTCCCCAGGCAGTGGCCGCGCAGTACGCGGCCATGAATTGAGAATTTGTGAAGTTTTCAAATTGCCATTTGAAAACATTGGAAAAGGGGAACGGATTGCCACGGGCCTTTGGCCCTCGCAATGACAGAATCGGGACGGCTCCCGCCCGTAGCCCGTAGGGAACAATCTAACCGCGCAGCGGTGATTGTTCCTCTGCAGACAACCCCGAAGAACAAAGGGAGGAAGGATCACCTCTTGCGGGGTTAGATCCTTCCCTACGGAATCGACACGATCATAAAATAATAATCCGCAAGGAGGAAAATACAATGTCCGAAGAAAACATCTACACGTTCGAAAACGAAGCCTATCGCAAGACCTATTGGCACACCTGCTCCCACATCATGGCCCAGGCCGTCAAGCGCCTGTGGCCCGAGGTGAAGCTGGCTATCGGCCCCTCCATCGATCTGGGCTGGTACTACGACTTTGACGCCCCCTTCTCCTTCACCAACGAGCACCTTGAGCAGATCGAGGCCGAGATGAAGAAGATCTGCAAGGAGCGTCTGCATCTGGAGCGCACCGAGAAGCCCAGAGCCGAAGCCATCGCCTATATGGAAGCCAAGGGCGAGCCCTACAAGGTGGAGCTGATCAACGATCTGCCCGCCGACGCCGTCATCAGCTTCTACACCCAGGGCGAGTTCACCGACCTCTGCGCCGGCCCCCACCTGGATTCCACCGGCCGGGTGAAGCACAACGGCTTCAAGCTCACCAAGGCCTGCGGTGCCTACTGGCGGGGCGACTCCAACCGGAAGATGCTGCAGCGGATCTACGGCGTGGCCTTCCCCTCCAAGGACGAGCTGGACGCCTATCTGCAGCAGCAGGCCGAGGCCCTGAAGCGGGACCACAACAAGCTGGGCCGGGAGCTGGAATTCTTCACCACGGTGGATTATATCGGCCAGGGCCTGCCCATCATTCTGCCCAAGGGCGCCCGGGTCATCCAGAAGCTTCAGCGCTGGGTCGAGGATACCGAGCGCAAGCGCGGTTATCAGCTTACCAAGACCCCCTATATGGCCAAGCGGGAGCTCTATAAGGTCTCCGGCCACTGGGATCACTACCGGGACGGCATGTTCATCCTGGGCGACCCCGACGATGAGACCAAGGAGTGCTTCGCCCTGCGGCCCATGACCTGCCCCTTCCAGTACCAGGTCTTCCTGAACCGGGCCCGGTCCTATCGGGACCTGCCCATGCGCCTGAACGAGACCTCCACCCTCTTCCGCAACGAGGACTCCGGCGAGATGCACGGTCTGATCCGGGTCCGCCAGTTCACGATTTCCGAGGGCCATTTGATGGTCCGCCCCGAACAGCTGGAGGAGGAGTTCAAGGGCTGTCTGGAGCTGGCGAAATACTGCCTCGATACAGTCGGCATGCTTGACGACTGCACCTTCCGCTTCTCCCAGTGGGACCCCGCCAACCCGAACAACAAGTACGAGGGCACCCCGGAGCAGTGGGAGCTGGCCCAGGCCACGATGAAGACGATCCTGGACGATTTGGGCGTGGAGTACACCATCGGCATCGACGAGGCCGCCTTCTACGGCCCCAAGCTGGACATCCAGTATAAGAACGTCTTCGGCAAGGAGGACACCCTGATCACGATCCAGGTGGATATGCTCCTGGCGCAGCGCTACGGCATGGAGTACACCGACACCGACGGCCAGAAAAAGATCCCCTATATCATCCACCGCACCTCTCTGGGCTGCTACGAGCGGACCCTGGCCTATCTGATTGAGAAGTACGCCGGCGCTCTGCCCCTGTGGATGAGCCCCGAGCAGGTCCGGGTGCTGCCCATCACGGACCGGGCCCACGCGTACGCCGCCAAGCTGGTGGAGGAGCTGAGAGCCCTGGACATCGACGCCGAGGGCGACTACCGCTCCGAGAAGCTGGGCTACAAGATCCGGGAGGCCCAGATGCAGAAGGTTCCCTATATGCTGGTCATCGGCGACCGGGATATGGAGAACGGCACCGTCTCCGTCCGGACCCGTACCGGCGCGGACCTGGGCGCCATGACCCCCGAGGAATTCAAGGCCCTGTGCCTGAAGCAGATCAACGAAAAGGACCGGAGCTTCTGAGAATTCGGAATTGAGGATGCAGATCGGGATTTGCCGATTTCAATTCGTAGGGGCCGATGCCCACATCGGCCCTAACCCGGATCAGCGTGAGGGCCGATGTGGGCATCGGCCCCTACGGGCGCAGCCCGACAATTCCCGCTTTGCGAACCTCCGCAACGCCTGTGATACAAAAAACCGCCCGGGAGGGCGGTTTTTTGTAGGACAAATCGGTTTGTCGGATTAGTTCTTCTTGGGAGCGGTCAGGCAGTTGAGCAGGGAAACCACGGCAACTGCGCAGCCGGCGGCCAGAAGGATGGTGGCGTAGGAGTTGAACTTGGCAGCCTCGGCAGCCTTGTCGGTGAAGTAGGTGCCGGCGATCATCAGAGCCGCGAATCCGCCGCAGGCCAGGATGGCAGCGATGAAGGAGACCAGCTTGCCGCCCTTGCCTCGCAGGCTCTTGATGCCCGCAAACAGGGCGATCAGGGAAGCCAGCAGGATCAGAGCCGCGCCAACAACACGGGTCACAACTTCCTTGGTGATGGCCTTGCCGCTGTCGTCGGAGTAGGCGTGCCAGGCTTCGCTGACCTTCTTACCGGCAGCGATGTCCAGGTCGCCGTTCTCCTTCAGGAAGGTGAAGCCTTCGCCCAGACGGTCCGCAATGCTCTTGAGGCCCTTGTCGGCGGGGTTGGCAACAACCTGGGTCAGAGCGCCGATGATCTGGTCACGGCCGGCCTCGAACTGGTCCAGCTGGGCCTTGCCGTCGTTGAGCTGCTTTTCAGCGTCCGCCAGCTGGGTCTCAGCGGCAGTCAGCTGGGCCTCAGCGTCGGCCAGAGCGGCCTCGCCCTGGGCAACCTGATCCTTGACGCTGTCGCTCAGAGGGGCAGCAGCCTGCATGAAAGCGCCCATCGCGCCGTTGAACTGATCGTAGGGCAGCTCGGGCAGAGCAGCCAGAGTCTGGGTGATCTGGTCGGCGGACATGCCGCTGGCCTGCTCAATGGCAGCGCCCATGGTCTCGTCGGCCATCATGCCGGTGACAAGGGCGTTGAGGCCCTCGCCCAGCTGGGCCTTGCCGTCGGCAACGGCCTGGGGAACACCCATCAGGGCTTCCACGCCGGCCTGCTCGATGGCGGCGTCATAGGTGGCGACGTTCTCGGCGGAGGGAGCCTCCAGGCCGGCCTGCTGTGCCAGAGCAACCAGTCCGTTGTAGCCTTCCTGCCAGGAAGCGTAACCGGTCTGCAGCTGTTCCACGCCTTCAATGACCTGCTTGGCCTGATCCAGGGAAGCCTTGCCGGCCTCGTACTGGGCCTTGCCCTCGTCGTACTGGGCCTTGCCCTCGTCGTACTGGGCCTTGCCGGCTTCGTAGGCGGCTTTGCCGTCCAGGTAAGCCTGCTCGTTCTATTCGAGCTGGGCCAGACCGTCGTCAACAGCCTTCATGTTCTTGTCGTTTTCTTCGCCGGCCTTGCTGTAATGATCCTTGGTGTCCAGAGCAGCCTTCGCGGAAAGGCCGGCGGCAACGATGCCGAACAGGGCAACAAGGACGAGGATGATGCTGATAATCTTTTTCATTTCGTTCCTCCTGATTGTTTTTCTTTCGCTTATCGCAAAAGCGTATCTACTCTACACCAAACCGATGAAAAATGCAACCTAATGTCGATAAAAACCCCGGAATTAATGTCGATAAAAACCCCAGAATTAAGCAGTTTACACAAAAAGATTCTTAATAATATGTGCAATCTGACTGCAGAAAATGACCGCTGGTTCTACGCGCTCATCTGCCGGGTGATATCGGTCCGGAGCCGCTCCATGATCCGCTTTTCCAGCCGGGAAATATAGGATTGGGAGATCCCCAACAGGTCCGCCACCTCCTTCTGGGTCTGGGGCTGCTGCCCCGCCAGGCCGAAGCGCAGGACCACGATCTGCCGGTCCCGTTCCGGCAGCCGGTCCAGGGCCTCCCGGAGGAGCTGGAGCTCGGCGTTTTCCTCCAGCTCCCGCATCACCGTGTCCCCGTCGGTGCCCAGAATGTCGGACAGCAGCAGCTCGTTCCCGTCCCAGTCGGTGTTGATGGGCTCGTCCAGGCTCACCTCCCCCTTCTGGTTGGCGGTTTTCCGGATGTGCATCAAAATCTCGTTTTCGATGCAGCGGGAGGCGTAGGTGGCCAGCTTGATCTTTTTGTCCCGGCGGAAGGTGCCCACCCCCTTGATGAGCCCGATGGTGCCGATGGAGATCAGGTCCTCGATGTTGATCCCCGTGGACTCGAACCGCTTGGCGATGTAGACCACCAGCCGGAGATTCCGCTCGATGAGCCGGTTCCGGGCGGCGGGCTCCCCGGCCTCCAGCCCCTCCAGCAGGGCCGCCTCCTCCTCCGCCGACAGCGGCGGCGGCAGAACGTCGCTGCCGCCGATGTACATGACCTTCCCCCGGCACCGCAGCCGCCGGAATAATTGGATCAGTTCGCTAAGCTTCATGGGATTTCCTCCATTTCTTGATGATTGCGTTGTCGGAGAGATGAAGTATCGCTTGCGCGATAGGAAGTATTCCTTCCGGAATATGAAGTATCTCCTATGGAGATATGAATTATTGCCTGCGGCAATATTGAGGGTTCGGTTTATTTGCCAATAAACCGATGACCATTGAAAATATGGCGCAGCCATACTTCATAAGCGAAGCGTCTTCATACGGCAAAGCCGTACTTCATATTTGCTTTAGCAAATACTTCATGACAAAACGCCCTATCCCTGCACCAGGGCCTCATAGCAGCCGCCGTCGGAGACCTGGGTGGGGGAGAAGGCCGCCAGCCGGGTCCGGAGGGGACGGCCGTTTTCGGTGATCCGGTCCAGCCGCAGGGCCAGAAGCAGCCCCCCCGCAACGCCCACGGCCCGGTAGGGCACCAGCAGGGCGGAGAGGGGCGGGTCCAGAGCGCGCAGCCGCCCCAGCAGGGCGGGGGGATCGGCAAAGGCCTCCGCGGTCAGCTCCAGCTCCGGCAGCAGCCGGGCCGCCAGCTGCCATTGGGCCACCGGGACTGCTTCTCCGGTGACCGGCTCCCGGAGGGTGTTGCCGTTGTCCCGAAGGGCGGTGCAGAGGACCCGGCGGCCCTTCAGCTCCAGCCCCAGCAGCACCAGCTCCCGGCCCCGGTGCCGGGCAAACCGATCCAGACAGAGCCGGCAGATCAACCAGACGCCCCCGGCCAGCAGGATCAGCAGGGGACCGGTCACCCGGTAATAGACCCGGCTGCCCCGCTGGAAGGCGGGGATCCGCAGCAGGGCCGTCACCGCCAGCACCAGCCCGGCAAAGGCGCAGCTGACCCCGAAGAACCAGAGCCAGCTTTTCCAGGCCGGACCACGCCAGCCGAAGCAGATCAGACACAGCCCCGCAAAGCCCAGCAGCTCCCCAGGCAGGGAGCCCAGCCATCGGAGATGGGGCAGCCAGACCGCCACGGCCCAGAGGCCCCCGAAGACCGCCCCCAGCCCCAGCCGCAGCCGGCCGGCCCCGCCGCCGGTGATTGCGGTGGCGGTGAGCAGCAGCAGCCAGTTCACCGCGGCGTTCACGGCAAAGACCTCGTCGATATAGATAACCGCGGGAAACACCTCCTGGACCAGGCACCCCTGGTGCCTGATAAATGAATAGTGAATAGTGAATAATGAATAATTGTGGAGTTTTGCAGATTGCAATCTGCAAAACACAATTAATTTTCAATTCTCAACTCTCAATTCTCAACGCTCAACGGTTTCCCAATGGGGAAACCGGCCTGTTTTTGCCGTGCGGTTGTAGGGTTATTTCACCGTGGGGCCCGCTTCCTTGCGGATCACGTCGTGGGCGCCGCGTTCTTGACGGATATCCGAAAAAATAGTATGATGAAAGAAAACTCCCCAAAAACTGTCAACCGGATCCGCCGTTTTTCCGACTTACAGACAGAACCGAAAAACGGAGGTGTTTCCCATGGACGAGATCCAGTCCTTTCTAACCTGCTATTGTGCCGTGGTCCGGGGATATCAGCTTCCGCCGATGGCTTCCGACCGGGTGCTGGACAGGATCCTTAGCCGGATCGGGCGCAGCGCTTCGGCCGAATCCCCGCCTCAGGCAGCACCAAGCATAATCCGAACGCCGTCAAAGGGGGGGCAGGCAAATGAAAACCGAACAAGCGAATAAACAGAAATCGGCTGAGCTTGCCCGCCTGATCGAGCGGGCGAAGACGGGAGACCAGGCGGCCTATGCTGCGCTCTACGAGGCGACGCGGGAGCACGTCTACCGCACAGCCCGGGCCATGGTCCGCAGCGATGAAATGGCCCAGGACGTCCAGCAGGAGGTATATGTTTACGCCTTCACGCATCTGGACAGCCTCCGGGAACCTGAAAAGCTCCAAGCCTGGCTCCGGAGTATCGCGGTGAAGCAGAGCTATACCGCCCTTCGTCAAACCACGCCCATCCTCTTTTCCGAGCTGGGGAACGGGGAAGGCGAGGAGCTTCCGGAGCAGGCCGATCTTTCGGGAGACACCGAGCCGGAGCTGACGCTGGAGCGTAAGGAGACCGCCCGCTATGTCAATGAGATCCTGGACGAGCTCACCGACGGCCAGCGGGCAGTCGTGGCCATGTACTATTATGAGCAGCTCCCCGTCTGTGAGATCGCCCGGGATCTGGGCGTCACGCCCGGCACCGTCAAGACCCAGCTGTTCCGCAGCCGGAAAAAGATCGAAGTCTCGGTGAAGCGTCTGGAAGAGAAGGGCGTCAAGCTCTACGGTCTGTCGCCTCTGCCGCTGCTGATCGCCCTGCTGAAGCGGCTCAAACCCGAGGAAAAGGTAAGCAAGAAAGTCTTCGCCGGGGCGATGTCCAAGGCCGGCGTCACGGAAACCACGATGATTCATGCCAGCACCGGCTTCTTCCATACCCTGGCGGGAAAGCTTCTGATTGGAGTGACCGCGGCCGCCCTCGTCGGCGGCGGGGCCGCCGGAATGCGCTGGTATCAGAGCCGCAGCGCCGAGCCAGCCGTCGGTGACGTGCATCTGATGGACTCCGTCTCTGAGCCGGACAACCTGGACACCCCCGAGGACTATATCATCGACACGGAGCCGACACTTCCCGAAGAGGAAACGGACCCCGCCGT
>CACXJE010000032.1 GCA_902767915.1 Oscillospiraceae bacterium | reverse complement strand
AAACGATGCATACTTCGTATGCGTGGCGAACAATACCCATAAAGGGCACGGGTGTTCGCCGCTACGGCGTGTTTGCTGAACAAAGCCGATAACCAGAATTCGGATTTGTCGATTTCGATTCGTAGGGGCCGACTGCGTGCCCTGCGGGTATGCCCACATCGGCCCTATCCCGTACCAGCAGGAGGGCCGATGTGGGCATCGGCCCCTACGTCCTGCCAAATCAGTATTTGTGGAGGTCAAACATATGATCCAGAACGCCGGCCTGCATTTCCCTTTAGAAAAGGAATGCCTGGAAACCATCTGCGAGACGGTAATGAAATGGCTCGACGGCTTTGCGTTCACGGGGATCGAGTGAGTCGGCAAATCCAGCAGGAAAAAACCATAATATGAATCAATGTGATACATACGGAGGGCAAAGAATGGTAATTGGAATCATCGGAGAAAACTGCAGCGGGAAATCCACGCTTGCAGAAGCAATCCAGAAAGATATCCACGCGGAAATCGTCACCGGCAAGGACTATCTGCGGATGGCGAAGTCCGAAAGCGAGGCGGCCGCCCTGTTCCGAAAAAAGCTTGCGGACGCCGTTTCGGGAGCCAACATCATTTATGTGATATCTGAGCCGGAGCAGATCAAGCTCTTACCGGACGGCGCTGTCAGAATCCTTGTTTACGCTGATATCGAGACCATCAAAGAGCGCTTCAAGGCAAGAATGCACGGAAACCTGCCTGCGCCGGTGGCACAGATGCTGGAGAGAAAACACGGTATTTTTGACGGAGAAGTCTATGACTATCGCTTTGACGGCGTGAACGGGGATGCTGCCGCCCTGTGCATCGAACTCGCCTGCAAAAAGTTGTG
Source organism: Oscillospiraceae bacterium (assembly GCA_902767915.1). GTDB lineage: Bacteria > Bacillota > Clostridia > Oscillospirales > Oscillospiraceae > JAFRPC01. The sequence continues at coordinate 21,484 of CACXJE010000032.1, read as the reverse complement.
AGAGCATGGGGTGGAAAAAAATATGATGCATTCTGCTACATTTCCATTTCACTCAACTCACACAGATACTCCTGCCGTTTTGTCCTGAAAGTTGCATTTTCTTCTGCTTACTGGTATAATGAAAAAAACAGAAGCAGGAAGGACGTGAGCAGATGCGCTTCCGGTCAAAGCTGTTCGGGCGTTCCGATCCCTATGATATCGCCGGGACGGAGGAACTGTTTGTTTCCGCCGTCCGTGAAAACTGCAGCTACGTCTATCAGCACTGCCCGGAATACAAAACGATTCTGGATGCTGAGGGCTTTTCCCCGGATCGGCTCCGGTCCGCTGAAGATCTGGCAGAGCTTCCCGTTCTCCCGACGGCGCTGTTCAAACGCAGGCGGCTTTTATCCATGCCGCGCCGCAGGCTTCCGGTGGTGGTGACCTCCTCCGGAACCAGCGGACACGCCAGTCAGATCGGCTTTTCCTTCGGCGATCTGTGGGCAGGGTTAAAAATGGTCCTGCGGGTGTGCAGAAAACGCCGTCTGCTTTCTCTGCGCCCCTGTCACTATGTGGTGTTCGGCTATCAGCCCAACCGGAAGAATCGGACCGGCGCCTCCAAAACCGCCTTCGGTGTGACCCTGTTTACCCCTGCGCTCAGCCGCACCTATGCCCTGCGCTGGAAGGACGGGAAGTATGTGTTGGATCTAAAGGCGGTGCAGGCAGCCATCGTAAAGCACGCCAAGTCCCGTTTTCCGCTGCGTTTCATGGGCTTTCCGGCCTACGCTTGGTTTTTGATGAAGCAGATGGACGCGCAAGACCTCCACGTTCGGCTCCCAAAGGGCTCAAAGCTGATGCTGGGCGGCGGATGGAAGCAGTTTTACACGGAAGAGGTCGACAAACCGGTGTTTTATTCTCTGGCAAAAAAGGTCTTCGGGCTGGACGAATCGGATATCATCGAATTCTACGGTGCTGTGGAGCATCCAATCCTCTACTGCGACTGCGAGCAGCACCATTTCCACATTCCGATTTACAGCCGGGTATTGATCCGGGACGCAGAGACCCTGCAGCCGCTCCCCCACGGGATGCCGGGACTGGTCAACCTGATCTCCCCCATGGTGCGCGGAACACCCCTTCTGTCCGTCATGCCGGACGATCTGGGCGTGCTGCATGACAACTGCCCCTGTGGGCTGAACTCGCCTTATCTGGAAATTCTCGGCCGTGTCGGCCTGCAGGACGTGAAGACCTGCGCCGCTGGAGCGGCGGAGCTGTTGGAGCAAACGGAGGTGTCGTTGTGATACTGGCAAACGGAATGCGGTATGACAGCGCTATGCAGGACAGCATCCTGGACAGCCTCAGTACGCGCCTGAATCAGACGCTGGAAAAGCCCGCTCCTTCAGCGGACATCGTCATTGCCGCCATTGACAAGCTGGGGCAGCAGGTTGCGGCAGGCGCCTTTGATGAACAGATCGCGGGGCTGCAGATCGACGGCGCAGAGAAATATAAGGACCTGGCAATCCGGCTGCTCCGGCGGGATTATCTGGAATTCAAGGTCCGAACGGAGCTGGGGTCGGACTTTTCAACAGATATGGTGACGAATCCGCCGCCGGGATTGGCGCAGCTTCGCGTGCTCACAAGACCGCTGGGTGTTCTGCTGCACATTGCAGCCGGAAACGCGGACGGACTTCCGGCTTTTTCTGTCGCAGAGGGCCTGGTGACCGGCAACGTCAATCTGTTGAAGCTCCCGCAGGCAGACAACGGGCTGTCGCTTGCAATCATTGAGGCTCTGCTGGAGATCGAGCCCAGCCTTGCAGAGTATATTTACGTGTTTGACACACCGTCCAGCGACCTTGCCGCCATCAAGCGCATGGCAGATCTCAGCGATGGGATCGTCGTCTGGGGCGGTGAGACAGCCGTTGCCGCCGTGCGGCGCTTTGCGCACCCCGGAACAAAGCTGATTGAATGGGGCCACCGGCTCAGCTTTGCCTATCTTTCCGGCGATGTATCCCACCGGGAGCTGGCGGATCTGGCGGACCATATTACCACCACCCGGCAGCTGCTTTGCTCCTCCTGCCAGGTCGTTTATCTGGACACATCGGATATGGACCAGGTACGCAGCTTTTGTGATCGGTTCTTCCCTGTTTTGGAGGCGTCGGCAAAACAGCAGCAGCCCAAAACCATGGGTGCTGTCGCAGCCTTGACCCTGCGCAGCCGGACGGACCGTCTGGAGGCCCTGCTGGATGGCGGCAAAGCAAAGCGCTGGCAATCCCCGCTGTGTGCGCTGATCGTGAAGGAGGATTCTGCGCTGGAGCTCTCGCCGATGCTGGGAAACGTGCTGGTGAAGCCGCTGCCGCGGGAGCGGCTCCTGCAGGTGCTGCGGGAGAAAAAGCAATACCTTCAAACCGCGGGGCTGTGCTGCCCGCCGGAAGAACGGGAAGCTCTGACACAGCGGCTCATCCGCGCCGGGGTTACCCGCGTCACGACGCTGCGAAATATGTCGGCATCTCTTCCGGGTGAAGCGCACGACGGGGAGTATCCCCTCAGACGATACCTCCGCACCGTCAACGTCGAATTAACAACGCAGACGGACGACAGATTGCAGTAGTCTATGGCAATGCCGCCAAATCCGATAACCAGAATCTGTTATAAACACCTGAACGGCTCAGAAAAAGCAGTCGCTTTTGGCGGCTGCTTTTCTTCGGCATGGCAGAAAGACACTCCGGCGGCACAGTTTCCGCGAAACTGTGCCGCCGGAGTTTTGTTTGGGCTTGATCAATAGCCCGGGTTTTCGTTCTTGACGAAGGTGCCGGCCTGCTCCTCGCCCCGCAGGACCCGGAGTCCGCCCAGGGCCAGAGAGAGCATTTCGTCCTCGCCGGGATAGACCACCACAGGCGCGATGAATTCCACATGCTCCCGAATATAGGAGGTAATATACTCGGAATAGGCGATGCCGCCGGTCAGCAGGATGGCGTCCACCTTGCCCTTGACGTAGGGCGCGCACTTGGCGATGTTCTTGGCGATGTTCAGGGCCATGGCGTCGTAGATCAGCTTGGCGTGCGCGTCGCCGGCGTCGATCATCTTCTGCACCTCCCGGCTGTCGGTGGTGCCCAGGTGCGCCATGAGGCCGCCCTGACGCTTCACCAGCTTCATCATGGAGTTGTAGGTATGCTCGCCGTCGAAGCACATCTTGATCACGTCGAACATGGGCAGGCCGCCGGACCGCTCCGGAGAGAAGGGGCCCTCCTCGTCGGAGATGAAGTCCACGATCCGACCGCCGTGGTGCAGGTTCACGGAGATTCCGCCGCCCAGATGGGCCACGATCACCGTGATATCCTGATAGGCCTTGCCGGACTCCCGGGCATAGCGCATGGCCGCGGCGCGGGTGTTCAGATTGTGGCCCATGCCCTTTCTGCGGAACACGGGCAGGCCGGTGATCTTATTGATGGGGTCCAGCTCGTCCACGGTGATGCCGTCATAGATGAAGGCGGGGATGCCGTACTCCACGCTCAGAGCCCGGGCGATCATGGCGCCCACGTTGGAGGCGTGCTCGTTCTGGGGCCGGTATTTCAGCTGCCAGACCATGTCGTCGTTGACCGCATAGGCGCCCGCCCGGATGGGGGTCAGCAGACCGCCCCGGGAAACGATGCCGGTCAGGGTATCCAGACCCACGCCGTGGGCCTCCAGGGTCTTGACGATCAGAGCCTTGCGGAACTCGTACTGCTCCGCCACATGCTCAAAGGGCGCCAGCTCCTCGGGGGTATGGACGATGGATTCGGTGAACAGGGGCTTTTCGTCCTCGAACACCGCGATCTTGGTGGAGGTGGAGCCGGGATTGATGATCAGTAATTTTTCCATAACGGTTCCTTTCTGTGGGAAAATTGGGATTTGTCGAGGAGAATGAAAAAATGAAATAATGAAAGCATGAATTTCCATATCGGAGATATGGAAAATACCATAATTTTTTCATTTTTTCATAGTTTCATATTTTCATTGATTTGTCGAGCGGAGCTCGACAAATCCCGATTGATCGTACAGCGCAGCTTATTCCGCCGCGGCGGCGGCGATGGCGATGGAGTTGTACTTCTCCAGAGGGCTGGAGCCCCGGCTGGTCAGCACGATGGGGCACTGGGCGCCCACGATGAAGCCGGCCATCTTGGCGCCGGCGGTGCAGGCCAGCATCTTGCCCATGATATTGCCGGCATGGATGTTGGGGGCCACCAGCACGTCCACGTCGCCGGCCACGGGGCTGTGGAAGCCCTTGAACTCCGCGATCTCCTTGCTGACGGCGCAGTCATAGGAGATGGGTCCCTCCACGATGCAGCCGGTGATCTCGCCCCGGAGGTTCATCTGCTTCAGCGCATCCGCCTCCACGGTTTCCGGCATTTTGGGGTTCACCTTTTCCACGCAGGCCAGCACGCCCACCTTGACCTCATCGTAGCCCATGGCCCGCAGCGCGCCCACGGTATTCTCAATGATGGCCTTTTTCTGCTCCAGGGTGGGATAGGTCACCATGCCGCCGTCCACGGGGACCAGCAGCTTGTGATAGCTGGGCACCTCAAAGGCGGTGAAATGGCTCATGACGCCGCCCTTGCCGATGCCGGTTTCCTTGTTGACCACGGGCCGCAGCATGACGCTGGTATCCAGCTTCCCCTTCATCAGAAGGTTCGCCTTCCCTTCCCGGACCAGGCTCACGGCAAACTTGGCGGCCTCCGCCAGGTCGGCCACGTCGTAAATATCTTCCGCGGGGACGGTGGCGCCGAACTTGGCCAGCGCGGCGTCGATCAGAGGCTTGTCGCCCACCAGGATGGGAGAGACAATGCCCTTTTCCCGGGCGTCCAGCACGGCTTCGATGGTATGCTCGTCGCCGGCGGCTGCCACAGCCATCCGCACCTTCCGGGCAGCGGACTTCCGCTTTTCGATCAGCTCTTCAAAGGTTCTGTAATACATAGGTCAGCTCCTCTTCCGGAATCAGCCCCGCTGGGCCTTGCCCAGCTCCAGGCCCTTTTCAAAGGCCTGCTTGTTCAGGGGCAGCAGCTTGGGCTTGGAGGCCAGCTTGTGCTCGATGGTATCCCACACGATGGCAGGCTCGATTACCTGGGTAAAGCCCACGTAAACGCCCAGCATAATGACGTTCAGAACCTTGGCATTGCCCATCTCCAGCGCCAGCTCGGTGACGGGAGCCTTGACCAGGGTCACGTCGTCCCGGTCGATCTGATCGGAAACGATGGAGCTGTTGATAAACAGGTTGCCGCCCTTTTTCAGCGTGGGCAGGAATTTGGCCAGAGAGGGGCCGTTCATCACGATGAGATCGTCCATCACGTCTCCCAGAGGCGCACCGATGTCGTCATCGGAAATGACCACAAAGCAGTTGGCGGTGCCGCCCCGCTGCTCTGCGCCGTAGGAGGGGAAGAAGGTCACGTTCTTGTCGGTGGAGTTGCAGGTGGCATCCGCCAGGAACTTGCCCAGCGACATGACGCCCTGACCGCCGAAGCCGGCGACGCACAGATTGGTTTCCATAGATCAAGCCTCCTCTTTGCTGCGATCCCGGATCACGCCCAAGGGGAACTCGGGAAGCATTTTTTCTTCAATAAAGTCTAAGCTGCGAAGGGCGTCCAGACCCCAGTTGGTGGGGCAGCCGGTGACGATCTCCACCATGGAGAAGCCCTTGCCGTCCAGCTGATTCTGGAAGGCCTTCTTGATGGCAGCCTTGGTCTTGTTGACGTTGGCAGGGTTGTTGCAGGAGGTCCGCTCCAGATAGTAGGGGGCGGTGAGCTGGTTCAGGATCTCACACATGTGCATGGGATAGCCGTGCTCCTTGGGATCCCGGCCCTTGGGGGCGGTGGAGGCCTTCATGCCCACCAGGGTGGTGGGAGCCATCTGGCCGCCGGTCATGCCGTAGATGCCGTTGTTGATGAAGATGACCGTGATGTTCTCGCCCCGGTTGGCGGCAGACATGGATTCTGCCAGGCCGATGGAGGCGAAGTCGCCGTCGCCCTGATAGGTGAAGACCAGGGAGTCCGGGTTGGAGCGCTTCATGCCGGTGGCGACCGCGCAGGCGCGGCCATGGGGGGCCGTGGTGTTGTCGTAGGCCATGTAGTCCATGTGCAGGCCGCAGCAGCCGATGCCCAGCACGCAGGCAGCCTTATCCACCACGTTCAGCTCCTCCAGCACCTCGCCGATCAGCTTGATGACCGTGGAGTGCATGCAGCCGGGGCAGAAGCCGGAGACCTTATCCTCCTGGATGGTTTTGGTTCTGGTATAGATCTTATTCATTGCTCAGCCCTCCATGATTTTCTTCGCCGCACTGATGACGGCCTCGCGGCTCATGATGTTGCCGCCGGAGCACAGGCAGGTCTCGATCCGGGCGCGGCCCTTCACGGCGGCCTTCACGTCCTCCACAAACAGGGCGGGGATGGACATCTCCACGTCCAGAATGGCCTTGACCTTGGAATAGTCGATCCGGTCATAGGCTGCGTCGGGGAAGGGATAGACGGTGATGGGACGAACCAGGCCGGCCTTGATGCCCTGGGCCCGGAGCAGATTCACCGCGGACTTGGCAATACGGCCGGAGATGCCGTAGGCAGTCAGGATGATCTCCGCGTCCTCGGTCTGATACTCTTCCACCATGGCCTCCTGCTTCCAGGCTTCGTACATGGCGGCAGCGTCCTCATTGACCTGCTGCATGACCAGGGTGGACCAGTTGCCGGGCTGAATCCAGGCGCGGTGGGCGTAGTCCAGCTCGTGGCCGATGCAGGCCCAGGATTTCTTGGAGGCCTTGATGGCGGCGACCTCTTCCTCGGTCTTGGGCTCGGGCAGGACCACCGGCTCCATCATGGTGCCGATGACGCCGTCCGCCAGCAGCAGAACGGGGGTGCGGTCCCGGTCGGCCCAGTCAAAGGCCAGAACCGTCAGGTCCACAGCCTCCTGCACGGTGGAGGGGGCCAGAACGGGCATCCGGAAGCCGCCGTTGCCGCTGGCCTTGGTGGCCTGCAGATAGTCCTGCTGGGCGGGCTGGATGGAGCCCACGCCCGGGCCGCCGCGGGCAAAGTTGGCATAGACCATGGGGATCCGGGCCGCAGCACAGTAGCTGATGCCCTCACTCTTCAGAGAGATGCCGGGGGAGGAAGAGGAGGTCATGGACCGGGTGCCGGCGGAGGCGGCGCCATAGACCATATTGACGGAAGCGACCTCGCTCTCACCCTGGACGAACACGCCGCCCACCTCGGGCAGACGACGGGACAGATACTCGGGAACCTCGTTTTGCGGCGTGATGGGATAACCGGCAAAGAACCGGCAGCCCGCGCGGACGGCAGCCTCAGCCACGGCTTCGGTGCCCTTCATAAATACTCGTGCCATTCTTCCTTGCCCTCCTTAACGATAGACGTCGATGGCGCCGTCGGGGCACATCCGCGCGCAGATGGCGCAGCCGATGCAGGCCTCGGGGTTTGCCGGATAAACGTACTCATATCCCTTGGAGTTGACCTCCTTGCCCACGGCAAGGACGCCCTTGGGACAGAATTTGATGCAGTAGCCGCAGCTCTTGCACCGCTCTTTGATAATTTCTACCTTTCCTATTGCCATTGTGTTTGCTCCTTTTTTTAGAATCATGATCGCTGATCAAGAAAGGTTTTTTAAGCTTGCTCCCACTCGTAGGTGAGATACAGTTCAATCGGAAAGACCGGGCAGCCCATCCCGGCTTCCACAGCCGCCGCATGGGAACCGCGGACGGTCCAGCCCTCCACCGGCTTATAGGGTCCCACCATTTCCACCAGCCGCTTGGCGCCTTCCAGCACCTCGTCAACGGTGGTGTCCGGCCCCAGGTTGGGATTGCCCAGCAGGCGGAGCCGATCCAGGCGCACATGGGAGACGCCGAGGGTTTCTCCCAGCACCCGGTCGATATGGTCGATGTCCATGGACCAGGGCCGATAGGGATTGATCACATAGAACACAGCGGTTCCCGGGGCGTTCAGCAGAGGGGCGTAGCCCCCCACGGAGCGGGCGCCGATATAGTCGCCGCCCACGTCCAGCACCGTAAAGCAGTCCCTGTCCCGCAGCTGCCGGTTCACGCCGCCGGCAGCGGTGGGCGCATCATAGAACTGCTCCTCAAAATGGACCTGTACGCCCCGGTCCTCCAGCAGCGCCGCCTGATCCCGGGAACGGAACAGGGGCTTGGTCATGTCCAGGTCGTAAAAGTGGACAGAGGGTCCGCCCAGCGCCGCCAGCGCCAGGGCAAGATTGATGGCAATCTCGCTCTTGCCGCAGCCGGCTTCTCCCAAGAACACGAAATTATGGGTCCCCTCCTGCAAAAACAGGCGGGTCAGTTCGGATTGCAAACGGCGTCAGCCTCCTTCCCGCGGCGCAGGCAGCGCACGCCGTGCGCTCCTGCAGAATCGATGCCCTACGGCTTTTTGATGCAGAGATTCAGCACCAGCGAAACCACCGCCAGAGACAGCAGCAGGACGAAGGGTCCCACATAACCCCCCGTGGATTCCAGCAGCCCGCTGGCTGCCGTGGCCACGAAGGAGGCCCCCATCAGGTTGAAGTTCATCACCGAGAAATTCAGAGGGAAGTACTTCTGTCCGTAGAAGGCGGAGGTAAAGGCCGAGGAGATGGTGGGGCCCGCTCCGTAGGAGAAGCCCGTCAGACACAGGCCGGCCACACAGATCGGCAGGGATTTGGTCAGAACCGCTGCCAGGGTGATGCCCGCTGCCAGGATCGTAAGGCAGTTGGCCAAGAGCATGGTCTTCTTCCGGCCCAGCTTGTCAAACAGGGCGCCGATGGTGATCCGGCCCAGGCCGTTGCAGATGGACAGCACGCCCACCAGCGTTGTGGCCAGCGCGGCCTTGGCACCCACGGAGAGGGCCAGGTCCTTGGCGAAGGAAATCACCGTATTGCCCACGGCGGAGAGGCAGACGATGCAGAGGAAGGCCAGCCAGAAGGAAAGCCTGCGGATCATCTTCCCGGTGGGGTAGTCCGCCTGCGCAAAGGCCTCCTCCCCTGCCGCCGTCTTCTTTTCCGGCTGCGGCAGGATCAGCTCCGGCCCGGGCTTCCGCAGCACCAGGGCGGTTGCCAGCAGCACGCCTCCCAGCGCCAGGCCCACCACCAGGTAGGCGGTTCTCCAGCCGGGGCCCTCCATCAAGGCAGAGGCCAGCTTCCCCACCACCAGGGCGGAGGCGCCGAAGCCCACCACCAGGGCGGAGGCGCCGAAGCCCATCATCAGCGCGCCGGAGCAGAGGCCCTTCTTATCCGGAAACCAGGCGTTTACCGTGGAGATGATCACGTTGTAGGCAATGCCGATGCCGAGGCCGGCCAGCACGCCGTAGCTCAGATACAGCATCCACACGGCGCCGTTCAGTCTGGAGGCCAGCACAAAGCCCAGACAGCTGAGCACCGCCGCAAGGATCAGACTGAGGGTGCTGCCCAGACGCTTGGAGACCAGGCCTCCCACGAAGCCGCCCAGGCAAAAGAAGCACATGGTCAGCGTGAAGTTCAGAGCGAGCTGGGAATTCGACCAGCCGAAGGCCTCTGTCAGAGGCGTCTTCAGGATCGACCAGGCGTAGATCACCCCTGCAAACAGCAGGGCGACCACACCCAGGACCAGATAGGCCCAACGGATGGAAATGGATTTTTGTTTCATTGGTTTTCTCCAATTTTCACGGCGGCCGGGGTCTGGCCGCCCTACGCATTTATTTGCCCTGCTCCTTGCCCCGCAGGAGCTTGTGGATCGCGTCCACGCCCACGCCCACATACCACACGCCCACCAGCATGGCCGCGCCGATCTGAAGGGGCAGCGTGCCGATGGCGCCGAAGCCGGCGGGAGCCAGGACCGTCAGTCCGATGGCCCAGCCGGAGAGCCAGGCCGGCAGATAGAAGACCCGGGGCAGGCAGGAGGCGATCAGCACCGCGGCGCCGCCCAGAACGAACAGGGTCGCAAACAGCTCCAGATTCGGGTTCCAGGACAGCTTGTCCATGATCCACAGGGCGGAGACTGCCCAGAAATCCCCTGCCAAAAAGCCCAGAGACATGGGCAGGGCGTGCTTTTTCTCGTTTCCCGCCGCCACATAGATCCCGGCGCAAATCAGAGCTACAGCCCCGGTCTGCACCCCGAGATAGGGGGCCAGCACGGCCCAGATCGGCGGAAACAGGGCAATACAGAGGGCTAAGGTCCACACAGGACGGGTCAGACGTTTCATGGCGGCTCCTTTTGAACGGGAAAGAGGGAAAATGATTCATTAAGAAGTAAGAAGTAAGAAGTAGGAAGTACGAGACAGCTCCAGGTACTTTTTCCTTCTTACTTCTTACATTTACCTGGCGCTTACTTCTTGGGAGGGCCGCCGGCCAGCTTGTCCATGCCGGAAACCTTCATGCTCAGCGGCAGGAAGACCAGCACGGAGCAGTAGGCAGCCAGGCACAGCCAGGGGAAGGCCTTCAGCACATTGCACCAATAATCTTTCATGGGTGCGCCGCCCAGCTTCATGCCGATGAAGGTCATGGCAAGGGTCATCAGGACGGTGAAGATCAAGGTCAGCACAGCCGCCACCAGCAGGAACTGGGGGAAGGCCATGGGGTTCTTGCCCTTGAAGACCTTGGCGCCGAAGAAGCCGGCGATCTTCTGTACGGGGATGATGAAGCCCAGGATCTCCACGATCACCAGGGAGATGAAGAACATGCCGATGGTCTCGGGGCCGAACTTCTGCTTGTTCACGAGGTTGGAAACAATCACCATAACCAGCGCAAAGGGGGCGTTGAACACCAGGTTCTGGGTGAGGATCATCTTCTTAGTCGGTTTCATAATACAATGGATCCTTTCTGTTTTTATTATTTTAACGGAAAAAATCGGATTACCGCATGGTGATAAAGCCGCGGTACTGGCTCAGATTATCGCTGGTGGCGCGGTCGCCTAAGAACATGGAGGCGATGTTGAACTGGGGCTTGAGATAGGGGAAATGCTCCTGCTGCGCCCAATCTGGCTTGGCAATGAACCGATCCGCCAGGACGACGGCGGCCTCATGCCATTCCTCCGGTCCCTCGAACCAGATCTCGCACAGCCGGTCAAACTTGGCGCTGGGGGCGCCGTAGTTGATCTTGACCTTGCTGGAAACAAAGCGGTTGACGTAGACGCTGTTCTTGAAATAGGGCACCACCTGGTCATAGAACCATTTTTCGCCCTCTTCCTTGCTGACGCCCTCGGGGTACTGAAGCAGGAACTGCCAACGATAGTTGGGTCCGTCCTCGGGGGTGCGGCCGGCGCCCTTGAAATCCTCTTCCCAGTTGATGGGAACAAAGGCGAAGATGAAGGGCGGGAAGTCGCCGCCGCCCACGGCGCGGCCGGCGTCGCCGGTCACGGCGTTGGCGTGTACGGCAGCGTTGTCCACATCGGGAATGCAGCCCTGCCAGCGCAGCACGTCCATGGGCATATACTCGTTATAGATATTGTTGGCCATTTCGGGCAGATGCTCGTCCACCAGCCAGTAGTGCTCGGTGAGCTGCATCTTTCTCGCGCCGAAGCGGTCGCCCTCCGGAGGCGTGGGATAGGCCTGGTAGAAGGCATACTTGATGCAATAGGGGGTGAACTTGCTGATGGATTCCGGCACATGGTACTTATAGAGCCACTCCTCCAGCTTGGGACGGTACTCTTCCTTGGCCAGGCCCACATAGATCAGGCTGCGCATCAGGTTGAATTCAAATGCCATTTTCAGATCTCCTTTCAACGGGATCCCGCGGGATTACTTGCTCTTGGAGGGCGCGGGAGTGGGGGCAATCACGTCGGTGTAGTGCTTCTTGCGGGCCTTGAAGTTCTCGTCCCGGAAGAGGTTCATCAGCTTGCTCTCGTTCTGGAAGATGTCCTTGCCGTGGGCAGCCTTGCCGGAAATCAGATCGTGGCAGTGCCAGATCTGGCCGTTCTCGCCCAGCTCGGGATCGGCCACGAGGCGCATGGCGCCGTCCTGCAGCTCCAGATGGCCTTCCAGACCGCAGAGCTCGCAGACCGCGTGGTTGGTCCCGGGGAAGATGTAGAACGCATTGCCGTGGCAGTGGGGGCAGCCGCCCTTCTTGCCCTTCCAGAGATCCAGCTCCTCAGAGCCGGGGATCATGACGTGGTTGTCAATGATGTACTGGGCGGCTTCAACCAGGTTCCGGCCGATCTCCTTCATGCGCTCCACCTTGTCGTCCTGCATGATGACGTCCTTGGACCAGGAGAAGAAGTCGTTGTCCACGACCTTCCAGCCGGGAGACATGGCCAGCATGGCATGATCGGTTTCCACACGGACAGCCCAGTCGGAGCCGCCGATGCCCACGAAGGAAATGGCCTTCTGCTGGAAAATCCGAGGATTCAGGCCTTCCTTGCCCTGCTCCTTCAGCTTGCCGTCCAGCATCAGCAGCATGCCGGTGTCGTGGCCGGGGCCCATACGGTCGGTCAGCACATGGAACAGACCGGAGCCGCCGGACTCATAGATGGGATCCACAACCAGGATGCCGTCCGCCTCAACCATCTTTTCATAGAGGGCAGCATAGTCGTCCTTCTGGGTGCAGATCATGCCCTTGCCCATGACCAGGCCCTTGGAGCAGGCCACACAGCCGGTGCAGTACTTGATGTCCCAGTCAAAAACGTGGATGAATTCGATCTCCGCGCCGGCATCGCGGGCTGCTTCCAGTGCCACACGGCACATGGTATCGTTGTTGCCGTTTTTGGTGCCGCAGGAAAGTCCCAGGATTTTCATAGTTTTACCTCCCAAAAATATTTTTTGTGTAAAATGACAATCTTTTTCATTTGCCCGGTTTTATTATAAAGCGGTTTCACCAAAATGAAAAATACCAATATTTTATATTTTTAATAACAAATTTATTATGATTATTTTCTGTTATTGGCATTTGATTTCTCTCTGCCCTACAGGTATAATCGAGATGAACAAGGCAATCACCATCCGCCCCGGCATTCCGGGGCCATTACTTCAAGGAGGCGCGGCTATGAGCGAAAAATTTTATGCCAAGAGCCCCGGCAATGAGGGCTATATCAAGAACATGGAGGTCCTGTCCCACCACGACTGCGACAATCACTACCTCTTCCAGTCCCAGCTCTACAAAACCAAGGACGGGAAGTACTATCTCTATGGCGGCTGCTTCTTCGGCTACGGCGTGGAGATCCTGGACGTGACGGACCCCGCAAATCCCCGCCATGTGCAGTATATGCCTGTGATGGATCCGGAGATTTATCCCTACATGTCCACACCGAAGGTTCAGATCTGCGACGATCTGATGATCGTTGCCAACGGCAACTGTCTGCCCTTCCTCCACGGACCTGCCCCCGAGCACTTTGAGCCTGCTCCCGGCGGCATCCATATCTTCTCCCTGAAGGAAGACCCGGAGCACCCCAAAAAGCTCTCCTTCTGGTCCACCGGCGACCCGGAGAACGGTCGCGGCGCCGGCGTCCACCGCTTCACCTATAACGGCGGCCGCTACGTCCATCTGGCAGCGACGGCCTCCGGCTTCAAGGACTACATCTACCGCATCGTGGATATCTCCGATCCGGAGCATCCCGTGGAAGCCGGCCGCTGGTGGAACCCGGGCCAGTTCTTCGGCAACCAGACCGAGAAGACCCGCAAGAAGGAATGGAACGGCTGGCAGGGCTACAACACCTATCCCGGCTTTGTCCACTTCCCCTACGCCGAGACCGACTCCAACCTGGTCTATATCAGCTGCGCCGGCGCCGGCTTCAAGATTCTGGACATCTCCAACCCCAAGGTGCCCCAGGTGCTGGGCGAATGCAAGATGACGCCTCCCTTCGCCACCAAGTTCGGCGGCGCCCTGTGCCACACCTTTATGCCGGTCCACGGCACCCACTATGCTGTCGGCATGCAGGAGGGCGAACGTCAGTGGACCTACTCCAAGCATGAGTTCGACAAGTTCGGCGTCCATGCCTTCTGCGGCATTGAGGCCTTTGACGTGTCCGATCCCACGGATCCGGTGCTGATCTCCGTCTTCCCCTATCCCGAGGTTCCCGAGGGCTTCCCCTACAAGAACTTCAACCAGCTGGGGCAGGACTTCCCCACCTCCTTCGGTCCCCACAACCTCCACGAGCCCATGACCCACAAGACCTGGATCGAGGACCGTTCCGACCGGATCTACGACTGCTACTTCCATGCGGGCCTGCGGGTATACGACTTCTCCGATCCCTACGTGCCCAAGGAAATCGCCTACTTCATTCCTCCCAATCCGGAGAAGCTTTGCTTCGACGTGCCCATGAACAACAAGCCTCTGGGTACCGCCGAGGATCTGGTGGTGGACGACCGGGGTTACATCTACCTCAACGCCCTGCACGACGGCGTCTACATTCTCAAGTGCCTCGTGTAATCATCACAAGCTCCGCCCCGTCGAATCTGTTGATTCGGCGGGGCGGTGATTTTTTTGCTTCCATTTTGTATGATTCTGCGGTATAATGATATTATCCACGATATGAGGAGGACCGCGCATGAACGACCGTCAGATCGAATGCTTTCTGGAGGCTGCCCGGAATCTGAATTTTACCCGGGCCGCGGAAAAGCTGATGCTGCCGCAGCCGGCGGTGAGCCGTTATATCGCGTCGTTGGAAGCGGAGCTGGGGGTTTCCCTCTTCTTCCGGGAAAGCAACCGAAAAATCAGCCTGACCCGGGCCGGAAAGGCCTATTTCAACGTCTTTACCCGGACTGCAGCGGAGCTGTCCCACACCAGGCTGGCCCTCATTGACGCCCCGGAGGTTCTGCGGCTGGGCATCAATCTGGGCTGGAGCACCTCGGATTACCTGCCTCTGGTGGTAGAACGCTGCAAAAAAAGCAACCCGAGATTCCGCCTGTCCTACCAATGTCTGGAATTTCATGAACTGACTGCCGCCCTGCGGGATAAGCGGCTGGACGCGGTGATTGGGTTGGAGAATTATCTGCTCTACAGCCAGGAGTTTGAAACCGAACGGTTTACCTCCATCCGCCGCAACATTCTCTACTCCCGGCTGCTGCCGGAGCATGAGGACATCAAAAATCCCGCGGATTTCTATTCCTATGACTTCCTGATTGCGGATGATCCGCTGATCCGGGACCTGGTGCAGGAAAGTGAGAGCATTTTCCGGGCCTTCCACTTCGTGCCCCGGTTCCGGACCGTCGCCAACCAGGAGACCGTGCTCTCCTATGTGGAAAACGGCCTCGGCGTGGCGCTGATGGATGAGTGGTGCAAATTCCTTCATCATCCCCTGCTGCTGCACATGTACATTGAGGAGACCAACCCCGTTGTTCTGGCCTGGAGCCGGGATGCCTCCAGCGCCTCTGTGGAGGCCTTTCGGGAAGCCCTGCTCTACGTCTTCCAGGACCAGGAGCCATAGAAACACAGAAGCGGAAGCGCCGCGCAGCAAGTTCGCTGCGCGGCGCTTCATAGCAAGATCAGAACTGAATGGGCAAAAACGCCGCCGCGATCGCCAGGACCACCGCGGGCAGCAGGTTCGCTGCCCGGACCTTTTTGCCCCAAACCAGGTTGAGGCCGATGCAGAAGATCAGAACCGAACCCACCATGGACAGATAACTCATGGCCAGATCCGTCATCAGCGGCTTGATCCAGTTGGCCAGCAGGGTGATGCCGCCCTCGATCACGAAAACCGGAATCACCGAGAACACGCAGCCCTTGCCCAGAGAGCTGGTCAGCACCATCACGATCACCAGGTCCAGGATGCTCTTCGCCCCCAGGGTGGACCAGTCGCCGGTGATGCCGTCCTGCAGCGCGCCCACAATGGTCATGGCGCCCACACAGGTGGTCATGGAGGCCGTCAGAAAGCCGTTGACAAAGTTCTGATCCTTGGCGCTGCCGGTTTTCTTTTTCAGCCATTCGCCGAACAGCTCAAAGCCCCGCTCAATGTTCAGAATCTCACCGATCAGGCCGCCCAGGGCCACGCAGAGGATGATCAGCATGGAGCCTCCGCCGGGCAGGCTCTTGTCGTCCAGCGGGATCATATACCGAACGGCGCCGGCAATGCTCAGAAAGATCGTGCTGATGCCGCAGGCCATGGTCAACGTCTCCTGGAAGCGGGGCTTCAGCAGCTTTCCGAAAAAGTGTCCGCCGATGCCGCCCGCCAAAACTGCTGCCGTGTTTACAAGTGTACCTGTCATTTTGATTCCCTCTTTGTTGATTCTTCCTCCGGATCCGGTATCCGGAGGCTTCGTTTGTTTATCATTTTAGACCGCGGGCTCTGAAAAATCAAGTTTTTTCTCGCGTTCCGGCTTTCCTTCCCGGCTTCTCGACAGCGGCTTCCCTGCGCAGCCCTCGGATTGCAGCGTCGGCGGGAGATCTGTTTTCTTCGCCGGTCCGGTCAGACAGAAGCGGAGGCTCAGCAGGGTGGCAATGCTCCAGCCGATGGGCCAGGCGCACCAGATACCGGTGGCGCCCAGATCCGTCCGCGACAGGAAAATGGCCAGCACCACCCGCAGGATCAGGTCCGTAAAGGTGGCGATCATAAACAGGCGCATCTGCTTGGCGCCCCGAAGCACCCCGTCCGCCGCCAGCTTGCAGGACACCACAAAATAGAAGGGCGCCAGGATCTTCAAGTAGATGACGCCGGTATGGACCGCCGTGGGGGTGGGCTTGTCAATGAAGAAGCGGACCAGGGGTTCCCCGAAGAAGAAATAGGACACCGCAAAAACCAGGCTCAACGTCCAGACCAGCTTGATCCCTGCCCGGAAGCCCTCCCGGATCCGGGTCTGCTTCCCCGCCCCCAGATTCTGGGCGGTATAGTTGGAGATCCCGTTGCAGAGGGTGGTGAAGGACGTAATGACCAGATTGTTCAGCTTGACGCCCGCGGCATAGCCCGCAATCACGGCGGAGCCGAAGCCGTTGATGACCCGCTGGATCACGATGTTGCCCACGGAGATGAAGCTCTGCTGCAGCATACTGGGAACAGCCACCTTCAAAAACTGCCCCAGGATCCCCCGGTCAAACAGCTTCGGCTTCTCCCGGGTCTCCAGCCTGCGGAGCCGAACCAGCACTGCCGCCAGCGCCAGCAGGCAGCTGACCCCCTGACACAGGAAGGTGGCCCAGGCCACGCCGGCCACCCCCATCCTGAACGCAGCCACAAACAGCACGTCCACCCCCACGTTGGCCGTGGAGGAGGCCGCCAGGAAGCGGAAGGGGGTTCTGGAATCTCCCAGGGCGGAGAAGATCCCCGTGGCGATGTTGTAGAAGAATACGAAGGGCAGGCCCAGCACGTAGATCCGCAGATACAGCAAGGAGTCTGCCATCAGCTCCCTGGGGGTATGGATCAGCCGCAGCAGGGCTTCTCCTCCCAGCAGCCCCGCCCCCATCAGCACCAGGCAGGCAGCGCTGCTGAAGACCGCCGCGGTGGAGACCGTGGTCTTCAGCTTTTGATAATCCCGGGCACCGAAGAAGGTGGACACCACCACCGAGCAGCCGATGTTGCAGCCGAAGGCGATGGCGATAAAAATCAAGGTGATTTCGTAGCTGTTGCCCACGGCAGCCAGGGCATTCTCCCCGATCAGCTTTCCCGCAACCAGGGAATCCGCGATATTATAGAGCTGCTGGAACAGCACGCTGCCGAACAGCGGCAGGCAGAACCGCCAGAGCACGCCCTCCGGCTTGCCGACGGTCAGATCATGGTTCAAGGTGTTCGCTTCCTTTGTCTGTGGTTTCGCATCGGCTATCCTAACACAATACGACAAAAAAGTAAATAAAAAAAACAGCCGATCCCGCAAAAAGCCCTCCGGACATTTCGCAACATCAAGCTTGCATTTTTCACAGAAACCGCTATAATATCTTACGCATGAAAAAACGGATAGGATTCGAGGACCTGCCATGACAGACTTTTCCAACGTATTATTGCTGGCGGATTTTGACCGCACCCTGACAGACACCAACAGCCGGATCCCGGCCAGAAACCTGGAGGCGATCCGGGCCTTTACCGAGGCCGGCGGCGCCTTTACCGTGGCCACAGGCCGCAGCATCCCCATGTTCCGGGCCCGGGCCGCGGAGATTCCCTACAACGTGCCGCTGATCCTTTACAACGGCGCCGGGGCTTACGATTACCGCACGGAGCGGCTGGAGGACGCCGTCCCCATGCCCAACGCACCGGCGCTGATCGCCTGGCTGGCAGAGGAGTTTCCGGATCTGAACCTGGAGATCCAGGGGGTGCAGCGGCATCTGCTCTTTGGGGAGAACCCCCTGCGGGACAAGTTCTATCGCAGCAACCGCACGGAATTTGTGCATATCACCCAACAGGAGCTTCCCGAGCGAATCCTCAAGGTTTCCCTGCTGGGAAGCTTTCGGGATGACACGGTCCGCCAGTTCTTTACAGATGAAAACCCCGCCCAGATCGCCCGGTTTGACGAGGTTGTACGCCGGATCGGCGCGGAATGGCCCACCCTTGTGGCGGATCGGTCCGCCCAGCGGATCCTGGACATTCAGCACCGGTCCGCCACCAAGGGCGCCGCTGCCCGACGGCTGGCCCAGCGGCTGGGCCGGTCTCTGCTGGTCTGCGCCGGGGACGCCAGAAACGATATGACCATGCTGCTGGAGGCGGACCTGGCCTTTGCCCCCGCCGACTGCGATCCCGCTGTCCGGGAGGCCGGGATCCCCCTGGTCTGCGGCTGCGACCGGGGCTGTGTGGCAGACGTGATCGAACGCCTCGGAAGCCTGTAAAGCCGGGGCGCCGTTCATAATCTCTTTTCGATTTGTTTCCATCTCATTCACACCTTATTTACATTTCTCCGGTAAGATGTAATTGTAAGTGGAAGCGACTTGAGCCGCTGTACTTTTCATTTCTTCTCTTCTTTTCTCAAAGGTCCCCGGGAGGTTCTCCCGGGGATTTTTGACGGATTCGGACAACCAAAAAGCAGACCCCGCTGTGAGAAAACAGCGGGGTCTGCTTTGTTTGGCTCAATCAGTCCTCGACGTAGGGCAGCAAAGCGATCTGACGGGCGCGCTTGATGGCCACGGTCAGCTGACGCTGATGGGCAGCGCAGGTGCCGGTGGTGCGGCGGGGCAGAATCTTGCCGCGCTCGGAAGTGAAGCGCTTCAGCTTCGCGGTGTCCTTATAGTCGATGCAGGTGACCTTGTCCACGCAGAACAGGCAAACCTTCTTGCGCTTGTGGGGTCTGACTCTGGTATCATTCGCCATTTGAGGATCCTCCTTTTTTACAGTCTTGTGAGAAAAATTCAATTAAAAGGGCAGTTCGCTTTCGTCGTCCTCCAGCATCGCGAAATCGGATGCGGCGGGAGCAACGGGAGCGGCAGGGGCGGCATAGCCGCCGTTGGGGGCTGCGTAAGAGTCGCCGTAGGAGCGGGAACCATTGTTGCCGGCATAGCTGTTGCCGTTGTAGCTGCCGCCTTCGGAATCCCGCTTGGAATCGCCGAAGTAGACGTTATCGGCCACAACCTCCGCGCTGGTCCGCTTGTTGCCCTGGTTGTCGGTCCAGTTGCGCATCTGCAGCCGGCCGGAAACCACAGCCATACGTCCCTTTGCGAAGTATTTGCTGACAAACTCCCCGGTCTGACGCCAGGCAACCACATCGATGAAATCGGCCTCGCGCTCACCGGTTTCCCGGTTGCCGAAGTCCCGATCCACCGCAATGCGGAAGGACGCCACGGGCACGCCGGACTGAGTGCGGCGCAGCTCCGGGTCACGGACCAGACGGCCCATGAGAACGATGTGGTTCAGCATGGAAATGCCTCCTTACTCTTCCACCACAGTGATCAGAGAACGCATGATGCCTTCGGTGATCTTGAAGACGCGGTCCAGCTCAGCGGGGAGCTCGGGCTTGCACTCGATGTTCATGAGAACATAGTAGCCTTCGGGCTTATCGTTGATGAGGTAGGCCAGCCGGCGCTTGCCCCACTCTTCGATGTTGGTCAGAGTACCCTCCGCCTCCACCAGAGCCTTGAATTTTTCCACGAGCGCTGCAATACCCTCTTCACCCAGATCGGGATCGATGATGTAGAGAACCTCGTACTTTGCGGAAATCTTAGCCATGATTGTTTGCACCTCCTTTTGGTCTTTCGGCCGCTGAATCCCTCAGCGGCAAGGGGATTATGCTTGTCACGCAAGCCGTATTATTTTATCGGATAAACGCGGATTTGTCAACTGTTTTTTTCATTTTTTCTTTGGGCTTGCACTTATATGTGGTTTGTGGTAAACTATATAAAATACATCCGTTTTAGGAGGAACTGTTTATGACCATTCTTGTGACCGGCGGTGCCGGGTATATCGGCTCCCACACCTGTGTAGAGCTGCTGCAAGGCGGCTATGACGTCGTCATCGCCGACAATTTCTTCAACGCCAGCCGGGACGTGCCGGACCGGATCGCCCGGATCACCGGCAAAATGCCCAAGGTCTACCCCATCGACGTGGCCGACGGCCCCGCCCTGGAGCAGGTCTTTGCCGAAAACCAAATCGACGCGGTGATCCACTTTGCCGGCCTGAAGGCTGTGGGCGAAAGCGTCCGGATCCCCCTGCGCTATTACCGCAACAACCTGGACACCACCCTGACCCTGCTGGAGACCATGGAGCGCCACGGCTGCAGCAAGTTCGTCTTCTCCTCCTCCGCCACGGTCTACGGGCCGAAAAACCAGAGCCCCTACACCGAGGACATGGACACCTCCGCCACCAACCCCTACGGCTGGACCAAGGTGATGATCGAGCAGATCCTCCGGGACTACTGCGTGTCCAAGCCCGACTTCTCCGCGGTGCTGCTGCGGTACTTCAACCCCATCGGCGCCCACGAATCCGGCCTGCTGGGTGACGATCCCAACGGCATCCCCAACAATCTGATGCCCTATGTGGCCCGGGTGGCTGCGGGCCAGCTGCCCCAGCTCACGGTCTTCGGCGACGACTATCCCACCCGGGACGGCACCTGCCTGCGGGATTATCTCCACGTGGTGGATCTGGCCAAGGGCCACATTTCCGCGCTGAAATACGCGGAGAATCACACCGGCGCCGAGGCCTTCAACCTGGGCACCGGCGACGGCGTTTCCGTGCTGGAGCTGGTCCATTCCTTCCAGAAGGTCAACAACGTGCCCGTGAACTATGTGATCGGCGGCCGTCGGGACGGGGATCTGGCGGAGGTCTATGCCAACCCCACCCGGGCCCACGAGGTACTCCACTGGACGGCGGAAAAGACCGTGGACGATATGTGCCGGGACGCCTGGCACTTCATCTGCACCCGGAACGGAGAGGGCTGATGGCATACGGTCAGGTCTGCCTCCGCAGAGGCGAGGCTTCCGACGTCCGGGCCGGCAGCCTGTGGATCTTTGACAACGAGATCGACTGGGTGGATGATCTGTGCAAGGACGGCGAGGTCGTAGAGGTCATCGACAGCCGTCTTCGCTTCCTGGCCTACGGGTTTTTCAACAGCAACTCCAGGATCACGGTCCGGATCCTGAGCCGGGACCGGAACGAGCGCATCGACGCCGCCTTTTTCCGCCGCCGGATCCAACGGGCCTGGGATTACCGGAAGGGATTGGGCTTTTCCGATTCCTGCCGGGTGGT
>CACXJE010000031.1 GCA_902767915.1 Oscillospiraceae bacterium | reverse complement strand
CCTTCGCGGCGGCAAAGGCCGGCTGCGAAATCAGCGCAAGCAGACCGACTGCCCATTGCTCGTCCAAGAAAATCCCTCCCTTCCGGTGGTAGTATGTACAAAGACATGAATCTGAATTCTTATTTTGTATCATACGACAAAAAGTGACAAAAGGCAAGGGTGCGCCGGATATTTTTTCGTTTTCCCGGCCGGAAAAGTTGACATTGTGTTTTTGTTTGATTATAATACATAGTGAAGGATAATCCGAAGAGATTCCGGTTCCAGCATCAAAATGATCAGAGAGGAGAAAACGTATGAACTACGACAGCCGTGCCAACCGTGCGGAGATCAATCGCCTCAATGCAGCCATCGCCGCCGAGGAGCAGAACATCAACACCCTCTTCCAGAAAATGGGCCAGACCTACTACAGAGCCCACCGTGAAGACCCGGAGGACTCCCAGAAGGACTATATCCGCGGCATCCAGGAGACTTTGGAGCGGGCCAAGCAGTATAAAGAGCAGATCAACGTCCTGCGCGGGATTGCCATTTGCCCCAACTGCAAGGCTGAGGTTTCCGTCAACGCCGCCTTCTGCAACCACTGCGGCACCCAGATGCCGGTGAGACAGCCGGTGATTCAGCCTGCGGTGGATCCCAACACCGTGATCTGTTCCCGCTGCGGCAACCGCTGCAGCAACACCCAGCGCTTCTGCAACCAGTGCGGCAATCCGCTGACGGCGCCCGCAGCACCCGCTGCGCCTGCCGCACCTGCGGCCCCCGCCTATGCTGCGCCTGTCTACAATCCCCCCGCACCGCCCGCCTATAATCCCCCTGCCCCTCCGGCCTACAACCCGGCGCCTCCGGTCTACAATCCCGCGCCTCCGGTCTATACTGCGCCTCCCGCGCCTCCCGCGCCTCCCGCGCCTCCTGTGCCCGAGCAGCCCCCCATGCCGGAGCCCCCTGTGATGCCGGAAGCCCCCGCCATGCCCGAGACGCTTCCCGTGCCGGATGCTCCCGCCATGCCCGAGATCCCGGAGATCCCGGAAGTCCCCGCTGAGCCGCCCGTGATGGCCGCGCCGGAGACCCCTGCCGCGCCGGAGTTCAAAATCTGCCCCAACTGCGGCACCAGGATGGAGCCGGACTGCAACTTCTGCCTGGAGTGCGGCACCCGACTGTAATTCTCAATCCAAAATCAACGCTTTCCCTGTAAAGGAGTCAAAATGAAAAAAACAATCGCTTTACTGCTTTCCGTTCTGATTTTTTCCACCCTGTTTCTGACCGCCTGCGGCGGTAAGGACGGCGGCTCTTCCGTCAAGGACCCCATGGCCGGTGTGAGCAAGGAGGACGTGGCCGTCCAGGCCATGATCGCCTACTACAGCGGCGATCTTGCCTCTTACCTGCCGGTGTATATGCCGGAATATGAAACTGCGGTCCGCTTGGACATTGTCGGTTATGACTATGACGGCGAAGAAAACCGCGGGGAGTATCTGGAGCGGGCAAAGGCTGTGACCCAGCAAGAAATTGACGAGTGGGCTGCAAATTACTTTAGCCAGAAGAACCACACCTACGGCATGGACGCCACCTACAAGGTGACTGCGGAGGCCAAGGATACCCGGGAAGTCAAGGACCGGGATGAGTTCCTGGATGACTACATCGTGGGCGAATTCTATGACAGCACCTACAGCTCCTTTACGGATTTCATCTCCGTAAGCCAGATTCAGGATGTGGCGCTGGTGAAGGTCCGGGTGGAGTTTGAGAACACCGACGATCCTTCTGACGACTGGGGAACCACCCTGGAGGTCAGAATGGTGCAGATCAACGGCGCCTGGAAGGTCGTCAGCTCCAATCTGGCAGGCTGGTAAAGACAACGGTAATACAGAGCAGGGCCCTTCCCAACCGGGAAGGGCCCTTTTGTACGCTGTCATTTTTCCTTTGTGACCTGACCCTCCGCTACCCGGAAGATTTCGTCGCAGCCTTCGATGGTGGTCAGCCGGTGGGCAATGATGATGCAGGTCTTCTGGCCGCTGAGCCGGTGGACGGACTCCATCACGGCGGTCTCCGTTTCGTTGTCCAGGGCGGAGGTGGCTTCATCCAAGAACAGAATGTCCGGGTCGTAATAGAGGGCCCGGGCAATGCCGATGCGCTGCCGCTGGCCCCCGGAGATCCGGACGCCCCGTTCACCGATCACGGTGTCCAGCCCCTCCTTGAGACCCCGGACAAAGTCCGCCAGCTGGGCGGCCTCCAGGGCCTTCCAGACCCGGTCGTCGTCGATTTCATCGCCGTAAATGCCCAGAGCCACGTTGGCCCGGATGGATTCGTCCACCAGGTAGATGTTCTGGGGAATGTAACCGATGCGGGACTGCCATTGCGCGTAGCTGTCCCGGATGTCCCTGTCGCCGTAGCAGATCCGGCCCTCCTGGGGCTCCAGCAGGCCCAGAATCAGATCCACCAGGGTGGTTTTGCCTGCGCCGGTGACGCCCACAATGCCCACGCTGGTGCCGCTGCGGATGGTGAGCGCCACGTGCTTCAGCACGGGCTCCTCCATTTCGGGATAGGTGAAGCTGAGATCCTCGATCCGGATATCGGCCAGCTCATGATCCGAATTCTGCTGCCGGGCTGGCCCGCGCAGGGGCTCGGCCCCGAAGTTCATGCCCCAGTTTTCGTCGATGACCTCGCAGATCGCGTTGAGGCCGGGCATCAGGAAGGACATGGAGTTGATGTTGGAATTGATGGTGTTGGCGCTGGGCAGCAGCTTGATGGAGGCCACCGCGAAGGCGGAGAGGCTTCCCACGATGGTGCTCAGATCCTGCCGGGTACCGATCTTGAAGGCCACCAGCCCCAGCACGCCTCCCACACAGAGGATCTCCACCAGATGCCGGGGCACAGCGGACAGAACGGTATACCGGCGATAATTTTCCTCATATTCCGCGGCGTCTGACACATAGCTGTCCACAAAGAACCGCTCCCGGCCCATGAGCTTGACCTCCTTGATGCCGCCCATGGCCTGCTGAATGGTTTTCAGCATGGACATGTGGAGCCGCCGGGTGGCCTTGCCCGCAGCCCGCATGGGCTTCCGGACCATCAGAAAATAGACCGCCGAGTAGACCCCGAGGCCCACCACGATAGAGAGAGTCAGCCAGAAATCCACCATGATCAGATAGATGATCAGCAGAAGACTGATGAGACCGCTGGTGATCAGCTTGAAAATGCAGGTGACCAGGCTGTAGGCGTTGCTGACGTCCACGTTGATGCTGCGGATGATCTCTGCGGTGTTGTGCTGCACCTTCTGCACCACGGCCATATAGATGGCGAAGAGATTTTTCACCACATAGACGCCGATGATCACCAGCACCAGGATCAGCAGCTGGTTGTTCCGATCCCTGGCCGGGAAGATGGCGGTAAACAGCCTGAACCAGCTCTGCCGGGACAGGGAATCCGGATGGATCAGCAGATTGACCAGAGGCAGGATCAGAGAGACTCCCAAAAAGTCAAACAGGGTGCTGAGCAGCATCAAAAAGAACAGCAGGATAAAATACCGCCGTTCCTTTCGCGGAAAGATCATTTTCAGTTTATACAGAAGCGGCTTGTTTTCCATAGGCACCACCGACCGATGTTTTTTGAGTATTATAGCATACCCCCAGGAAAAAGTCAAAAAAATCGGTGTACGGTCGTTTTTATCCGCTTCCCTCTGCAGCAGCGCACAGCAGGGGCCGAACTCGGAAAGTCACGAAGTATACCCGCATCGGCCCTTTGCACGTTCAGATGCTCCGTAGGGGCCGAACTCGAAGAGTCACGAAGTATGCCCGCATCGGCACTTTGCACGTACAAATGCTCCGCAGGGGCCGATGCCCACATCGGCCCTTTGCACGTTCAAATGCTCCGTAGGGGCCGATGCCCACATCGGCCCTTCTCCCCGAAAACCGGAATCAGCTTTTGTCCTTGGCGGGAAAAATCAGGGCTGCCAGCAGGGCGAAGACCACCGCGGCGGTAATGCCCGCGGCGCAGGCCGAGAGGCCGCCGGTGATGACGCCCAGGAGCCCCTGCTCCGCCACGGCCTCCCGGACGCCCTTGGCCAGGGCGTAGCCGAAGCCGGTGAGAGGGACCGTGGCCCCGGCCCCGCCCCAGTCCGCCAGGGGGCCGTAGAGTCCCAGGGCCCCGAGGATCACCCCGGAAACCACGCAGCCCGTCAGGATCCGGGCCGGGGTCAGGGCGGTTTTGTCGATCAGGATCTGGCAGATGCAGCAGATCAGGCCGCCCAGAAGAAACGCTCTCAAAAAAATCATATCCAAAGAACCTCTCCTATTACCGTTATCGTTCGATCTCCACCGCGTGACATACCGCGGGGATGCTCTGCTTCTGCTGGACCGTGGTGGGGGAGAGCAGGGCGCCGGTGCCGCAGAACAGCAACCGCTTCCAGTCTCCCTTAGCCATCCGGCCCAGCAGATAGCCGCAGAGCACCGCGGCGCTGCAGCCGCAGCCGGAGCCCCCGCAGTGGACGTCCTGCCCCTGCCGGTCAAAGATCAGCAGCCCGCAGTCGTTGTACACGCTTCCGAGCTTCAGCCCGTCCCGTTCAAAGAATTCCCGGACCATATCACTGCCCAGCTTGCCCAGATCTCCGGTCACGATCCGGTCATAGTCCTCCGGCCCGGTGCCGGTGGCCTCCAGATGGGTGCGAATGGTCCGGTAGGCGGCCCAGGCCATGGCTGCGCCCATGTTGTTGGCGTCGGTGATGCCCTTGTCCTCAATGGTTCCCACGGTGGCCCCGGAGACCCGGGGACCGGTGCCCTCCTTGGCGAGCAGCACAGCCCCGGCTCCGGTGACGGTCCATTGGGCGGTGGGGGTCCGCTGGCCCCCGTAGGCCAGGGGAAACCGATATTGCCGCTCCGAGGAGGCAAAGTGGGAGGAGGTCATGGCCACCGCCCGGTCCGCGTAGCCGGCGTTCACGGCGGCGGCCCCCAGCAAGAGCCCCTCTGCCATGGTGGAGCAGGCCCCGTAGAGCCCCAGACAGGCCAGCCCCGTGTTCCGCAGGGCGAAGCTGGAGCCCACGCACTGGTTCAGCAGATCCCCGGAAAAAATCACGTCCGGGTCGGCAGGGGAGAGGCCGGTTTTTTGCAGCAGCCGCTCCAGGGCCAGCTGCTGCATCCGGGTCTCCGCCTGTTCCCAACTCTCCTGCCGCAGCTTTGTGTCCGTGCATTTGACGTCGAACCAGTCCGCCAAGGGGCCTTCCGATTCTTTTTTTCCCGCCACGGAGGCCCAGCCCCCGATCACAGGCTTCTGCGGGAAGCAAACCGTCCGCTTCCCGGGCCGTAAAACGTTCATAATCCGCGCTCCTAAAGGTTGAATTGCCCTTAGGATGCGCGGATTATGCGAAATTATGCAATTTGCCGGAATCAGATCATTGGCGGATGGCCTCGATGGTCTCCCAATTCAGATCCAGGCGGATGACGTAGCTGCCGTCAGAAGAAATCACCAGATTTGCGCCGCCTGCGCCGTCGGTTCCGTAGTTGTTATCCCAGGAACCACCCTGACGAACCTTCAGCTCTTCGCCGGCGTACAGATACATAGGCGCAGACTCATAGACGCCGTTGGCGACCTCGGTCATGGGGAAGTCGGTGTCCCAGTTGGTGCCGCAGATGCTGCCGATGACGCCCCAGGCGTTTGGGTCGTCGCCGGTCCAGATGGTCACATCGTAGGTTTCGTCCAAAGCCGGTGTGGGGGGCGTCGTTTCGGGAGCCGTGTCCACCTTCGTGGATGGGACAGGGAAGGAGGGAATGCTCTCCGCCGGGGAGAATCCGGGCGCAGAAGCGACCGCCTGATTGGGAGCAGTCTCCGATTTGCTGCCGAAAATGCCCTTCCAGCCGCCGAACAGATGGGCGAAGGTGATCAGAGCCGCAAGCACGCCCAGAATCAGGGCGATCCCGCCGAGGATCAACCCCACCACCAGACCGGTGTGTTTTTTTGGCTTCTCCGGGGCAGCCTGGCCGGGCTGCTGGTATAGGGGCTGCTGGTACTGGGGCTGCTGGTATTGGGGCTGCTGGTATTGCGGTTGTTGATACTGGGGCTGTGCGGGTGCGGCAGGCGGATGGAGCGCGCCGGGCACCTTGGCCCCGCAGTAGGGGCAGAAACGATTCCTGTCGTCGAATTGCTTTCCGCAGCTTGTACAGAACATATTTGCACCTCCATCGGGTTTTCTGCCGAAATTATAATACTTTTCCCTGGCCGCTGTCAAGGCGTGGGCGTCCGGAAAGACAAAAAACCACCCGGTATCGAAATACCGGGTGGTGCGCTTTATGTATCTCAGCCGAGGCGTCTGCCGCAGATGAACCGGGTGGAGTAGTAGGTCTCGTCCAGGCTCGAAATGATGACGCCCTTGCGGGTGTTGGCGGCGTGGATGAACTTGCCGTTGCCGATGTAGATACCGGCGTGGGTGGCGCGCTCGGAGGAGGTATAGGTCCGCTCGAACAGCACGATGTCGCCGGGCTTCAGATCCGCTCTGCTGACGTAGGTGCCGGCGGAGAGCTGGGCGTTGGCGGTACGGCCGATGGAGAAGCCAAACTGCTTGGCGACGTAGGAGGTCAGACCGGAGCAGTCAAAGCCGGTGGAGGGGGCTGCGCCGCCGTAAACGTACCGGTAGCCCAGATACTTCTGCGCGTAGGTGGCGATCCGCTGGCCCAGGTCGCTGCTCTCAGCGGCGGGGGCAGGGGTCTCGGCGGGAGCCGGAGCCGGAGCGGGAGCGGCTGCGGGGGCAGCGGTCTCGGCAGGCGCCGGGGTCGAGGCTGCGGGGGCAGCGGTCTCAGCAGGCTTGCTGGTCTCGGCGGGCTTGTCTTCCTTGTAGGTGTTGCCGGGGCTGCCGGCGTTGTAGTAGGGCATTTCCAGCAGGGTCAGCAGGTCGCTGCGGACGTAGCCGATCTGGCCGTTGAAGGAGACCTTGTACCAGCCGGTGTTGAAGCCGATGATGAAGCAGGTCTCGTTCTTGGGGGCCTGGGCCACGATGTCGGTATCGGTGCTGGGGCCCTTGCGGACGTTGCTGGTCACATCGAACTGGGCGTAGCCCAGCTTCACGTTCTTCTTCTCGTTGAACTCGATGTAGTCCTTGTGCATGTATCCGATTTCCAGATTGCAGTTGACCAGGTACCAATCGCCGACTTCGCGGATGATGACCACGTTGTCGCCCATGGAGGCGGTGCCGATGATTTCACTGTCGGTGGAAGCGCCGGCGCGGAGCCGAAGCTTTCCGGTAGTGACGACGCCGATGCCGATCTTGGCTTCGGTGCCGTTCGCCAGAACGGCGACGGATGCAAGCATCATGACCGCTAAGGCCAGCGCAATGATGGATCTGCAAATGCGTTTCATAAGTACCCTCGCTTTCAGAATTACTTAGACGCTAACGCTCTTTCGAGCCACACACTGCCCACGTCGAGGGCGGTGTAAAAACCGTCTTTTTCGCTTTTCTTCAGGATCCGATCCTTGGAGCGGACGGTCTGATCGGTCAGCTGGAGCTGAACGGAGACCTTGGTCGCCAGGCTCAGATCTTCAAAATTCTTGGACTCCAGAACCTGCAGGATCACGATGTAGGGATCCGCCATGGAGCCGTAATAGCAGATGTTGTCTTTCCGCATCAGGGGATGACCCTTGTACGTCAGACCGGTTTGATCAGCCATAGAGCACCTCCTTACGAAGTGTAACCAAATTGTAACCTATCGAAACGGTTTTGTCAACCCCAAATCGAGAAATTTACAAAAAATTATTCACGAAAAGGGGAGAGAAGCGGGCAATTTGGTCCGAAATGCCGGGAAAATCAGGGGTTCTGAAAGCGAGGGGGCGTTATGAAATTGTTACAGAATGAAGCAAGGGACCTGCAGCGCAGGCCCCTTGGATCGCCGATCGGATGCCGGCTGAGGCTCAGTCGAAGAGATAGTGACGCACGATCTCCTGGAGCACCTCGTCGCGGTCCAGGCGACAGATCATCGCTCTGGCGTTGTTGTGATTGGTGATATAAGTCGGGTCCTCGGAAAGGAGATAGCCCACAATCTGATTGATGGGGTTATAGCCCTTCTCGGTCAGGGAGGCATAGACGGACGTCATGATCCGCTTCATCTCCTCGTGATCCTCGGAGGGGACCCGAAACTTGATGGTATGGTCCTCCATGGTGCAAACCTCCTTTGTTTTTCCATATCATACCCGATTTTTCCCTGTTTGTAAAGTAGGGAGTGAAACTTTTTATTTTTCCTTCCGCAGCAGGAAGAAGCCGAAGGTGTTGGGTCCGCAGTGGGTGGAGATGGCGGAGGAGGCCGGGTACTCGATGAGGGTTTTGCAGCCGGTTTTCTGCCGCAGATAGTCCTTCAGCTCCTCTAAGAAGGCGGGATCCTGGACTGTATGGTTTACATAAACCATGTCGGTCTCATAGTCCTCCAGCCGGGCCATATAGTCGTCGATGTAGCGGAAGACGCAGGTCCGGTAGACGCCCCGGTACTTTTTGCCCACCCGCATGATGCCGTTGTCGAAGACGATCTCCGGCCGCAGCCGCAGGATGTTGGCGCCCATGGCCGCCAGGGTGGAGCACCGGCCCCCCATACGGAGGAATTCCAGGGTCTCGATGATAAAGCTGCCGTCGATCCGATCCCGGAACCGCTCGATCTGGGCGACCGCCTCCCTGGGATCCTCCAGATCCATGGCAAGGGTCAGCAGAATGGGCATGGAGGTACCGCCCGCCAGGTTCTTGGAATCCACCACATACACGTTTTCCAGCTCCCGGGCGGCCATACAGGCGTTTTCATAGCAGCTGGAGATGCCGGAGCTCTTGGCCACATGGATCACGGGCCGCCCCTCTGCCAGCAGAGACCGGAACCAGGTCTCGTAGTCCGCCGGATTGGCAGCGCTGGTCTTGGCGGCCTTGCCGGAGGTCTTCACATAGTCCAGAAGGGCCTTCTGGGTCAGATCCGGCCAGTCCGGCAGGGTCCGGTCCCCCATGGTGACGTAGCTGGGGATCACCCGGATGTCGTGGGCCTTGAGCAGCTCGGGCGGCATGTCCAGGGTGCTGTCGGCGGAGATGATATAAGGCTTCATTTCGACGCTCCTCAAAATTGCAGGATCAGCGGCGGATGGCGTTCTGTTCGGTTTCCAGAGCCTTCAGGATCCGGTCCATGGCGGGCTCGATGTCCGCGTCGGTGAGGGTCCGGTCCTCGGCCCGGAACACCAGGGAGAAGGCCACGCTCTTCTTGCCGGGCAGAATGCCCACGCCCCGGTAGATGTCAAAGAGCTTCACGCTGCGCAGCAGCTTGCCGCCGGCCCGGGCGATGGTGTCCTCCAGCTGGCCCACGGTAACGGCCTCGTCACAGACCAGCGCCAGGTCCCGGGTGGTAGCCGGGAACCGGGGCAGGGCCTTGAAGGTCTTCTCCGGCGCCAGCACCGTCAGCAGCGCGGTGAAATCCAGCTCCGCGGCGTAGATCTCGCAGTCCATATCGTAATTTTTGGCCACCAGGGGATGGATCTGTCCCAGCAGACCGATCCGCTTTCCGCCGACGGTGACGGCAGCGCAGCGGCCGGGATGGAAGCTGGGATCCGTCTTTTCCGGGGTGAACACGGGCTTCTGGGCGTTGACGGCCGCCAGGATCGCCTCCACCGCCCCCTTGAGGGTGAAGAAGTCGCCGCCGCCGTAGCTGCCCAGCATCAGCCGCTTGGGCTCATAGGGCAGGACCTCGCCCTCCACGGGCAGATAGATCTTGGCCAGCTCATAGAGCTTGGCGGACTTGTTGTGATGGGCGTAGTTCCGGGCCAGAATGTCCAGCATGGAGGGCAGGGCAGTGGTCCGCATGACAGAGGTGTCCTCGCCCAGGGGGTTCAGGATCTTCACCTGGTTCCGACGGGGATCCTCCGCGGGCACCCGGATCAGATCCAGGCCGGTGGGGGAGACGAAGGAGTAGGTAATGATCTCATTGTAGCCCAATGCCCGGGCAGCGGCCCCGGCCTTGTTTTCCAGCTTCTGGCTCTCGGAGTAGCCGCCTCTGGTGGTGGCGCCCCGCATCAGGGTGGTGGGGATCTCCATCCGCCGCAGGTCCGGCCGCCAGGAGGGGACCTGAATCCGGCCGTCCTTCACTTCGATCTGCTCCCGGCGCAGATACTCGATCATATCCGCCTCGGGGATCTCGGTGCCCAGCAGGGCATTGATCTTTTCGGGCTCCAGAGGCAGCTCCACGGGTTCGGGCACGTAGTTGATCACGTCGATGACGCCGTCCAGCACCTGGCCGGCGCCCAGCAGCTCCACCAGCTCGCAGGCCCGGTTCACAGCGGGCAGAGTCAGCATCGGATCGATGTTCTTCTCGAATTTGGCCGAGGCCTCGGTGCGCATGCCCAGGGCCAGAGCGGTCTTGCGGATGGAGGTGCCGTCGAAGTTGGCGGACTCGAAGACCACATCGGCGGTGTCCGCCACGATCTCGGAGTTTTCGCCGCCCATAACGCCTGCCAGACCCACGGGCCGGGTCTCGTCGGCGATGACCAGCATGTCGGGGGTCAGATTCCGCACGCTGCCGTCCAGGGTGGTCAGGGTCTTGTCCTGGCCTGCCCGGCGGACGATGATCTTGCCGCCCTTGACGTAGCGGTAATCAAAGGCGTGCATGGGCTGGCCGTATTCCACCATCACGTAGTTGGTGATGTCCACGATATTGTTGATGGGCCGGATGCCGGCGGCACGGAGCCGCTGCCGCATCCACTTGGGGGAGGGACCGATCTTCACGTTCCGGACCATCCGGGCGGTGTAACGCAGGCACAGATCCGGGTCCGGGGTCTCCACGTCCAGCAGCTCCGGCAGCACGCCGGGGCCGCCGCCCTTCACCACGGGCTCGTGGAGCTTCAGGGGGACGTTGAAGGCCGCCGCGGTCTCCCGGGCCAGGCCGATGAGGCTGTAGCAGTCGGGGCGGTTGTTGGTGATCTCAAACTCCACGATGCTGTCGTCGTTGCCGATGACCTCGTTGATGTCCTGGCCCACGGTGCACCCCTCGTCGTTGAGAATCCAGATGCCGTCCTCGCAGGCGTCGGGGCAGTCGTTCTTGGTGAGACCCAGCTCCTGGATGGAGCAGAGCATGCCGTTGGAGGCCACGCCCCGGAGCTTGCCCTTGGTGATGTGGGTGCCGTCTGCCAGCCAGGAGTTGTGCAGAGCCGCGGGCACCAGGTCGCCCTCGTGGACGTTCTGGGCGCCGGTGACGATCTGGACGGGCGCTTCCTCGCCCACGTCGATCTGGCAGACCCACATGTGGTCGGAGTTTTCGTGCCGGACAATGGACAGAACCTTGCCCACCTTCACGTTTTTAAGCGCCTCGTCCAGCCGGGTGGTGGTCTCCACCTTCTGGCCGGCGATGGTCAT
This sequence comes from Oscillospiraceae bacterium, assembly GCA_902767915.1. Taxonomy (GTDB): domain Bacteria; phylum Bacillota; class Clostridia; order Oscillospirales; family Oscillospiraceae; genus JAFRPC01. The sequence continues at coordinate 16,487 of CACXJE010000031.1, read as the reverse complement.
GATTTCATCATATTCCCGGTCGGAGGCCTGAATGTCTACGAACTCGGAAAGCCATTTTCTCGAAAGATTCATTGTTCAAACCTCCTCACTTAAAACTGTTCCAGGAAGCGGACGTCGTTCTCGAAGATCAGCCGCAGGTCGGAGATCTGGAACCGCCGCATGGCCATACGCTCCAGGCCGATGCCGAAGGCGAAGCCGGAGTAGACGTTGGGATCAATGCCGCAGCCCTCCAGGACCTTGGGGTGGACCATGCCTGCGCCCAGCAGCTCGATCCAGCCCTCGCCCTTGCAGGTGGGGCAGCCGGCGCCGTGGCACTTGAAGCACTGTACGTCCACCTCGCAGCTGGGCTCGGTGAAGGGGAAGTGGTGGGGACGGAACCGCACCACGGAGTCCTCTCCGTAGAGGGACTTGACCAGGGTTTCCAGGGTGCCCTTCAGGTCCGCCATGGTGATGCCCTTGTCAATGACCAGACCCTCGATCTGGTGGAACATGGGGGAGTGGGTGGCGTCCACCTCGTCCTTGCGGAAGACCCGGCCGGGGGCCAGGATCCGGATGGGGGGCTCCTTGATGGCCTCCATGGCCCGGACCTGCATGGGGGAGGTCTGGGTCCGGAGCAGGACGGAGCTGTCCTCCTTCAGGTAGAAGGTGTCGGACCAATCCCGGGCGGGATGGCCCTCCTCGGTGTTGAGCTTGGTGAAGTTGTAGTCGGCCAGCTCGACCTCGGGGCCCTCCAGGATCTGGAAGCCCATGCCGATGAAGATCTCCTTGGCCTCGTCCAGGGCGATGTTCATGGGGTGCTTGTGGCCCAGAACCGGCGCCTCGCCGGGGATGGTGACGTCCACGGCCTCGGCCTCCAGCTTTGCCTCCAGAGCGGCCGCGGCCAGCTCCTTCTTCCGCTGCTCCAGCCGCTCCTCGATGGAGGCCCGGACGGAGTTGGCCAGCTGACCCATGACGGGCCGCTCCTCTGCGGAGAGCTTGCCCATGGACTTGAGAACGGCGGTCAGCTCGCCCTTTTTGCCCAACAGGCTGACCCGCAGCGCCTCCAGCTCAGAGGACTCCTTGGCCTCCTTCAGCGCCTGCAGAGCCCTGGCCTTGATTTGTTCCAGTTGTTCTTTCATATTGTCATTTCTCCTTGAAAAGAAATAGTAGCTTCATTAGACCGGTCATTCGGATTGAGGCATCAGGGATCAGGCATCAGGCATCTCCTGTTATGAGATGCAAGATTCAACGTGGTTCCCCGTACAGACGTTTTGCATATTTGTTATTATTTGCTCGGGATAATCTGGTTGTTCAAGTGGCAGAGCATTGTGTTCAGCGTTCTGACAACCTCCGCGCTGAGCGAAAGGCCTTGTCGGATCGCGTCCTTATCCAGGTAATCCAATGCCTCACACAGATAAAGCAGTCAGATCTTTATAATCTTTGATCGTCTTGATTTACCCCGTTATTGCGAAACAATAGAACGGGCGCCATGCTGCCAGATTTCTGCCCGCGAATCGAGCGGTGCCTGATGCCTGGTGCCTATTGCCTGATGCCTGTCTAAACAAAAAAACGCCTTTCCTCCCGAACAGGGACGAAAGACGACGCTTCCGCGGTACCACCCGCATTCGCCGGTTTCCCGGCGCACTCATCGGACCTTAACGCGATCCCCACGGCGATCCTACGCAGACCGGGAAATCCGATCCTTCAAACCGCGGCTCCCGGCCGAAGGCCCATGTCCCGCGGGGAGTGCTTGCAGCCACCGCACCCTCTCTGAAACCCGCTGCCGGGACACAGACAAACCGATCTTCGCCTGTATTCCAAATGATCGCGAACAGTATAGCACATACGAATTCAATTGTCAATTCTCAATTATCAATTGTCAATTGTCAATTCCTCCATGGCCCGCTGCCAGAATTCCAGATAGGTGACGCCCTCGTCTGCCCGGTTGAAATCCACGTGGCGGGTCCGTTCGTTGTCGTAAAGCGCATTGACCCCGTTGTGGGCCTGCCATTCCACCACCATGGAATCCAGGGTCCTGCCGTACCGGTCAAAGTCATAGTATTCCGACGCCAGGATCCGTCCGCAGATGTCCCGGATTTCCACCGGGTTGGTGATCTGACAAGAATTCCAGACCCGGATGTCCGGATCCGTCCCGTTGGGATAGAAGGTGACGTTGATGCGGTCCGGATCCGGCTCCCCGCAGCCGTCCACATAGAAGTTGAAATCCGCCTCGGTGAAGGTCCTGGGCGGCTCCGTTTCGGGAACAGTCTCGGGTTCGGGCGCTGTCTCCGAGGCAGCCTCCGTCACCGGAAGGGCCTCCGTCACCGCCTCGGTGGCGAGGGCAGGACAGGCGGTGGTCTCCGTCGGCTGCGGGTCGGCCTTCCGGCAGCCCACCGGCAGGACCGCAAGAAGCGCGATCAAAAGGATACAAATTTTCCGCAGCAAGACAAAGTCCTCCTTTTCCGCATTTTCCGCAGGGGAGAAGACAGCGCCTGCGCCGCCGTCCTCCCTTCGCCGTCACCGCAGCGGCCGCGCACCTGCGCGGCCAAAAAAGTCGTTACCCGCGCCGGAACACCCGGACCGCAAAGGGACCCAAAACCCCGTCGAAGGGCTGCCCGGTGAGTAAATCCGTCTGCCCGCGCCATTGGGGCAGAGCCGCAGCGTCCGCGCCGCAATGGAAAACCGCGGCGGAGTCTTTGCCGGACAGGAAGAGCAGCGCTTTGCTGTCGTCGGCCTCCAGAAGACCGGCCCGATCCAGCAGATCCGGGCAGGCCTTCCGCACCCGGATCAGCTCCCGATACCAGCGGAACATCTCTCCGTCCTGCCGGGCGGGATCCCAGAGCATGCCCCGGCGACAGTCTGAGCCGTCCCCGCCGTCCATGGCGTATTCATCCCCGTAATAGAGCATGGGCATACCGGGCTCCAGCAGCTGCAGAGCGGCGGTCAGCCGCATCCGGGCCTTGTCCCCGCCGCAATGCTGCAGCAGGCGCCGGGTGTCGTGGCTGTCCGCCAGATTCCAGAGCAGGGGCCAGACCGCCGGGTGCAGCCGGGCCTTCAAAAAGCTCTGCCGCCGGACAAATTCAGAGGGCGGGATTGTGCCCCTCGCCGCCAGCTCCAGCACGTTCCGGTAGAAGGGATAGTTCATCACCGTGTCCCACTCGTCCCCCTGCAGGAAGTCCGGCGCGTAATGCCAGACCTCTCCGATGATCAGCGCCTCGGGGAATTCGGCCTTGATCTCCTGCCGGAAGGTTTTCCAGAAGCTGTGGGCGATCTCGTCCCCCACGTCCAGCCGCCAGCCGTCGATCCCGCAGCTTCGCAGCCAGTAAAGGGCCACGTCCAGCACAAAGCGCCGGACCTCCGGGTTCCCGTGGTTCAGCTTGGGCATGCCGCCGTAGTAGGCGAAGCTCTTGAAGTTCGGCTTGATGCCCCGTCCGGTCCGCAGAGGATAGCCCTCCACATAGTACCAGTCCCAGTACCGGGAGGCGGGGCCGTTCTTCTGCACGTCGGCAAAGGCGTAGAATTCCGGGGCCGTGTGGCCGAAGACCCCGTCCAGAATGACCCGGATCCCCAGGGCGTGGGCCCTGTCCACCAGCTCCTTCAGATCCGCCTCGGTGCCGAAGTCCGGGTCGACGGTATAGTAGTCGATGATGTCGTATTTGTGGCTGGTGTTGGAGCGGAAGATCGGGGTCAGATACAGAACGTCCACGCCCAGCGCGCAGAGATGGTCCAGCCGCCCGATGATCCCGCGCAGATCCCCGTGGAGATTCTCCGTAAAGCCGATGGGGGCCTTGTACCAGTCCCGGTCCGGGACCGGGCGGCTGGCGGCAAACCGGGAAGGGAAGACCTGGTAGACCACCTTGTTCGCTGCCCAGGCAGGCGGCTGGAACCAGTCCTGCTCCCGCATGATCTGGGGGCAGTCGTTGAGCTGCTCCTTGTCGGTAACGGGGGCGTCAAAGAACCGGTGATCGTTGTAATAGACGGTCCTTCCGGACCTGTCCGTGAGCTCGAACCAGTAGCGCAGGCAGATGACGTCAAACGCCGCCTCCGCCTCCCAGTAATCCAGCGTCCCGTCGGAGCAGAGCTTCTCCATGGGCAGAGCTCTGCGGGAGTCCTCCAGCTCCAGGGGGAAGTATTTGTCCATGATGTGGAGCACGACGGACTGCAGATCGTCCTTCCCGCAGCGCAGACGGAACAAAAACCGACCCGGCCGGAGACAGATACAGTCCCGGCTGGTGGCGCTGTGATCAATGGCAGCGTAATTCATAAGGCATCCTCCGAAAAAAGTGTGATTCAGTGCATCTGGAGGGCTTCCACCTCGGCCGTCCAGCTCCAGAACGGGGTGAGATCCGGCGTCAGGGTGTCAAGATCCACCCGTTCGGCGGAGACCAGAAAAGCGTTCAGCCGCTGGTAGACCGGAACCTCGACGCCCCAGTCCAGGATCTCGTCCAGGGCCTGCCGGTACAGGGCTTTCCTGGTTTCCCGGTCTGTGGAGCTCCAAGCGTCCATAATGAGCTGATCCAATTTCTGCGAGGTGAGATAATAATGATTGGAGCCGGTGCCGTGACCGGAGACATTGTCGGAATGATAACGATACATTTCTGGATCCACGGAGGAAGCCCAGGCGGCCGCCCACATTTGGATGGTATTGGCGTCCAACCCGTCCCAAAGCTCGTTCGAGTTGGAAGCATCGTAGACCTTCAGCGTGACGCCGATGCTCGCCAGGGCTTCCGAGGCCTTCTCGGCGATCCAATAGGAGGGATGGTCTCCTGTTCCGTCTCCGGGTATCAGGATCGTGTAAGCGGGGACCCCGGACACCGTTCCGTTCCGAACCGAGAAGCCTGCCGCCTCAAAATAGCCCAGTGCAGCCTGCAAAGCCGCCTCATACCGTTCCGATTCGCTCATGCTGCTGCGGTAGATGGGGTCGCCGTTTACGTCCCGGGAGAAGGCTGTTTCATAGTCCGGGTCCAACTCTTTCGGAGCGATCCAGGAGGAGTAGCCGAGCGGATAATCGATCACGCGGGCGCCGGTCCCGTAATACGAATTGATGCCCTCTTCCCGGTAGGCGGCGAACACGGTGGCAAAGGCCTTCCGGAGGTTTTTGGAGGCCTCGGAGTCCCGGCTTCCGCCCACGTTGACCGCGGAGGCGTTGATGCCGATATAGCCGTAGCCGGCGTAACCGACGGTTTTTCCGGCGAGCTTTTTGTCATAAAGATAATCAGCCGACGTAAACAGGTCTGATGCGGTTCTGCTGTCGACGGCGTATGCGGAGATGTCGTAGTGCCCTTGATAAATCTGATAATAGAGCGATTCTTCGGCGCTGAGCTGCCTCACAAGGATGTTTTCGGTCAGCGGCTTGCCCTTCCAATAGCGCTCGTTTGCCTCCAGCCGGACCTTGCCGGAGCTGTAGGACACGAAGCGGTAGGGCCCCGCGCCCAGGGGCTCGGCGGTTTTTGCCTTCAGCATTCTCAGGTCGCCCTTCGGGAAGCCAAAGCTGTCCGTGCCGTTAAACTGACCGGGATCGCCGTAGTAGTGCATTGGCAGGACGGGGAGGACGAAAGAATAGATGGCGGTCGGCTCCGCCGCGGTCATGTGCACCGTAAAGGTGCGGTCCCCGGTTTTGCGGATGCCGGAGATGCTGTCGGCGGAGCGCCCGGTTTTAACGCCGACCTCATATGCGGGACCGAGGCCTGCGATCGTCAGCTCGCAAAGGGTGGAGCCTGCGGACTCGCGTCCTTCAATCGCCTCTATGTCGCCGTCATAGGCTTCCAGGATGGCGTTCCAGAAGTCCTCGACAGTGGCGTCCTCTTCCAGCTCGAAGCCCCACAGGGCAGCGGAGGAAGTGACGTCGAGAGCGCCGTAGCCGGCGTAATGCCGCATGCAGTAATCGACGATCTCCTGGGCAAAGTCGGGCCCGGCCTGGTTGTTGTAGTAGATCCAGAAGGCGTCGTACTGGTCTTTTGTATAGAGGGAATTGGATGAATAGCCCCGGCTGCCCGCGGCAAAGATGACGTTTCCGAGGGAGTCCATTCCGGCCCGATAGGAATCCATTCCCGCAATCGGGAGGTCATAGAGCATATACGGGCCGTCGTAGACGGGATCACAAACGGAATAGAGGGAGAACAAAACGTCGTCAACGGTCAGAGGCTGGCCGTCGGAAAACTGCACATCGTCCCGCAGCGTGAAGCGGTAGTCCACGGTCCCGTTGGCATTTTCGGTGATCTCGCAGTCCGCGATGCCGTGATAGGTGTAATTGACGCCGTTATAGGGCCTGCTTTCTCCCTCGATTCCGTTCAGAACCGGATATCCCTCCCGATCGGAGCACAGCAGGAAGACCTGCGTCAGATCGGAGGCAATCAGCGTGTCGGAAGAAGCAGTGCAATAGAAGGGATGGAAGACGCTGTTAAAGGCGTCAGCGGCCACCACAAGGGTGTCGCTGCGGATATCCTCGGGTTCCGGATCCGTCTCCGGCGTATAGGAGGATTCCACAATGGGCACGGGTTCCGTCTCCGGCTCTGTTTCGGGTTCGGTGGGTACTGCGGTTCCGGGAACGGTCTCCGGCAAAGGCATCGATTCTTCTTCGTTCCAATGATCTGTGGGAGTCTCCGAAAGGTGCGCGGAGGCCTTCTCCGGCAGATTGTCCGGGAGAACGCCCGCTTGGCTGCAGCCGGCAAACAAGCCCAGCAGCAGCACGCCGCAGAGCAGCACGCATAGGATGTGGTGCTTCATGGGGGAGACCTTCTTTCTATCGTTTTGTCAAGGTAAAGCGCTGGATCCCGTCGCCGCGGGAATCCTTCAGATAATGCACCGTGAGCGTATAATATGTCTCGCCGATCCGGACAATCCAACGGGCGTCACCCGTGGTCTCGGTGCTGCCGTCTGACTGCTTCGTGGAGGAGGTCTGGGAGCTGAGCAGCCGCTTGAAGGTCATGGGCTGTGAAAGATCCACGCCGTTGGCAGCGAACTGCTCCCGCAGGACCTCCGGATCCTTGTCGTCGTAGTAGACGGCGGATTTCAGCTTTTCGGCGTCGTTTTCCGCAACGGCAGAATAATACAGTGCGACCTTGCCCTGGAAGGGAGCTGCAACGGACAACAGGATTACGACAATCAGAATCGGAATCACGAACCACAGGACCACCGCACCGCAGGCGGCAAACAGCTTGGGACGGTTGATGATCGGAGCAGGCTCCATGTACTTTTTCAGCAGAACATAAGCAGCAGCCGAAAGACCGTAATCCAGCAGGAGCACGATCATCAGAAACAGGAAATCTGAGATTACGGGATACGACTGGTAGCAGATAAGCAGCAGTCCTATGGCCGGATGGGAAGCGCCGAGGCTGAGGGCAAGGAACCGATTGCCCCGCGCAAAAACCAGAAGCACCAGAAAAATCAGATTGATTCCGGGAATCAGCAGCAGAAGCAGGCTGCGCCTGTGGCGGATCAAACGATAAATCCAATTGCCGTGTGTGTTGCGCGCTTGTGTCATATCTTGTACCCTCCCTTGCCGCAGCGCAGGTCGCTATAGAATGGATTATACCACCACCGCTGAGATTCTGCAATATCCCGTTGAAAGAATCGATGAATCGGTTGGAAGAACCGATCATCCGATCCTGCATACAAAAAAGTAAGAGGCATCCTTTGACACCTCTTACTTTTTACCTTTTCCTTGTGCCTGATTACTTGCCCATCAGGTACTCGTCGATGCCCTTGGCGGCCACCTTGCCGGCGCCCATGGCGGAGATGACGGTGGCTGCGCCGGTGACGGCGTCGCCGCCGGCGTACACGCCCTGGCGGGAGGTCAGGCCTTCCTCATTGACGATGATACCGCCGTGGCTGTTGACCTCCAGGCCCTTGGTGGTGGACTTGATCAGCGGGTTGGGGCTGGTGCCGATGGCGATGACCACGGTGTCCACGTCCAGCACGAACTCAGAGCCGGGAATGGGAACGGGACGGCGGCGGCCCTTGGCGTCGGGCTCGCCCAGCTCCATCTTGATGCAGCGCAGGCCGGTGACAAAGCCGTTCTTCGGGTCGCGGGGGTTTTCGGGGTTGTTGTAGCCCAGCACCTCCACGGGGTTCTGCAGCAGACGGAAGTCGATGCCCTCCTCGATGGCGTGCTCCACCTCTTCCTTACGGGCGGGGAGCTCCTCCATGGAGCGGCGATAGACGATGTAGACGTGCTCGGCGCCCAGACGCAGGGCGGTACGCGCGGCGTCCATGGCCACGTTGCCGCCGCCCACAACGGCCACCTTGCCGCCCTTCATAATGGGGGTCACGGGGTCGTCCTTGTAGGCCTTCATCAGGTTGGACCGGGTCAGGAACTCATTGGCGGAGTAGACGCCCTTGTAGCTCTCGCCGGGGATGTTCATAAAGTTGGGCAGGCCGGCGCCGGAGCCGACAAACACGGCCTCGTAGCCATCCTCGAACAGCTCGTCGATGGTCAGGGTCTTGCCGATGACCACGTTGGTCTCCACGTCCACGCCCAGAGCCTTCAGACCCTCCACCTCCTTGGCCACGATGGCCTTGGGCAGACGGAACTCGGGGATGCCGTAGACCAGCACGCCGCCAGCGGTGTGCAGGGCCTCGAAGATGGAGACCTTGTAGCCCTTCCGGGCCAGGTCGCCGGCGCAGGTGAGGCCGGAGGGGCCGGCGCCCACGATGGCCACCTTGTGGCCGTTGGGCTCGGGCATTTTGGGAGCCTCGGTGGAATGCTCGTTGTGCCAGTCGGCGGCGAACCGCTCCAGACGGCCGATGCCCACGGGCTCAAACTTGATGCCCAGGGTGCACTTGCTCTCGCACTGGCTCTCCTGGGGGCAGACGCGGCCGCAGACCGCGGGCAGGGCGGAGGACTGGGAGATGATCTGATAGGCGCCCTCAAAGTCGCCGGTCTTCATCTTGCTGATGAAGTCGGGAATGGCGATGTTGACGGGGCAGCCCTGGACGCAGGGACGGTTCTTGCAGTTGAGGCAGCGCTGGGCTTCCTCCACGGCGATCTCGGCGGTGTAGCCGAGGGCCACTTCGTTGAAGTTATGGGCCCGGACCAGAGGCTCCTGGGAGGGCATTTCATGCTTCTTGGGATTGATGGCCATTTCAGTTGCCTCCTTTCAGCAGGTTGCAGGTTTCTTCATAGGCATGGCGCTCAAAGTCGAAGTACATCCGGCCACGGGACATGGCCTCGTCGAAGTCGACCTCATAGCCGTTGAAGTCGGGGCCGTCCACGCAGGCGAACTTGGTGACCCGCTTGCCGTCCTGGATCAGGGTCAGGCGGCAGCCGCCGCACATGCCGGTGCCGTCGATCATAATGGGGTTCATGGACACGGTGACGGGCACGCCGAAGGGCTTGGCCGCCAGGGTGACGAATTTCATCATGATCAGCGGGCCGATGGTGATGATCATATCAAAGGTCTCGCCGGCCTCCAGCATTTCCTTCAGAGGCACGGTGACGTTGCCGTGGCGGGCATAGGAGCCGTCGTCGGTCATGACCACCAGACGGTCGGAGCAGGCCCGGAACTCATCCTCGAGGATCAGCAGGTCCTTGCTGCGGAAGCCGATGATGGAGGTGACCTCCGCACCCAGGCGATGGAACTCCTGGGCCACGGGCATGGCGATGGCGCAGCCCACGCCGCCGCCCACGATGCAGACCTTCTTGATGCCGTCGGTATGGGTGGCGACACCCAGAGGACCCACGAAGTCCTGGATGTACTCGCCCTCCTTCTTGGCGTTCAGCAGGGCCGTGGTGCCGCCTACGATCTGGAAGATGATCTTGACGGTGCCTTCGGCGGGGTTGGTGCCGGCAACGGTCAGGGGAATGCGTTCGCCCTCTTCATTGACCCGGAGAATGATGAACTGACCGGGCTTTGCCTTCCTTGCCACCAGAGGAGCCACGATCTCCATCTGGGTCACGGTGGGATTCAATTCCTTTTTACGCAGGATTTGGTACATAGATTTCCGTCCTTTCCGAAAACAATTCTCTGCGCTTCGCGATTCTGGGATTCGGCCCCGCAGCAAAGCGAAGGCGCAAATATCACCGCTACTAACTTAGCCCAAACGGGGAGAAAAGTCAACCTTTCTTTTTAAAAAAGGATTGAAAAATCAACCAAAAGATTTCCCTTGACAAAACAGCAGAAAGCGTGTATAGTGTCATTACTTCTAAATAGAATATTAAGAAACACAATATATAGAGCAAGGGGCAGAAGATATGTACACTGAGAAAACAGTTGTCAAGTGCGCATCCGGCCTGCATAATAAGCAGGCGACCTATTTCATCCAGAAAGCAAACGATTTCAAATCCAGCATCTGGATTGAAGCCGATGAGAGAAAAATCAACGCGAAGAGCCTGCTTGGCGTGCTTTCCATGGCAGTTGTGACCGGCACGGAGGTGACCATCTCCGCCGAGGGCACCGACGAAGAGGAAGCTGTCAAGACTCTGACCGGCATGTTGGAAGAGGATCTGTTCTGATCTGGAATGCCCCAAAGGCCTGAACAGGCCTTTGGGGCAAGCTCTATCTGCGGGAAGGGAGGAACCCTGTTTGACAAAAGCGGAACTGAAGGATAAGGCCCAGTCCCTGCCTCTGGCCCCGGGGGTCTATATCATGCAGAACAAGGCCAACGAGGTCATCTATGTGGGCAAGGCCAAAAAGCTGCGGAACCGGGTCAGCCAGTATTTCCTGGAATCCTCCACCCACACCCCGAAAACCAGGCTCATGGTCTCCAAGGTGGACCATTTCGACGTGATCATCGCGGCCTCGGAGTTTGAGGCCCTGGTGCTGGAGTGCAGCCTGATCAAGCGGTATATGCCCAAGTACAACATCCTTCTGAAGGATGACAAGGGCTATCCCTATCTGCGGCTGGACATGAACAAGCCCTACCCGGAGATGTCCCTGGCCTCCCGGGTGGCGGAGGACGGGGCGAGGTATTTCGGCCCCTACGGCGGCCGGTATCTGACCCAGAAGGTCATCGACACCCTGCGGCTGACCTTCCGGCTGCCGGGCTGCGGCAGAGAGTTCCCCCGGGAGATCGGGAAGGGCCGCACCTGTCTGAATTTCCAGATGAACAACTGCGACGGCTGGTGCCGGGGCGAGCCCGACCAGAAGGAGTACAATCGCCGGATGCAGCAGGTCCAGAGCCTGCTTTCCGGGAATTATAAATCTGTGGCCGCAGCCCTGAAGGAGGAAATGCTGGCCGCCTCCGAGGCCCTGGAGTTTGAACGGGCCGCCCAGCTTCGGGACCGGATGAACGCCATCGAGGCCCTGGGCCAGAAGCAGCTTGTCACCGCCGGAAGAATGGCGGACACCGACGCCGTGGGCTACTTCGAGACCGAGGCCAAGGGCTGCTTTGCGGTGCTGCACTACGTGGGCGGAAACCTGGTGGAGAAGGACTATGAGATCGTCCCGGTCACCGACAGCCCCGCCGAGGCGGTGTCCAGCCTGCTCAAGCAGTATTATCTCACCCGGAACGCGGCGCCCAAGCAGATCCTGCTGCCCTTCGAGATCGAGGACGCAGAGCCCTTCGAGCAGCTTTTGGAGCAGAATCTGAACAAAAAGGTCCGGATCCGGGTGCCCCAGCGGGGAGACAATACCCGTCTGGTGGAGCTGGCCATGCAGAACGCCAGGGAGGAGGCCCAGCGGATCACCACCAAGGAGGAGCGGCTGCGGGGGACTCTGCGCCTGCTGCAGAGCATGCTGGGCCTGGAAAAGCAGCCCCGGCGGATGGAATCCTACGACATTTCCAATATTTCCGGCACGGATATCGTGGCCTCCATGGTCACCTTCTCCGACGGCAAGCCGCTGAAATCCGGCTACAAGCACTTCAAGGTGGAGGGCCTGACGGATCAGGACGACTACGCCTCCATGCGCCAGGTGCTGCACCGGCGCTTTGCCCATTGGCTGGCAGGGGATAAGGGCTTCGAGACCGCCCCGGACCTGCTGCTGATCGACGGCGGCGTCAATCACGCCCAAACGGTGAAGCAGGAGCTGGAGCCCATGGGAATCCATATCCCCATCTACGGCATGGTCAAGGACGACCGGCACCGGACCCGGGCCCTGGTGACGCCGGAGGGGGAGGAGATCGGCATCGCCGGCCAGCAGGCGGTGTTTGCCCTGATCGGCCGGATCCAGGAGGAGACCCACCGCTTTGCCATCACCTATCATCGAAAGCTCCGCAGCAAGCGGGTCCAGGGCAGCAGCCTGGACGCGATCCCCGGCATCGGCCCCAAGCGCCGGACGGAGCTGCTCAAGCAGTTCCGGACCGTTTCGGCCATCAAGGCCGCGGGCCTGCAGGAGCTGCGGCAGCATCTGCCCAAGGACGCGGCCATGGCCGTGTATCAGCATTTCCATCCGGAGGAGGACGAAGCATGCGAGTCATAGCCGGAACCGCCCGTTCGATCCCGCTCAAGAGCCGGGAGGGGCTGGACACCAGACCCACCGGCGACCGGGTCAAGGTCGCGGTGTTCAATATCATACAGTTTGAGATCCCCGGCGCCCGGGTGCTGGACCTGTTCGGCGGCAGCGGGCAGATGGCCATTGAGGCCCTGAGCCGGGGGGCTTCCGGGGCTGTGATCGTGGACGCCAGCTCCGAGGCCATGGAGATCATCCGGGAGAATCTGGCCCGTACCAAGCTGGCTCCCATGGCCAAAACCGTCCGGGCGGACTACCTGGAATACCTGAACGGCTGCCGGGAGCGGTTCGATCTGATCTTCCTCGACCCGCCCTACCGGGAAAATTTCCTGGAAAACGCGCTGAAACGGATTTCAGAAATTGACATCTTGAAATCCGGTGGTATAATAGTATGTGAGAAACCAGCGGGAAAAACGCTGGAAGCTGCCTACGGCGAGATCCGGCACACAAAGGACTATCGCTACGGCAAAACCGAAATCTCCATCTTCCGCCGGGAAGATCCGTGTCTGATATAAAAACAGGAGGAAACACACATGAACGAACGCGGCATTGAAGAAGTCATCAGCACTTTATATGAATTGATCCAGGACGCCAGAAGCATGCCCCTGGGCGCCGACAGATGCATCGTGGAGCGCAACAAGGTTCTGGATCTTTTGGACGAGATCAGCAACCAGCTCCCCGGCGAGCTGAAGCAGGCCAGAACCATCGTGGAATCCAGAGGCGAGGTCATCAACAACGCCAAGCGCGAGGCTGAAAATATCCTCAAGCAGGCCCAGGCCCAGGCCCGTCAGATGGTGTCCGATTCCGAGATCTGCCGGCAGGCCCAGGTGGAGGCCAACAATATGGTCCTGACCGCCCAGAACAAGATCAAGGAGCTGAAGGGCGTCACCAACGACTACGTGGACGACGCGCTGCGCCGCACCGAGGAATCCATTGCCGAGGCCCTGGGTGAGATCCGCGAATCCAGAGCCAAGTTCAACGCCCTGGTGGGCGCCCAGAACAAGGCCAACCCCGCCATCATCGAGGACGTGGACTGATCCGCCGCCGGCAGGCGAATCCCGCGAATCCCCGCAGCGACGCACTCCCGTGCGCCGCTGCGAAGTATATCCGATTAAGTTGATAAGAAAAAATAATGAATCATAGGAGGAGCTATGGACTATCTGGAGCAATACCGTTATTGGCTGGAGCACGCCCCTGTATCCTATCGTGACCAGCTCTCGGCAATGGAAGGCAACGAAACGGCTCTGAAGGGCTGCTTCGGCGCCGAGCTTGCCTTCGGCACCGCCGGCATCCGGGGCATCATGGGCCTCGGCAGCAACCGGCTCAATGAGTTCACGGTCCGCCGGACCGCCCAGGGCATCGCCAAGTGGCTCAACGGCACCGACCTGCCCAAGCGCTGCGCCATCGGCTACGACAGCCGCCACAATTCCCGGGCCTACGCGGAGATCTGCGCCGCCGCTCTGGCGGAGACCGGCGTCAAGGTCTTCATCTACCACGAGCTGGCCCCCACCCCCATGCTCTCCTACGCCGTGCGGGAGCTGGGCTGCGGCTGCGGCATCATGGTCACCGCCTCCCACAACGCCGGCATGTACAACGGCATCAAGTGCTACGGCGAGGACGGCTGCCAGATGACCGACGAGCCCGCCGCCATCGTCTACGACGAGATCCAGAAGACCCCCTATTTCGTCCTGCCCCAAAAGACCTTCGACGGCCTTAAGACCGAGGGCCTGATCGAGGACATTCCCCAGTCCCTGTGGAACGCCTACTGCGACCGGGTCATGCAGGAGGGGCTGGATCTGGAGCGGGTCCAGCGGTCCGGTCTGCACGTCCTCTATACGCCGCTGAACGGCACCGGCAACAAGCCCGTCCGGGAGCTGTTCCGCCGGATCGGCGTCAAGGCCGACATCGTCACCAGCCAGGAGCTGCCCGACGGCGACTTCACCACCTGCCCCTATCCCAACCCGGAGACCGACGCGGCGCTGAACGAGAGCTATCTGCTGGCCGGGAAGGTCCATCCCGACCTGATCATCGGCACCGATCCCGACGCGGACCGGGTGGCGGTGGCCGTTCCCGTGGAGGGCGGCTTCCGGAAGCTCAGCGGCAACGAGCTGGGCTGCGTTCTGCTGGACTATATCCTGCGTACCCGCAGCGAGCGGGAGGACCTGCCCGCCGGCGCGGAGATCGTGAAGTCCATCGTTTCCACGCCTCTGGCGGACAAGATCGCCGCGTTCTACGGCGTGGAGACCAAAAACGTCCTCACCGGCTTCAAGTATATCGGCGGCGAGATCCTCCGGCTGGAGGGCCTGGGAGAGGAAAACAGGTTTGTCTTCGGCTTTGAGGAGAGCTGCGGCTATCTCAAGGGCACCTACGCCCGGGATAAGGACGCCGTTGTGGCCACCATGCTGGTCTGCGAGGCTGCGGCCTATGCCAAGGAGAACGGCATGAACCTGGGGGACTATATGGACGCCATCTACCGGCAGTTCGGCTGCTACGCGGCCTATGTCCAGAGCATCGAGCTCCAGGGCATCACCGCCGGCGAGATCTCCAAGGCCTTCATGGCCAACATCCGGGCCAATACCCCCGCCGATGTGGCGGGCTGCAGGGTGGAGGCCACGGTGGATTATCTGACCGGCATCCGCAAGTGCCTGAAATGCGGCAAGGAGACCCCCACGGGCCTGCCCAAGTCCAACGTCTTCACCCTGGAGCTGGGGGAGAAGGGCGCTGTGATCCTGCGTCCCTCCGGCACCGAGCCGAAGATCAAGCTCTATTACACCGCCATCGGCAAGGATTGGCCGGAGGCCAACGCCCTGCTGGAAGACCTGAAGACCGCGATGAAGGTCTTCCTGCCCCAATAAGCCATGCAGAGCCGCGGGTTCCAGTGGTTTGTGGTGATCATGGGCGGCCTGATCCTGATTTTCAGCATCATTGCCGGCGTTACGATCCATGATTCCGCCAGCTTGAAATTCCTGCCGATCTACGGCATCCTCTATGTGCTCTATCTGATCCTGTTCCTCACAAAGGGCCGGAAGGAGCACGAAAAGGAAGCCAAGAAGCAGGAAAAGAAATCTCCCCTCATGCGGAGATAAATGTCAATATGCAGCAAGACCGCTCCGCTCGGGGCGGTCTTGCTGCGTTTCATACGGTATTCAAGATCGGAGAGTCAGCAGGATAACCGTAGGGACAAGCACCTGTGCCCTTCATGGGTATTGCTTGTCCGCGTGTGCAAAGCACATTTTTTTGCGTCGAAATAATCATGAAACCGCAAGTTTTTCCGGAGAAAATGCATCGCTGCACGATGCGCGGACGAGCGCGGCTCGTCCCTACGACATGTTTGCTGACTTAAGCCGATTCTCTGCGTTGACAAACAGAAGAATTGCTGGTACGCTAAAAGCAGGGTGCTGACAATGCCAAGACAAGTGGAACAAAGAGAACTGTCCCCTTTTCTCTTCTGAGTTCATCGGGCAACCCGAAAAAGCAATCTATACGGGAGGAATCTGAATGAAAAAAACAATCACAATTGCTCTGCTGCTTGCCATGGTTCTGCTGTTATGCGCCTGCTCCGATGACAGCGGCATGAAAGCGCCTGAAATCTCAGATCTTGAAAAAATCTCTGAAGTCAGAGAATGGCTTGTTTCCGATATCTGGAACGATGGGATCTGCGATCTGTCGCACTATTACTATAACGGCAAAAGCGCCACCGGAAAATCCATGGATCCCGAATTCTCGATTGAGCAGCTGAAAAAAGCATACGCAAAGAAAGCGAAATACGACGAGATGATGAATTCCGTTTCCGACGAGTATTCGGATTTGAAGGAATATTACACAAAGATTATGGGGCAGGTGGACGTCCTGTATGCGGAGATCCTTTCGAGGGGCACAACCGTAACAAACAAGGGACTTGATACCGGCCTTTATTCCCAGTACTTTGACGCCTTTGACGATCGGTATTTTGAGATCAAATACGACTGAACGCCGCAAATCCTGCTATTCCGGTAAAACAACGAACCGGCTCCCCACAACTTTGGGGGAGCCGGCGTCTTTGCATTAGGCTGGGGCTGTAGTTAATACCACCCCAGCAGGTCCTTGAAGCGGAAATAGGTTTCGGGGTCGTTTTTGACC
>CACXJE010000030.1 GCA_902767915.1 Oscillospiraceae bacterium | reverse complement strand
TCTGCAGGATCCCTACGGCAGACCGATCCCCGTGCTGGTCGCCGCCAAGGACGACAAGACGATCACCTTCGACGCCAACCACGAAATGGCCGGAAAGGAACTGAATTTCCGGATCGAGCTGGTGGAGGTTCTGTAAGCCCGCCGGCCCCGGAGAAGGAACCCGCTCAACACCCCAAATCTCAGGATTTGGGGTGTTTCGTTTACCGCGGAAGGTCCGGCTGCGGGTTTTGTTCGGTTTCTTTCCGGATTGCTCTTGCGTACCGGAACGGAATCCGGTATAATAGAAAAAGCGGATTGCATACGCCTGAAAAGGCAGAAAGAGGTATCAATATGGCATTATGCGCACGGAAAGACGTTCCTGTGGAACAGACCTGGGACTTGTCCCTGATTTTTGCGGACGAATCCCGGATGTGGGAGGCCCTGGAGGCTTTGAAGGCCAAGGTACAGGTCTTCGCGGAGACCTACGCCGGCAAGCTGGACACCGCCGCGAAGATCGTGGCCTGCCTGGACGAGCTGGAAGCCATCCAGCCGGAGATGGGCAGGATCTGGCAGTACAGCGGTCTGGCCGTGGAGGCGGATTACACCGACAACCGGCTGCGGGAGCGGGATGAAAAGGTAAGCGACGAAATGACCCGGCTGCAAACCGTTATGTCCTTCGTGGACAGCGAGATCCTGCTGGCTCCGACTGCGGAGCTGGAGGAGGCCGTCCGGCTGGCGAAGGGCTGCAGGGTCTATTTGCAGGATCTGCTGGCCAAGAAGGCCCACATGCTCACCCCCGAAACGGAAAAGGTGCTGGCTGCCCTGGGCCGCTCCTTTGGGGTGCCCTACGAGGTCTACAACACCATGAAGCTGGCGGACATTTCCTTTGATCCCTTCACGGCGGAGGGCAGGGAATACCCCCTGGGCTACTCCCTCTTTGAGGACGACTACGAGTACGACGAGAACACCGCCGTTCGTCGGGCTGCCTGCAGGGCCTTCTACGACACCCTGCAGAAATATGAGAACACCACCGCCGCGGCCTACAACGCCTGCGTCAGCCAGGAGAAGACCATGGCAGAGCTGCGGGGCCACAAGGACGTGTTCGAGTACCTGCTCTTTGACCAGAAGGTGACCCGGGAAATGTACGACCGGCAGATCGACGTGATCACGGAGCGGCTGGCGCCCCACATGCGCCGCTACGCCCGGCTGCTGCAGAAGGTCCACAAGCTGGACCGGATGACCTTTGCGGATCTGAAGGTGCCGGTGGACCCGGATTACGACCCCAGAGTCAGCATTGCCGAGTCCCACCGCTACGTGCGGGAGGGCCTGTCGGTGCTGGGCAAGGACTACGTGGAGATGATCGACCGGGCCTACCGGGAGCGCTGGATCGACTTTGCCAAGAACGAGGGCAAGTCCACCGGCGGCTTCTGCTCCGGCATCTTCCGCCAGAATTCCTTCATCCTGCTGAACTGGAACGACCGGATGGCGGACGTGTTCACCGTGGCCCACGAGCTGGGACACGCGGGACAGAGCATGTACAGCGACCGGGCCCAGTCCTCCTTTGACGCGGACCCCTCCATGTATTTGGTCGAGGCCCCCTCCACCATGAACGAGCTGCTGCTGGCCAACCACCTGCTGCAGACCAGCGGGGACAAGCGCTTCCGCCGCTGGGTCCTCTCCAGCATGATCTCCAACACCTACTACCACAACTTCGTCACCCACCTGCGGGAGGCCTGGTATCAGCGGGAGGTCTACAAGATCATCGACCAGGGCGGCAGCGTCAACGCGGACGTCCTCAACGACCTGTTCCGGAAGAATCTGGAACTGTTCTGGGGCGACGCGGTGGAGCTGCCCGAGGGCGTGGAGCGGACCTGGATGCGGCAGCCCCACTACTACATGGGGCTCTACCCCTACACCTACAGCGCCGGTCTCACCGTGGCCACCCAGGCCATGCTGCGGATCCGGGCGGAGGGCCAGAGCGCCGTGGAGGATTGGAAGCGCTTTTTGGCCTGCGGCGGCTCCAAGACCCCGCTGGAAATGGCAAAGGTAGCGGGCTGCGACATGAGCACCGACGGCCCCCTGAACGCCACCGTGGATTACATCGGCTCGCTGATCGACGAGATCTGCCGCCTCACCGAGGAGATCGACGGGATCCGGCTGTGAGCCCGTCGGAAGGAAAGGAGAACACAGATGCTTCAAACGGGAATCAAGGGCAGCATTGAGCTGACCGTTACAAAAGAGAAATGCGCCGGTGCCCTGGGCAGCGGCGAGCTGGACGTATTCGCCACCCCGGCCATGATCGCCCTGATGGAGGAGACCGCCTGGAAGAGCGTGGCTCCCTATCTGGAGCCCGGTGAGGGCACCGTGGGCACCGCCCTGGACGTGCGGCACCTGGCGGCCACGCCGGTGGGCCTCCGGGTCCGCTGCGACACCGAGCTGACCCTGGTGGACCGGCGGCGGCTGGTATTTCAGGTCCGGGTCTACGACCCCTTCGGCCTTGTGGGGGAAGGAACCCACGAGCGCTTCGTCATCCGGCATGAGAAGTTCCTGGGCAAGGTGGACGAAAAGCGGAGCGCCGTCGGGGAAGCCCCTGCCGTGGCCCGGGCGTAATTCCAAAGAGAGAATCGACAGGGAAGGCCTATGGAAAGAATCGAGCAATTTGTTATGGCCTACGGGGTGGAGCAGGACCGGGTCCGGGCGCTGCTGCCGGAGGGCTATGAATCCCTGCGGCCGGTGCTGCGGATCAACGCGGAGATCCGGGACGAGGCCCGGGCCTATCTGGAATTCAACGCCCCGGTGGCCCACCGGGGCAGACGGGGCTGGCTGAACCTTGGCCACTGGCAGAGCCCCACCCTCCGGTTTTGCCGGGAGAAGGGCGGCGTTCTGCTGACCGCTCCCTTCCTGCGGCTGTTCTACAGAGGCGTGGGCATCGCCGGGGGCTGCCCCGCCGAGAAGGACAACGAGGGCTGCTTCTTCCCCGGGGAGGCGCCGGACTTCCGCCCCGCGGAGCAGATCACAGTCCCCAAGGAGTTCTGCGACTGCGAATTTGCCTGGAGCTTTCACCCGGGCGACGCCCGGGGCGTCAGCATCGGGAAGACCCTCCCGGCCTTCTTGGAGGAGGTTCGGCAGACCTATCCCAGGCTGCCTCTGACCGCCGAAAACGCCGCGGCCATCCCCTGCCGCCAGGTGCTGGGGGCCTATATCGTCCGATTTGACCGGGAAAATGACGCTGCCGGCCTTCGGGCCGGACCTGAGGAAAGGAGCTGACTGCCCATGAAAGCTGCAAACAGCGACGCCCTGCCGCAGGAGGCGCAGGAGGCGCTGGCCTCCGTCTCCGAATTTTTGGAGGGGGCATCCATCCTTCTTGCCGGGACCCTGGGTCTGGACGGCAGACCCCAGGTCCGGCCGGTCTGCTATCTGTTTGCCCGGGACGGGGCGCTGTACTTCCTGACGGGAAAAAGCCGCCGGCTCTATGCCGAGCTGTGCAGGACCCCCTTTGTGCAGCTCTGCGCCCGGAGCCCCGGGGCGGATACGGTGCTGCGGATCTCCGGAAAGGTCTGCTTCACCGAGGACGAAGCCCTGCTGGCGGACTGTGTCCGGCAGCGGCCGGAGCTGCCGGCCCTGCTGGGAGTCCCGGAGGAGGGGCTGATCGGCTTTTTCCTTCTGCAGGCCGAAGCGGAATGGACCCGGGGACTGGAGGAGCTTCCGGAGACCGTTCTGCGGCTGCCGGATCCCACGGGCCTGCTGATCGGGATCACCATCCGGAAGAAGACCGAGCTGCGGGACCGGATCTCCCGGATCCTGGAGCGGCGGGAGGCGGAGCCCCCGGAGCTGCCGGCGGAGACCGCAAGGCTTTACGACGGGGCCCTGCTTCTGTTTGCCGAGGCGGCAAAAGCCCTTTGGCCCCGGATGGACGTGCAGCCCATCGAGCGGGCCGCGGTCTTTGAAACCTGGGACCAGCGGGAGCAGGCGGTCAAGCTGGCGGCCCGACTGATCGGCAACGCGGTGATCCAGAGCCCGGAGGACCTGACCTACTGGCTCAACCCGGAGACGCTGGAGGCCCTGCGGCAGGCGAAGGCCGGTCCCGGCCGATAAGGCCCGGGCTGCCGGAGAAGGTGCAAAGGTATGGATATGGTTTTACGTCCCCATCACGGGATGTGTTTTCAATTTTTTGAGGGCAAAGGCTACAGCGCCGACTTCACCGACCACATGGGCCGGGTGATCCGGGAGCTGACCGGGGACCCGAACCGGCCCGTCACGCTGACGCTCGGTCCGGATCCGGTCTGCGAGGGCTGCCCCAACAATCGGAACGGGGTTTGCGATACCCCGGAGAAGGTCCGCCGGTATGATGCGGCTGTGCTGAGGCTGTGCGGCCTCCGGGCCGGAGACTCCCTGCCCTATCAGGCCTTCGCTGCCCTGGTAGAGCAGCGGATCCTTGAAGCCGGACGTCGGGACGAGATCTGTGGGGACTGCTGCTGGGATGCGATTTGTCGGAAGAAACTGGAGGAACGATCAAATGGATGAAAAAAACCTGGAAGCCCTGAACCGCTTCAACAAGGCTGTGGCGGTCACCCCGCCGGCCGATCTGGACCGCCGGCAGAAAGCAGTAGAATTCCATTACACAGACGGCGGAAAGCTGATTCTTTTCGGTATGCTGGGCAACACCTATGTGTTCTGGGTCTCGGTGACGGACATCGCGGACAAGGAGACGAACAGCGCCATCTTCGCCCACATCATCCAGGCCCGGCCGGAGGCGGTCACCGACCTGTACAGGTCCACCTCCCTATGCGGCTTCTCCATGGGGCAGCTGATCGGCTTTTATCACGAGTGGCTGACCTGCGACAACTGCGAAGGCACCGGCCCCTCCCATATCCTGTGGAAGACGCCCTTTGGCGGCGTCTACGGCCGCATGACCCCGGCCAACACCGGAAACTGCTTCGCCAGAGACATTCTGGAGCATTATCAGAAGCTGAAGCAGCAGTGCATCTACCGGGCAGCCGGCGGGGCCTATCACAAGATCCTCCAATCCTATCTGCAGTTCCTCTCCCAATCCACCGGGGACCCCTGCCGGAATTACCTGGACAGAAAGCCCCTGCTGGACCTGCTCGACAAGGAGTCCTACCTGCTGTGCGCGGAGGATCCCACCCTCCGGGAGCTGTATCAGAAGCTGATCTACCGCAGCGTCAAGCTCTACAACGACTATATGGCCATCGCAAGATAAGCAGCAACGGCCCTCCGTTCTTCGGAGGGCCGCTGCTGCTTTATTTGGTTTCGTATTTCAGCTGCCCTCGCTTCCCGTTATAACACAACAAATCTGCGAAATCATCACATTTTTGCAGAAAAACCGGGAATCCTAAAGATCGACAGCCCGTTTCAACGGCTGTGGAGCGGAGAAAAAAATATTTTCGGTTCCTACTTGACATTTCGGGAAACCCATGATATAGTCTGATTGTGATTAGCGGCTGCTAACTATTTGGGCAAGGGAGGGATGACAGATGTCCGAACGGCAATTTATCCGCAGCACGGCCCCCACTCTGGCGGGGCTCAAGACCGGCAGTCTGTTTCCCTACCGTTTTTCCTCCAGGGCAGAGGCGATCCGGGTGCTCTGCAGCTACAACGAAAGGCTCCGGCCCGTCGGACTCCGGCTGCTGCCCCTGCGGATGACCGACAGCTTCGCCATGCTCTACCTCTACCGGCCCGGGCGGCTGGGTGAGGACCTGCAGGACCGGGAGGCCGCCAGGCTTCTGCGGGAGGCGGGCTATCAGAGCTGCCGGGAGACGGAGTGCCTCCGGGAGCTGCGGCGCAGGCTGGCAGCGGGCGGGGAGTTCCCCCACGAGATCGGCCTGTTTCTGAGCTACCCGCCGGAGGACGTCCGGGGCTTCATCGAGCACCGGGATCAGGGCTGCAAATGCGTGGGCTGCTGGAAGGTCTACGGCGACGTCCGCCCCGCCCGGAAAAAATTTGCCCAGTATCAGCAATGCACCGACTGCTATCTGCGGCAGAACGCCAGGGGCTGCCCCCTGGAGCGTCTGGCCGTGCAGACTGTGAAATCTTAATGTCAGGAGTGGTTGATATGAAGAAAATCGCAATCGTTTATTGGAGCGGCACCGGCAACACCGAGGCCATGGCCAACGCCGTTTTGGAGGGCGTGCAGGCGGAGGGCGCCGAGGGCGTGCTCTACACCGCAGCCGATTTCACCCCCGCGCTGCTGGAGGGCTTTGACGGCTTTGCCTTCGGCTGTCCCTCCATGGGGGTGGAGTCTCTGGAGGATGGGGAGTTTGAGCCCATGTTCCGGGCCTGCGAGCCCATGCTGACCGGGAAAAAGCTGGCTCTCTTCGGCTCCTACGGCTGGGGTGACGGCGAGTGGATGCGCAATTGGGAGGATCAGTGCCGGGCGGACGGCGCGGAGCTGGTCTGCGACAGCGTGATCTGCTGCGAGGCCCCCGATGAAACCGCCACAGAGGCCTGCCGGGCCCTGGGCAGTGCTTTAAGCAAGTAACGCTCCTTTCCCGGACCGGCCAGCCATCCGACCCGGGAACTCGCGTACGTTCCTTTCCTGTTTGTTCCTTTGCGGCGGCGCCGGACTTACCTCCCCGGCCCGCACCCGCGGCGACTTTGCCCTCGCCGCGGCAGACGCGGCCTGACGAACCGCGTCGAAAAAACGAAACACGGGTACCGCTGCCAACGGTGCCCGTGTTTTAATATTCTTATAAATCCAATCTTCAAAAAAATTTTTCCGTTTTGGGATGCTTTTACGGCTCCGATATGATATGATAAGGTCACAGAAAAGGGGGGGTGTTCCTTTGATTTCCCTGTTGCTGTCCTTCGCTGTTTTGCTCATCGGTTACCTGGTCTACGGACGGGTGGCCGAAAAGATCTTCGGGCCGGACGACCGGCCCACCCCCGCCGTCGCCGTCAACGACGGCGTGGACTGCGTGCCTATGAAGCCCTGGAAGGCCTTTTTGATCCAGCTGCTGAACATTGCCGGCACCGGCCCCATCTTCGGGGCCCTGATGGGTGCGGTGTTCGGGCCGGTGGTATTCCTGTGGATCGTGCTGGGCTCCATTTTAGGCGGCGCGGTACATGACTATATGTCCGGCATGATCAGCTCCCGGCACGGGGGCGCCTCCATCGCGGAGCTTTCGGGACTCTACCTGGGCAGGGCCGCAAAATGGGGCATGCGGGTGTTCTCGGCGGTGCTGCTGGTGCTGTGCGGCGTGGTGTTCGTCACCAGTCCCGCGGGCCTGCTGGCCAAGCTGACCCCCGGCTGGATGAACGGCACCTTCTGGGCCGTGGTGATTCTGGTCTACTATCTGCTGGCCACCCTGCTGCCCATCGACAAGCTGATCGGCAAGCTCTATCCGGTGTTCGGCGTGCTGCTGCTCGTGATGGCCGGCGCAGTCATCGGCGGGATCCTGTTCTCCGGCGGGAAGTACGCCATTCCGGAGCTGCGGCTGGAGAATCTCCATCCGGCCGGCACGCCGGTCTGGCCCTATATGTTCATCACCGTAGCCTGCGGAGCGATTTCCGGCTTCCACGCCACCCAGTCCCCCATGGTGGCAAAGTGCATCACCAGCGAAAAGCAGGGCCGGAAAATCTTCTACGGCGCGATGATCAGCGAATCTGTGATCGCCCTGGTCTGGGCCGCGGCGGGGGTCTCCTTCTACGGAACCACCCGGCTGCTGAACGAAGCCCTCAAGGGCGGCGCATCCAATGTGGTCTATGAAATCTCCACCGGGGTTCTGGGGGCCTTCGGCGGGGTGCTGGCCGTGGCAGGCGTGGTGATCTGCCCCATCACCTCCGGCGACACCGCCTTCCGCAGCGCCCGGCTGATTTTGGCTGAGGCCCTCCATCTGGAGCAGAAGTCCATCAAGAACCGGCTGCTGATCACCCTTCCCCTGCTGCTGGTGGGAGGGCTGTTGACCTGGTTTGCCATCGTGAACGATAACGGCTTCCAGATCCTCTGGCGCTACTTCTCCTGGAGCAACCAGACGCTGGCCATGATCGCTTTGTGGGTCTGCACGGCATACCTGCTCAAAAAGGGAGCCTATCGGTTCGGCTCCCTGCTGACGGCTCTGCCTGCCGCCTTTATGACGGCCGTAAGCACAACCTACATTCTCACCGCCGAGGAGGGCTTCACCCTCAGCGGGAAGATCGCCCGTCCCCTGGGGCTGTTCGTCGCGGCGGCTTTCTTCCTTATTTATCTGTTCAACCTGTCCCGGGCCGGAAAGCGTAAGGAGCAGCCATGAATCTGAAGCTGGACACCCTGCATAAAAAGCCGAAGCTCTACAGCCTGACGATCCTGACAGCCGTCATGCTGGCTGTCATGGTCCCGCTGCTGGGCTTCGGCGGTCAGCGGGAGCTGCGGCTCAGCTGTCTGCTGCTGGCGCTGTATTTTCTGGCGGTGACGGCCCTGCTGATCCGGGCCTTCTTCCTGCAGATGCGCTACAATCTCTATTCCTACAACACCATCATCTATTTCGGCTTCGGCCTGTTCACGCTGTTCATCGCTCTGACCTATCTCCTGCTGTATTATGAGTTGGGCGGGCTGCCCCAGGCGGATTTCCGCAGCAGGCTCGTTTTCCGGCTTCTGAACTCCGCCAAGACCTTTATGCGCTGCACCTTCCCCTTTTTGCTGATCTTCTCCCTGGCCCTGGCGGTCTCCAATCTGTCGCTGATCCGCCACGAGGGCTTCCGGCCGGTGAATCTGCTGGGGATCCTGCTGGCGGTGCTGCTGATCGGCGGGGAGGTTCTGATCTACGTCTGGGACTACTATGGCTCCCGCTCTCAGACCCAGGTGATGCTCCACGATCTGCTGACCAATCTGGCGGCAGCGATCTATCTCTATTTTGAGTGCATGATGCTGGGCACCATGGTGGCCGACGCCATCGCCGCTCGCTATGAGCCCGCCAGGGACAGGGACTTTCTGATCGTCCTTGGCTGCGCCATCCGGAAGGACGGCAGTCCCACGCCCCTGCTGCGGGGCAGGCTGGACCGGGCCCTGGCCTTTGCCCGGGCCCAGGAGGCAGAGACCGGCAAGGCGCCGCTTTTCGTCCTCTCCGGCGGACAGGGACCGGACGAGCGGGTCTCCGAGGCGGAAGCTATGGCCCGGTATCTGGCGGAGCAGGGGGTCCCTGCGGAGCGGATGCTCCTGGAGGACCGGTCCACCGACACCGCCGAGAACATGGCCTTCTCAAAGGCAAAGATCCTGGCGGTGAACCCGGAGGGGAAGATCGCCTTTTCCACCACCAACTATCACGTGTTCCGTTCCGGCCTCAAGGCCCGCCGGGTCAAGATGCGGGCGCTGGGCATGGGCTGCCGGTCCAAATGGTACTTCTGGCCCAACGCCGCCGTCCGGGAATTCGTGGGGCTGCTGACCCAGCACCGGGTCAAGCAGGGGCTGATCCTGCTGGGCCTGCTGGTGAGCTTTGCGGTGCTGACGGTTCTGAATGATCAACTCTGAGGTACTTCTATGACCATCGAAGACTATTTTGAACAACCCTGCTGGGTCATTGATCCCCTGCCCCGACAGGTCCCTGCCGACAGCCGCGGGAAATATTTCGCGGTGGAGCAATACCTGCTGCGGGGCCCCCACCGGGAGGCCCTGGCCCACCGGGTGGTGCGGTTTCTCTTGAAGCTCTACTGCTACCAGCCCCTGCGCCTGTTTTGGCCGGACACCGAACAGACGCTGGAGGCTCCGTCCCCCGAGGAGCTGGCCGACCGGGTCTTCACCTGTCTCACCGGGCGCAGGCCCGCTGCCCTGCTGGTGCTTCTGCCGGAGGCGGAGGCCCTGCTGACCCTGGACGAGGACGACCTGAATCTGACCCTCTATCACCCCTCGGCGGAGCTGCTGGAGCTGATCCGCCCCTTGGCAATGTCGGAGGGTCTCTTCCTCCGGCAGCCCCGGGAAGCGAGGTGAGGGGCATGGTACGGGAAATTGTTCGGGATCCCATCTTTCTCCGGCAGAAATCCCGGCCCGCAACCCGGGAGGATCTGCCCATTGCCCGGGACCTGCTGGACACCCTGCGGGCCCACCGGGAAAGCTGCGTGGGCATGGCGGCCAACATGATCGGCTCCGCGGTGCGGATCATCGTCTTTGACAACCAGGGCAGCGATCTGGTGATGCTGAACCCGGAGATCGTCAAGGCCTCCGGCCGGTATGAGACCCAGGAGGGCTGCCTGTCTCTGGAGGGACTGCGGACCGCGGTCCGGTATCGGTCCATCAAGGTCCGCTACCAGAACGAGCAGCTCCAGGTCCGGCTCAAGACCTTTACGGACTGGACCGCCCAGATCATCCAGCACGAAATCGACCACTGCAGCGGGATCCTCATTTAACCGGAACCCGCAGCGTTCCTGCCCATGCAGGCTTATCCAGAAGGAGGCATACGAATGTTTCGAACCGTCACACGGGCAAAGCAGCAGCTTTCCCGGGAGGAATGCATCGACCTGCTGAAAACCGAGAAGCGGGGGGTGCTCTCTGTACTGGGAGACGAGGGCTATCCCTATGGGATGCCCCTGAACCACTATTACAACGAGGCCGACGGCAAGCTCTACTTCCACAGCGGCCCTAAGGGTCACAAGATCGACGCCCTCCGGGGCTGCGACAAGGCCTCCTTCTGCGTCTGCGACCCGGGCAGCCGGGATCCCGGCGACTGGGCCCTGCGGTTTCGCAGCGTGATCGTCTTCGGCCGGGTGGAGTTCATCGAGGACCGGAACGTGATCTATGATATCTCCGCCAGGCTCTCCCGGAAATTCACCGAGGACGAGGCCTATATCGCCGACGAGATCCGCCGGGTGGGGCCTGTGACCTGTATGTTCGCCCTGGTCCCGGAGCACATCACCGGCAAGCGGATCCGGGAGGCCTGAGGGATGCGGACCTTTGAATACGGCAATCCCGCCGCAGCAGACGTTTTGATCCAGCCGGTGGACGACCACGATCTGTCCGGCATCGAAGCCCAGGTCCAAGCTCTCTCCCGGCTGACCGCCGATGATTTCCGGCTGATCGCCGTTAAGATTGAGGATTGGAACCGGGAGCTCTCCCCCTGGCAGGCCCCGCCGGTTTTCGGCAGGGAGGCCTTCGGGGGCGGCGCCGCCGAAACCCTGGAACGGCTGCTGCCTCTCTGCGGCGACAAAAGCAAACGTTATTTCCTGGGGGGCTACTCCCTGGCGGGGCTTTTTGCCCTCTGGGCAGCGGCCCAGACCGCCGTATTTTCCGGCGTCGCAGCAGCCTCCCCCTCCGTTTGGTTCCCGGACTTTTCTGCTTACCTGTGTGCGCACCCGATCCGGGCCGGCCGGGTGTATCTGAGCCTGGGAGACCGGGAGGAAAAGACCCGGAATCCCCGCATGGCCACGGTGGGCCAACGGATCCGGGAGATTCACGACCTGCTCTCCGGCCGGGGCACGGACTGTGTTCTGGAATGGAACCCCGGAAACCATTTCCGGGAGCCGGAGCTCCGGACCGCCAGAGCCTTCGCCTGGCTGCTGGAGGCCCATTGATACAAGCGAGGAGATCCATGAAAACCATACACGTTGTTTGCGCCATCCTCCGGGAAGGCGACCGGGTCTTCGCCACCCAGCGGGGGTACGGGGACTATAAGGATTCCTGGGAATTCCCCGGAGGAAAGCTCGAGCCCGGCGAGACCCCCCAGGCCGCCCTGCGGCGGGAGATCCGGGAGGAGCTGGACGTGGAGATCCATGTGGGCGACCTGCTCGTCACCGTGGACGCCGACTACCCGGGCTTTCACCTGCACATGGACTGCTTCTGGGCCGCCGTGGCCGCCGGAGAGCTGAAGCTCAAGGAGCATGAGGCCGCCCGCTGGGTGGGGCCGGAGTCCCTGGAGGACCTGCCCTGGCTCCCGGCGGACCGGACCGTGGCCGCCCGGATCCGGGAGGCGCTGGCCAAAGAAGCCGCCGCCCGGGGGGAAGCAGCCGACGAACTGAAAAAGGAGCTGTGCCTATGAACTTTCCCGCGACTGAAATGATGCAGGCCCGGAAGAGCGTCCGGACCTTCGACGGAAGACCCATCCGGCCCGAGGATCGGGCCGCCCTGGAGGGCTTCCTGTCGGAAATGCAGAATCCCTTTGGCGTTCCGGTGGAATTCCGGCTGCTGGACGCCAAAGCCCACGGGCTCACCAGCCCCGTCATCCTGGGGGCCGACACCTACCTGGCCGCCAAGGTGACAAAGGGCAAATTCTTTGAGCTGGGCTTCGGCTACAGCTTTGAGGCCGCCTGCCTCTTTGCCCGGTCTCTGGGCCTGGGCACCGTGATGCTGGCCGCCACCCTGAACCGGGCCGCCTTTGAGAAGGCCATGGAGCTGACAGAAAACCAGGTGCTCCCGGTGGCCAGCCCCATCGGTTATCCGGCTGCCAGGCGGTCACTCCGGGAGTCTATGATGCGAAAGGGCATCAAGGCCGACACCCGGCTGCCCTTTGAGGCCCTGTTCTTCGACGGCGCCTTTGACAAGGGGCTGACGGAATCCGCAGCCGGGATCTATACCCGGGCGCTGGAGCTGGCCAGATGGGCCCCCTCCGCCGCCAACAAGCAGCCCTGGCGGGCCGTCCGGGCCGGCGACGCCGTCCATTTCTATGAGGCCCGGTCCATGAAGGACAGCCCCCTGGGGGACATCCAGCAGGTGGACGTGGGCATCTTCCTGGCCCATTTCGACCTGGCCTTGCAGGAGGCCGGCATCCACGGCCGGTTCCTGGAGGCCGATCCCGGTCTCCCCTGCCCGGAAAATGTCCGGTATCTGGTATCCTACGACAGAAATCCCATATAAATCATTTTTTATAAAGGAGAATGACTATGTTCTACGAAAAACTGTTTGCCCCCGGCAAAATCGCCAATCTGGAGCTGAAAAACCGCATCGTCATGCCCGCCATGGGCTGCTCTCTGGCGGAGCCCTCCGGTGAGGCCGGCCCCCGGATGATCAAGTATTACGCCGACCGGGCCAAGGGCGGCACAGGCCTGATCATCACCGAAATCACCCGGATCGACGATGAGACCGGCGTTGGCACCCCAAATCAGCTCTCTGTCACCAACACCCATGTGGTGGGTCAGCTCTCCCGACTGGCGGAAACCCTCCACGCCTATGACACCAAGCTCTTTGTCCAGCTCCACCACCCCGGCAACCAGACCCCCAGCCGTCTGATCGGCGGCAAGCAGCCGGTTTCCGCCTCCGACGTGACCTGCAAGGTCATCGGCGAGCAGCCCAGAGCCCTGACCACCGAGGAGGTGGAGGGTCTGGTGAAGAAGTTCGTCTTCGGCGCAGTCATCGCCCAGAAGGCCGGCGTGGACGGCGTGGAGATCCACGGCGCCCACGGTTATCTGGTGAGCCAGTTCCTCTCCCCCCACACCAACAAGCGGACCGACAAATACGGCGGCAGCTTTGAGGGCCGGATGCGCTTTGCCACCGAGATCATCCTGGGCATCCGGGCCTACTGCGGGCCCAAGTTCCCCATCGGCATCCGTCTCAACGGCAGCGACTACCTGGAGGACGGCATCACGGAGGAGGACGCCATCGCCCAGGCCAAGTACTTTGAGAAGCTGGGCGTCTGCTATATCAACGTCAGCTGCGGCACCTATGACTCCGGCGCCACCATCATCGAGCCCAACTACTTCCAGGAGGGCTGGAAGAAGCACCTGGCCGCCAACATCCGCAAGGCGGTCTCCATCCCCGTCATCGCGGTTTGCAACATCAAGCATCCCGCCGTGGCCGAGCAGCTGCTGGAGGAGGGCTTTGCCGACTTCGTGGGCATCGCCCGCGGCAACCTGGCGGACCCCGAGTGGGCCAACAAGGCGAAGAAGGGCGAGGATCAGCTGATCCGCAAGTGCCTGGGCTGCATGGAGTGCTTCCGCATTCTCAACGACGGCCTGCCCCTGGGCTGCACCCTGAACCCGGTGCTGGGCCGGGAGTTTGCGTGGGGCGACGAAAAGCTGGTAAAGAACGGCGCCGGCCGCACCGTGGCTGTCATCGGCGGCGGCCCTGCGGGCTGCGAAGCCGCTCTGACCCTGGCCAAGCGGGGCTTCAAGGTGGTGCTCTTCGAGGCCAAGGACCGCATCGGCGGCACGGTTGCGCTGGCGGCGGTGCCCCCCTGCAAGGGAATGCTGTCCGAGTTCATCGACACGCTGGAGGCTCAGCTGGCCAAGGCCGGCGTCGAGATCCGGCTGAACACCCCCGCCACCCCGGAGGCTGTCCTGGCCACCGGCGCCGAGGCTGTGTTCATGGCAGCCGGCGGCAGACCCATTCGGCCCAACATCCCCGGCATTGAGAAGGCCGTTACCGCCGAGGACGTGCTGGCCGGCAAGGCGGAGGTCAGGGGCGACGCGGTCATCATCGGCGGCGGCGTCACCGGTCTGGAAACTGCCGAGACCCTGGCCGGAACCCACAAGGTCACGGTGGTGGAAATGCTGGACAAGGTGGGCGGCAATCTCTATCCCAGCGTCACCATGCACCTGGTCCAGGAAATCATGAAGAACGGCGGTATGATTGCCAAGGGCAGGCAGCTCACCGCCCTCACCGATACCGGCGTCACCGTCAAGGACACCAAGACCGGAGAGGAAGCAGCGATCCCTGCCGGGACCGTGATCCTGGCCATGGGCGTCCGGGCCGAACGGCCGGACTACGAGGCCTTCCGGGCCGCCTTTGACGACAAGCTGATCCTGGTGGGCGACACCGCCCGTCCGGGCCAGATCTACGACGCCCTTCACTGTGCCCATGACCGGGCCTTTGTCTACGGGGTATAATGCAAACGCGGCCGGCTGCTCCGCGGGCTATTTCCCGGAGCAGCCGGCTTCCTTCGGAGGCAGGATATGAACCAAACCATCCAACAACTGGCGGAGGAATATGCCGAGGCCGTTTATCCGGAGCAGCTGGAGCTGCTGCGGACCCTGGGGCGGATCCCCGCCCCCACCGGGCAGGAGGAGCAGCGGGCGGCCTTCTGCAAAGACTGGTTCCTGAAAAACGGGGCCCGGGACGTGACGATTGACGAAGCGAAAAACGTGATTTGCAGGATCGGCCCCCAGGATGGGGATCTGATCGTCTTTGCCGCCCACACGGACGTGGTCTTCCCGGACACGGAGCCCCTGCCCATGCGGGAGGAGGCCGGGATCCTGGCGGCCCCGGGCATCGGAGACGACACCGCAAACCTGGTGAATCTGATGCTGGCGGCCAGATACCTGCTGCAGCGGGATCTGGAGGGAAGGGTCGGATTTCTGATCGTGGCCAACGCCTGCGAGGAGGGTCTGGGCAACCTGGCGGGAACCAAGGCGCTTTTTGCCGCCTTCGGAGACCGGATCCGGGGCTTCTACTCCTTCGACTGCGATATGCCCCAGTGCATCCAATGCGCGGTGGGCTCCCAGCGCTATCGGATTACCTGCAGGACCCGGGGCGGCCACTCCTTCAAGGATTTCGGCCAGGCCAATGCCATTGAGATCCTCTGCCGGCTGGTGGAGGCGCTGTACAAGCTCCAGCCGCCCCGGGAGGCCCCCACCACCTACAACGTGGGCCGGTTCGAGGGCGGCACCACGGTGAACTCCATCGCCCAGGAGGCCTCGATGCTCTATGAATTCCGGTCCACCTCCCAGGACTGCCTCCGGCAGATGGAGCAGGCCTTTTTCCGGACGGTGGAGGGCTGCAAGGGGCTGGGCGGCGAGCTGACCGTGGAGCTGCTGGGGATCCGCCCCGGCAACGGGCCCGTGGATCCGGAGGCTCTGGCGGATTTTACCGCCCGATCCGCCGAGGTGATCCGCACCTTCTGCGGCAGAGAGCCCGACTTCTGCGCCGCCTCCACCGACAGCAACATCCCTCTGTCCCTGGGGATCCCGGCCAACACCATCGGCACCGTCCGGGGCGGCCTGGCCCACACCCGGGAGGAGTGGATCGCCCTGGACAGTCTGCAGCCCGGGCTCAAAATCGTGCTTTCGCTTATGCTGCAGTATGTGTTGTGAGCGGACGAGCAATCCCCATAAAGGGCACGCGTGCGCGTCCCTACGGTGTATTTGCTGCGTTAAGCCGATAACCAGTATTGTGTTTTGCAAATGGCAATTTGCAAAACTCCTAAATTATTCACTATTCATTCACCGGGCACCCCTCCACCATGCTTCGCATGGTCCCCCTCCCCTAAAGTCGCCTTCGGCAACGTTAGGGGAGGTTTTTTGCGGCGTCCTGGTCCCTGTTCCCGAATCCCTTCTCCCTGGTCCGCCCCCAATGATGACACGCTGAAAAAACGCTCCATGGAGTTCCATGGAGCGCTTTTTTGCGTTATTTTATGATGATGGCCAGGAAGGCCAGGGTCTCGTCGCCGTCGTTGGCGATGCCGTGGCTGTGGCCGCCGGTGCAGTATTCCGCGTCCCCGGGGCCCAGCAGGTAGTCCTGCCCGTCCTCGGTGACCGTGGCCTGCCCCCGGAGGATCACGTAGGCCTCTCCCTCGGTGGTGTGGGGATGGACCCCGATGGAGCTGCCGGGCGGCAGGGTGTTCACCGCGAAGAGATTGACCTTGTCCACCTCGGCGGTGGTGAAAATATGGGTGGACTCATAGCCGCCCCGGCCGCCCTTCACCTGGAACCGGGGCTCGGTTTTCATTTCCTGTCTGCGTTTGATCATAGCCGTTCCTCCTGTTCGGTGGCGCACACTGTGCGCCGCTACATGGTTTCCAGAATTCGAAGCATCAGCCTGCCGAAGGATTCCTTGCAGGCCTCGCCGGTCTCCAGAACCTCCTCCTCCGTCAGGGGCTGCTCCAAAATGCCCGCCGCCATGTTGGTGGCCAGGGAGAAGCCCAGCACCTCCATGCCGCAGTGCCGGGCCGCAATGGCCTCGGGCACCGTGCTCATGCCCGCCATATCCGCCCCCAGGATCCGGGCTGCCCGGATCTCCGCCGGGGTCTCATACTGGGGCCCGGGGAAGTACATATAGACGCCCTCGTTCAGGTGGACCCCCACCTCCTTGGCGGCATTTTTGGCCAGCTCCCGCAGCGCGGGGGTGTAGATCCTGGACATATCCGGGAAGCGGACGCCGAACCGGTCGTCGTTGGGGCCGGTGAGAGGGGTCTTGGGGAAGAGCAGGATGTGGTCGGAGATCAGGGTGATTTCCCCGGGCTTGTAGGCCGTGTTGACGGCTCCGGCGGCGTTGGTGACGATCATGGTCTTCACCCCCAGGAGCTTCATCACCCGGACCCCGTAGACCGCCTCCTCGGGGGTGTAGCCCTCATAGAGGTGGATCCGGCCCTGCATGACCGCCACCTTCTTCCCTGCCAGGGTGCCGAAGACGAAGCGGCCCTTGTGGCCCGGCGCGGTGGAGTGGCGGAAATGGGGGATCTCGGGATAGGGTACGAAGATAGGCTCCTCCACCCGCTCGCCGAACTGTCCCAGGCCGGAGCCCAGGATCATCAGGATTTCCGGCTGGAAGCCGCCGATTCTGCTGCGGAGGTAGTCCGCGCTCTGCTGATAATGTTCAAAGGGGATCATGGTGTTTTCTCCTTTCAAGAGTTTGTATTTGTGATGGCGAGGGCCGGAACGCCCCGCGGCAATCTGTTTGTCATTGCGAGGGCCGGAACGGCCCGTGGCAATCTCGATGCCAATCCCGGGAGATTCCCACGCCGGTGTGCGCACCGGCTCGGAATGACTGCTGACTGCCTGATGCCTGGTGCCTGGTCGGAGCGGGCGCCCGTGGCGATCGATGATCGCCGCTACCGAGTGGGCCTGATGCCTGGTCGGAGCGGGTGCCCGTGGCGATCGATGATCGCCGCTACCGAGCGGGCCTGATGCCTGGTCGGAGCGGGTGCCCGTGGCGATCGATGATCGCCGCTACCGAGCGGGCTTGTTGCCTGGTCGGAGCGGGCGCTCGTGGCGATCGATGATCGCCGCTACCGAGCGGGCCTGATGCCCGGTCGGAGCGGGTGCCCGTGGCGATCGATGATCGCCGCTACCGAGCGGGCCTGATGCCTGGTCGGAGCGGGCGCCCGTGGCGATCGATGATCGCCGCTACCGAGCGGGCCTGATGCCTGGTCGGAGCGGGTGCCCGTGGCGATCGATGATCGCCGCTACCGAGCGGGCCTGATGCCTGGTC
>CACXJE010000029.1 GCA_902767915.1 Oscillospiraceae bacterium | reverse complement strand
CTTGATTACTCTTGTCACTGGACAAGATCGTTTGATACAAGATGATGAATTGCTGGGAAATCGGATCATCGCAAGAAGACATGGAAACGAACTGATCTAAAAGAGAACGGGCAAGGCTTAGTTGATTGCACATAACTGCATGGCGAATACTATATTTCAACTCATGTAACTTGAGCGTTTTTTCATCAACATAATTGATGATTATGCTGTCTGAATATCCGAGTCTCTGCAAGAGCATTTCGCTATGCCGTTTGTTGGGAAGGCGCTCGCCGTTTTCTATTCTGGACAGCGTTGGAACGGAGCAAATGCCATCCGCTAAGTCTTCCTGCGTGTACCCCAATTCTTCTCGCCGCTGTTTGATGAGTGGTCCAAACAAATATAGTGACATGAAAAATCACTTCCTTTTTCAAACTCCCACATTATATAATAATATTTAAATGCGTCGTTTTGCAACATAAATCGATCGTTTTCTTTCTCCGGTTTGTATTTGCAAAGAAAATACAACAGCTTAAGTAACGTTTTCTTGAATCGAGGGCTTGTCCTTTTCAGGGCAGGCCCTCGATGATTTATTAGAGAAAACAAAAATATATAGGACTATCATTATAGCCGTAATATATTGTTATAGACTATTATAATATTTTCTTTCCGTAGTTACAATAGTAAAAAATCGGATGGAGCATATTATATGGAGTTAGATTATAAAGCAATCGGAAAGCGAATCAAGATTGCCAGAATCAAAGCGGATTTGACGCAGGAGCAGCTTGCGGAAAACGTTTCTTTATCCGTCTCTCACATGAGCAACATTGAAACCGGGACCACAAAGGTTAGCTTAACGGCATTGGTAAGCATCGCAAATGCTTTGTCTGTCTCTGTGGATAACCTTTTAGCTGACAATCTGGTTAGCGCTCGTCCACAATTAGAGAATGACGTCCAACAGGTCCTTTCAAAGTGCTCGCCCTATGAGCTGCACGTGATTAGCGGTCTTTGCAAAGCGGCGTTGGAGACACTGCGAACAAATGAGAGATTTCTGAATCAGCCATAAAAGCGGCAGCAATCATCATTCAGCACGCCGCAGCGTCCATCTGAAATAGAGTGCAGAAACCAATTGCGCCGATGACAGGATGCATTCATGTCATCGGCGACTGTTTTCTGTACGATTGCTGAAAGAACTATATTAGTTTTTCCAGTGTTTTACATATGTAATTAAACTTATTGGAAGGGTTTGGCCTCATGAGAAAAAAGAGAGAAATCAACCGGCTAACTGAGGAAGAACGGACGTTCATGGAAACGCTCTATGAAAACCACAAGAAAACAATGTACTACGTTGCGTTTCGGGAATGCCATGATCCTCACCTTGCCAATGATTTGATGACTGTTGCAAAATCGATGCTTATATTGTTGTAGCTATTAGACGGCTATATATCAATTACGCAAAGAAAGAAAGCAGAGCGACGCTTCTACCAATCGATCAGCCGTTTATTGCAGCGGCGGTAGACGAAAAGAGCGCTGAGCTTGAACTCGAGAAGGAAGCGACGAAGCAAACGGTAAAAGCCCTTCTGGATCAGCTCTCACCCCGTGACCAACTTATCCTGCAATCTAAGTACATTCTCGGCCTGAACGAAGAAGAGATTGCGGCAGCAGTCGGCTGTAAGCCGAACAGTGTCCGCATGCTGCTTTGTCGCGCCAGAGACCGTGCCAAGGCGATTGGTCTAAAGTCTGAGAAAGGAGATGAAAAGGGAAATGGATAAACGGAGACAGGAACTTGAGGAACTGAAGGATGATATTCCAGAGGCAGAGAAGGCTTTTGATACCGGTGAGATCACAATCCCGCAGGAAGTGGATGATGCCTCCCGTTCGATCCTTTCGCAGACCGCTAAGGTTGAACACCCAAAAAAGTCAACAAAAACCGTGGCAAGATATCTACTGGTCGCCGCGGCAACTGTTATTGCGCTTCTGGGAACTATGATAGCTGTCCAAGCAGCTGGGATCAATGTGTTTGGGCGACTCGCCTCTTGGACCGACTCTGTTTTCCATTATGATTCTGGAACAAAATCCATTCCAGCAGAAGAAAAAGGACCAACGCCGGAGATCAAGGCAGCTCTGGATGAGCTTGACCTTCCTGTTTCCCTTGCACCAGTTTGGCTGCCAGATGGGTACACTGTCGTAGAAGTGGAAAAGGCAACTACTAGCCGAATGAAAATCGTCGGGATTGCTGCGAAAAAAGATAGTCGCATGATACAAGTCTCTATTGAGGAACACTTGGACACAAGGTTAATTGACAAGGCAGAATGGGAAAAGAATGCGCAATCCGCAGAGATTTATACGTCAAATGGCAGGGCGTTCTACCTTTTTGAAAACGACTCCGGCTGGTCGGGAGTTTGGTCAGACGGGCGTTATGCGGTATCCCTCTTGAACTTTGAATCCTGTGAAGCATTACAAACTACTATTGCATCAATTGGAGTAAATTGAGAATGAACAAAAGATTATTATGCGTATTCCTTGCTTTTGCGATGGTCATATCGTTTGTCCCGTTTTCTGTCTTTGCGACAGGAGATGATCCGGGCGACGAAAGATCAAGCAGCTATTTGAATATGTACAGCGCAGAATTATATGCCACTGGCACATCCGGGAAGCTCGAAGTGGAATTTGAGGTGATTGCAACCGGGTATATGGACAGCGTCGGAGTATTTGGCATATTTGTCCGAAACAACGACGGATCAATTCACAGCACTATTTGGGGCTCCACATCAAACGGGTTGCTTGATTCCAACACTTGGTTTCACGTTGGAGAATATACACTTAATTTGACTTCGGGAAACACGTATTATTGTACGGTGATTTTTATTGCGAGAGACGCCAACGGCAGCGATACCAGAAAAATAATAACGAGTCGTGTTGTTTGCCCATAAAATTGGCAGGACCATAATAGCAAAGAAAAAAGAATTCAGGGAATTGACGCGAAATCAAAGAAGCTCGTCTGTGCATCAACCGGTGTGCAGACGGGCTTTTTGCAAGAGATGTCAGAAGATAATAAAAGTAGCTGCAAAATTGCTCAGGATGATCTTCAAAAGGGATATTCTATGAAATCATGGAGTTTTTCTATTGGATGTTGCAGAAAAGCAGGTGTATTTGTTGTTTTATTGGGAGATCTTGAATGGGTTGTTGTTCATTATGAATAACAACAGATTCATTGTGTCCAAATAATCAACTACACAAGCCGGGGTGTGTGAATCTCACTTACTCCCGGTGTGCGCATGCCCCGCAGGAGGTATGCGTATGGAAAAACTGAATACTGGTCACGAAGACAGCAGACTCCGGTCGCGATTTACGTCTTGGCTCGCCACAGTATTGCGGCGAGCCAAGATTGATTATGTCCGGCAACAGGAAAGGCAGGTGAAGACTGTTTCAATGGAAGACGTGTCCGAGGATCAGCTTGCCACAGAGGACAGCTTTGCTGTCCAGCAGTCCGAATTTGAGTTTGAAGAAGAGCGCCTTGCAAAGGCGTTCTTTTCTTTATCTCTGCAGAGGCAGAAGGTTCTCAGGATGCTGTTTGTTGACGAGATGAAGCCAGAGGAGATTGCAAAGGTTCTTCACTGCTCCGTAAACTATGTACACAAAGTCAAGCAGCGGGCATTACAGTCGCTTCGAAAAATGCTGGAGGGAAGGGAGGATACACTGTGAAACTGTCTGATAAAGAATTCCGAGGCGTGCTGGAGGGAGCTGTTGCGGGCAGGCACAAGGACCTGGAAACACTACTGGAGCTCTATATGCCCCTGATCAATCACTATTCGATGCTGAACGGAAAACCGGATGAGGATCTTCGGCAATATCTGATGATACATATCGCGCTGAACATTTCCAAGTTTATTCTCTGACAGCTCCCTCGGTACAAAATTTTTTAAAAAATCCCCATGGGTGTCCATTTTCGCAAAAAATAATCGTAGGTAAATTCAGAGACCTGATCGTTCCCTGGAAGCTGAGCGGCTATCTCTCCTGTGCCAGCAGGAGCAAGAGCACTCATGCGCGGGCGGCACCCGTGCAACGCGAAGACGTTTCCGTGGGGTATAATGATACTTCCGCCCAACGCGGCCCGGTCGGAGAGACGGGGAGATGAGATTTCTATGTGCCCATTCGCCGGGCATCAGGCGTAACCAAACAAAATTTCTCTATAGGAGGCTGTCATGTCAGAACATTGTTTAGAAACAAAAAACCTCCCTCTTGCGTACAAGGTGGAGGAATTGATCCCAATTTTGAGGGTTGGGCGGAACACTGCCTATGAGCTGGTGCGCTCCGGCCAGATCCGGAGCGTCAGAATTGGCCGTACCTACCGGATTCCAAAGGAAGCTCTGGAAGTTTATCTGCGAAAAGCGTCGGAATAAGTTGTAAATCAGCCCTGCTGTCGGTATAATATAATTGGAATATGCCTGCTGTATGGCTGGAAAGGAGGCTTTATGCCATATAGCAAAACCAAGCGCTCCGCACAGGGTGCGGGGACAATTCGTAAAAAAACGGTAAAAAAGCGCAACGGGAAGACCTATACCTACTGGGAAGCCCGATACTCTATGGGCTATGATCCTGTTACCGGCAAGCAGATCCAGCACACGCTGAACGGCAAAACGCAGAAGGAGGTTGCGCAGAAACTGCGCGAGATTACCACGGAAATCGACAAGGGGACCCATGTGGAACCCAGTAATATGCTGCTTTCCCAATGGCTGGAAGAGTGGCAGAAGGATTACCTGTTTGGAGTCAAGCCTTCCACTGCACAGCTCTATCGCGAGAGTATCCAGCTTTATATCGTGCCGCATCTCGGCACTGTGAAGCTGGAAAAACTCACCGGCCACATGATCCAGAAGTTTTACAATGAGCTTCATCAGCCCACGGTGGATGACCGAAAGCCGATCTGTGCCAAGTCGGTAAAGAATGTCCACGGAATCCTTCACAAGGCGCTCCAGCAGGCAGTTAAGAATGGCCTGCTGAAGGCCAATCCAACCGACAGTTGCGTGCTGCCTCGTGTGGTGAAGAAGGAAATCAACCCCCTCAGTGCCGATCAGATGAAAGCGCTTCTGCAGCTGCTTCCGGGGCATCCCCATGAGTACCTGTATCAGATCGCACTGTTCACCGGGATGCGGGAGGGCGAGCTTCTTGGACTTCCCTGGAGCTGTGTGGACTTTGCGCATCAGACCATTTTGGTAAAGCAGCAGCTCCAGCGGGAGCACAAAACCGGCGGAGAGTATTTGATTGTTCCGCCTAAAAACGGAAAGAAGCGGTACATCCCCATGGCTCCCAGCGTTGCCAAGCTGTTTGCCCTCCAATGGCAGCGGCAGGAATGTCTTCGAAAGGAGCAG
Source organism: Oscillospiraceae bacterium (assembly GCA_902767915.1). Taxonomy (GTDB): domain Bacteria; phylum Bacillota; class Clostridia; order Oscillospirales; family Oscillospiraceae; genus JAFRPC01. The sequence continues at coordinate 33,016 of CACXJE010000029.1, read as the reverse complement.
GGCCTGTCCTGGCAGAACTGCGGAATGGTGTTTACAAACCCCACCGGCGGCTATCTCTCCAGCAGAACCGTTTACGACTGCTTTAAACGGCTGGCAAAGAAGATCGGTGCGCCAAATGCCAGGGTGCATGATCTTCGGCACACCTACGCTATGGCGTGCATCGAGAGCGGGGTGGACATCAAGACGCTTCAGGAGAATCTGGGACATGCCACCGCGGCGTTTACGCTGGAGGTATACGGTCATGTATCCCGCCAGATGCAGATCAACAGTGCGAACAGGCTGGAGAGTTTTATCCAGAATGTTTACGCTCAGCCGGGGCTTCCGAGCGCAGTCAGCTTCTGAAAATAAAGGGAAAACGGGAGTGCCCAGAACTGCCGTAAAATCACGGGTTTTACCGCCTCGTGTTACCCTGTAAAGGTCAACCGTGAAGGTCAACCCCAAAAAGCAAGTTGTCAAGGGCCGGCGAACCTCACAGAAAAATACACTGAAAAGTTGAAAAACACGCTGAAAAGCAAGCAAAACGCCAGTTTTTCACCCATAAAAGAGGAAAACCCGGCTTCCGAAGAAGCCGGGATTGTGGTGGACGATGTAGGACTCGAACCTGCGACCTTCCGCACGTCAAGCGGATGCTCTACCAGCTGAGCTAATCGTCCGGACGCATGCGTTATTATAATCGAAGAGTGCTTATTTGTCAAGAATTATTTTCCGACAGGCGATTCTTTTTTCTTTTTCGTCTGGCGGTGCTTTTCCCGTCAGACGGCGGCTTTTTCCGTAGGGCGGTTTTAGGAAGATCGGTTCTCCGTCTGGCGGCGGCTTTTCCGTCAGGCGGTTTTTCGTCAAGCGGTGCGCTTCTTCCCGTCTGGCGGTGCTTTTTCCGTCAGACGGTGGCTTTTTCCGTAGGGCGGTTTTAGAAAGATCGGTTCTCCGTCTGGCGGTGTCTTTTTCCGCAGGACGGTTTATTTCATTTGAAGGCTTCCGGTTTTTGCCGGGTTTTCTTTTCGGATCACACAATTCCTTTGTATCGAAATTGACTTTATTGTTTTTGTGGTGTATAATAACGAAATGGAGACATGTGCTCTGTTAACGAGGTAAAGTTTCATTAGTTTATTTGAAAGGAATGAGCGGGGATCTTATGAAAAAGAAAACCATGGACGGCAATGAAGCCGCCGCGTACGCAAGCTATGCGTTTACCGAGGTAGCAACGATCTACCCAATCACACCCTCCAGCCCCATGGCGGAGCACGTGGACGTCTGGGCGGCCAACGGCATGAAGAACATGTTCGGCCATCCCGTCAAGCTGGTGGAGATGCAGAGTGAGGCCGGCGCCTGCGGCGCCATGCACGGCTCGCTGGAATGCGGCGCTCTGTCTACCAGCTACACCGCCTCCCAGGGCCTGATGCTGATGGTGCCGCCCCTGTACCGGATCGCCGGCCAGTTGCTGCCCGGCGTGATCCATGTGGCCGCCCGTACCGTGGGCACCAGCTTCTTCTCCATCTTCGGCGATCAGTCCGACGTCATGGCCTGCCGCCAGACCGGCTTTGCCCAGATGGCCTCCTCCAGCGTGCAGGAGTGCATGGATCTTGCCGCGGTTTCCCATCTGTCCGCCATCAAGTCCAGCGTGCCCTTCATGCATTTCTTCGATGGCTTCCGCACCTCCCACGAGCTGCAGAAGATCGACGTTCTGGACTTTGACGACCTGGCCAAGATGGTGGATCAGGAGGCGCTGAAGCGTTTCCGCAAGCGCAGTCTGAACAGCGAGCGCCCCGTGATGCGCTCCACCGTTCAGAACCCCGACACCGCCTTCCAGTGCCGCGAGGCCGTGAACCCCTTCTACGACGCCACGCCGGCCATCGTGGAGGAATACATGGAGAAGATGAACAAGCTGACGGGCCGCAACTATCAGCTGTTCAACTACTACGGCGTGCCCGACGCGGAATACGTCATCGTGGCCATGGGCTCCGTTTCCGACTGTCTGAAGGAAGTGGTGACCTACCTGAACGCCCAGGGCCGGAAGGTGGGCTTCATCCAGGTCCATCTGTATCGCCCCTTCTCCGCCGCGCATCTGCTGAAGGCCATTCCCGAGACCTGCAAGGTCCTGACGGTTCTGGACCGCACCAAGGAAGCCGGCGCCAACGGCGAGCCTCTGTATGAGGACGTGGCCGGCGTGCTGTTCAACCGGGCCAACCGTCCCGTCCTGCTGGGCGGCCGCTACGGCCTGTCCTCCAAGGACACCACCCCCGCCATGATGAAGGCTGTCTTCGACAACATGGAGGGTGACCGGAAGGATCACTTCACCGTGGGCATCGACGACGATCTGACCCACCGGTCTCTGACCGTGGGCGAGAACATCGTTACCGCCGACGAGAAGACCATCTCCTGCAAGTTCTGGGGTCTGGGCTCCGACGGCACCGTGGGCGCCAACAAGAACTCCATCAAGATCATCGGCGACAACACCGATCAGTACGTGCAGGCCTACTTTGAGTACGACACCAAGAAGTCCGGCGGCGTCACCAAGAGCCACCTGCGCTTCGGCCACAACCCCATCCTCTCCACCTACTACGTCACCATGGCGGACTTTGTGGCCTGCCACAACGAGAGCTACGTGAAGAAGTACGACATCGTGGAGGAGATCAAGCCCAACGGCACCTTCCTGCTGAACACGGTGTGGAAGGGTGACGAGCTGATCAAAAACCTGCCCAACAAGCTGAAGCGGATCCTGGCCCAGCGCCACATCAAGTTCTACACCATCGACGCCACCGACATTGCCGCGGAGATCGGCCTGGGCAACCGGACCAACACCGTGCTGCAGTCCGCCTTCTTCAAGCTCTCCGGCGTGCTGCCCATCGACGACGCGGTCCGCTACATGAAGGACGCCATCACCAAGACCTACGGCCGCAAGGGCGAGAAGGTTCTGAACATGAACTACACCGCTGTGGACCGGGGCCTGGACGGCATCGTGGAGGTTCCCGTGGATCCCGCCTGGGCAGAGCTGCCCGACGAGGTGAAGACCGTCAACGAGAACCAGCCCGACTACATCAAGACCATCATGCGCATGGTCAACGACCAGCGGGGCGACAAGCTCCCGGTCAGCGCCTGGAAGGACATGGCCGACGGCACCGTGCCCATCGGCACCGCCAAGTATGAGAAGCGGGGCTTCGCGGCCTTCGTGCCCGAGTGGGACGCCGCCAAGTGCATCGGCTGCAACATGTGCTCCTTCTACTGCCCCCATGCCGCCATCCGTCCCTTCCTGCTGAACGAGGAGGAGGTCAAGAATGCCCCCGAATCCTACGTCACCAACGAGGCCAAGGGCAAGGGCTTTGAGGGCCTGCGCTACCGCATCCAGGTGGATCCGCTGGACTGCACCGGCTGCGGCACCTGCGTCACCGCCTGTCTGGCCAAGGACAAGGCCCTGGCCATGAAGCCCATCGCCAGCCAGCTGCCCGAGGCGGCCAACTGGGAATACAGCATGGGCCTGTCTGAGAAGAAGAACCCCATGGATAAGTTCTCCGCCAAGGGCAGCCAGTTCGAGCAGCCCCTGCTGGAGTTCTCCGGCGCCTGCGCCGGCTGCGGCGAGACCGCCTACATGAAGCTGCTGACCCAGCTCTACGGCGACCGGATGATCATCGCCAACGCCACCGGCTGCACCCAGGCCTGGGGCTTCTCCATCCCCAGCTACCCCTACGCCACCAACAGCCGCGGCCACGGTCCCGCAATCTCCAACTCCCTGTTTGAGAACAACGCCGAGTACAGCCTGGGCATGGTGCTCTCCGTCCAGCAGCAGCGGCTGGCCCTGCGGACCAAGGCGGAGGCGTATCTGGCCGACGCCAAGGACGAGACCCTGAAGGCGGCTCTGGAAGCCTGGCTCGCCGGCTATGAGGACGACGAAAAGGCCCGTGAGCTGGCCGACGCCGTGCTCTGCGCTCTGGAAAAGACTCCCGACACCGGCGACGCTGTGGACTACATGAAGGAAAACAGCGAGCACTTCGTCCGCAAGAGCATGTGGATGTACGGCGGCGACGGCTGGGCCTACGACATCGGCTACGGCGGCCTGGACCACGTCCTGGCCTCCGGCATCGACGTGAACATCCTGGTTGTGGACACCGAGGTCTACTCCAACACCGGCGGCCAGGCCTCCAAGGCCACGCCCATCGGCGCGGTGGCCCAGTTTGCCGCAGCCGGCAAGCGGACCGTCAAGAAGGACCTGGGCCTGCTGGCAGCCGAATACGGCGACGTCTACGTGGCCTCCATCGCCCTGGGCGCCAACCCCAACCAGGCCATCAAGGCCATCAAGGAAGCCGTTGCCCACAAGGGCCCCTCCCTGATCATTGCCTACGCCCCCTGCATCAACCACGGCATCGTCAAGGGCATGGGCTACTCCACCGAGGAGGCCAAGCTGGCCGTGAACAGCGGCTACTGGTTCCTGTACCGCTACAGCCCCGAGCTGCGGGCCGCCGGCAAGAACCCCTTCGTGCTGGACAGCAAGGAGCCCACGGTGCCCCTGGAGGACTTCCTCAACGGCGAGGTCCGTTACGCCTCCCTGCGCCGGACCTTCCCGGCGGACGCCGACGCCCTGCTGGAGAAGGCAAAGGCCTTCAGCGCCGAAAAGTACAGCAAGTACAAGAAGCTGGCGGAGGGCTGAGAATTATCATCGGGGGATCGCAGGAAAACCTGCGATCCCCCAAAGAAGAACGAAAGGAGAAGCCTGTGGAAAAATTCATTCCCTATGAGAAGCTCTCGAAAAAAAAGAGGCGGGAGCTGGACAAGACCCGCCGCGGCACCTGGGCCCTGAACCCGGTGACCCGCAGGCCGGAAAACCCGAAGGCCTATAACCGCAAAACGGCACGGAACTGGAAGGACGATTCCAATTCCGTGCCGTTTTGCTTTGCCCCGGGCCGCCTCCGGGGGCGGGATCCGGTCAACCCTTGCGGAAGACTTGACGATCCGAGTTCTTCTGACAAAGATTTGTATATTTATAGAGTTAAATATAAATTATACAAATATATGGCTTGACGTCGTATGATTTCTGTTATAAAATAAAAACAGAAGGCCCCAATGCACAGTCTCTTTGTCCATTCAGAAACCAATCAGTCAAAAAACGAAAGCTGCAATCAATATGAAAGGGGTGTATTGCATGAAAAAGATATGTTCAATTCTTCTATTATGATCCGAACCAACTGAATTTGGAATCTGATTATATAGAGCAATTGGGTAGCGGATACAGCTTCTATCAATCTCGTTTGTACTCAGCGTATTACTATTCCTCATCAAGTATCCAAACGCTATCTTATTTGGATAGCGATGGGGCGTATAATAATATTTCTATACCGTAAATTAGGAGGAATCACAATGAGAAGAACACTTATTTTTCTGCTCGCTGCATGGACCATCTTTTCCTTGACCGCATGCAGGAGCCAGAATCCTGCGCAGGAGCTCCAGGCCGGAGCTTCGCAGGAAAACAACGATGCAACGTACAGCAGCGTTTCCGGGGAAAGCAATACGCCGACCCGAAGCTATGTCGCGCTGGAAAACAATTATGAACCAGGCAGTCACGTTCGCTTCGATACGAGCTTCCCGGTGTACGACTTTGAAGACGCGGACGGACGCATCGGGCACCGCACATCGGGGGAGTATGGGTTTTCCGGGGAAATAGAGGTGCAATACAACGGACCGATCGGCGAGTCGCATGTGCAGGACTGGTTCGCAGTCCCATACAGCGAGGCCTACAGCTTCCGGCTGGAGCCCCGACCCTTCCGGATCACGGCGTTCTGCGGGGAGTCAAGGGCCCGGATCAGCGGATACCTTGCCCAGGACATAAAATGGACCCTCAACACCTGGACCGTCGAGCAGGCCGAGGCTGCCGAGGCGGAGTTCTTATTCCTGCAGGGAGAGGACAAGGATTTCCCCGATACCGGGAGATTCTGCATCACCGTGAAGCTTTCCTCCGCGGCGCATCTGGAGGCCAGCTGGGTCGAGGGCCAGATCCGGATCCTGAATCCGGGGTGCGAGATTCTGCTCCAAATCAGCGACACCCAGGATATGAAACAGACCGAGGAGCTCCCTCTGACAGTGACCGGTGAATTCTTCGATCTCTACACCGACCGGCTTGCGGAAGGCGCTTGCGCCTATGAGGATGATGCCGGCAAGCATGAAATCTCTCTGAAATGGCTGGATATGGAATAATCCGGTCAATCCTTCGCTTTTTCCCACGCAGCCTGCAGCACCCGAATCATGCAGCAAAACAGCCGTCTCCCCGGGGAGGCGGCTGTTTTGTGATGTTCTGATTTATTTGCGGAAGGCCCGCAGGGGGAGGTACTTGAAGACCCGGGCCATGTAGTCCTTGTACCGGGGGTATTTCCTGGCGGAGATGGACTCTCCCAGGGTGGAGCTGCCCATAAACAGCAGCACCAGGAACAGGGGGCCGATCAGCGACCAGTGGAAGATCCCCCTGCAGGCGGCTCCGGCGCCCACAGCGAAGAGATACAGGGAAAGCCAGATGCCCTGCTCTCCCAGGTAGTTGGGGTGCCGCATCCGATTCCAGAGGCCGGTAGTGTTGAAACCCAGGTCATAGGGGGCGGGGAGCCGCTCCAGCTGCTTGTGCTGCTCCAGCAGCCGCTTTTTGTTTTGGTGGAAGCGCCACTGCTGCTCGTCGGCCACAGTCTCCAAAACCAGGAAGCCCACGGCGCAGACCGCCGCCAGGATATCCACCCAGCCGAAGGGGTCCGCAGACCCCATACAGGCCAGCGCCGGCAGGCAGATGGCCAGCACCAGAAGGTTCTGATAGATGCTGATAAAGAACAGGTCGAAGAGCATCCACAGAGGCCGATACCGGAGGATGGAGCTGCTGCGGACGATGGCCCAGCGGTAGTCCTCCACGCCGGTCCAGAATTTCCAGCTGTAGGCGCCCTTCCGGGCGAAGTTGAAGGTGAGCCGGAGGCCCCAGGCGGTGACGATCAGCGCAAAGAGCACCGACCGCAGCCCCAGCCCGCCCCGGATCGCCGCGATCCAGGTGTAGACAATGGGCAGCAGGCTCCAGAGCTTGTCCATCTGGGAGAAGTTGTTGGCCAGCTCGCCTACCACAAAGCAGTAGGCGGCGGCGCAGCCGCAGACGAGCAAGAGCAGCTTTCCGGTGGCCAGCTGGTTCGGTGTGAGGGACCGGTCGCTCCACAGGAAGGCCAGCACGCAGAGACAAAGGACAACCGCGGCGGTCACCGCGGTGGCGAGGGTGTTTCGAAGGTTCTTGTTCATAACGGGACGTCGCTTTCTGTCGGTATTTGTTCCCATGTACTATACCACAGCCTTCGACAGTTTTCAACCCGGAAGATATCCGGCGCGGACACATCCGCAGCCCGGGCGCTTTCTGCCTTGACGCGGTTCCCGGCAGATGGTATAATAAGCACAATCCCATATCAGGAGGAAAAACCAATGAAAAAGCTGATTTGTCTGACCCTGGCCCTGCTGCTGCTTGGGACCCTGCTTGCCGGCTGCGGCAAAAAGCCCGCCGACACCCCGGCCACCGGCGAACCCGACGATTCCACCGCTGCTGCTCCGGAGACCACCCTTGCCCCGGAGGCGCCCGTTGTCGAATATTTCAACGCTGAAGCCTTCCTGCAGAAGCTGGTGGCGGACCACCCGGAGGCAAGCGCCAAGGAGCTCTGCGAAGCAATGCTGGAGGATCCGTATTTTACCCTGTTCAGCGTGGAGAGCACCGAATACTACTATCCCGGCCTCAACTATGAGTATGCCCCCGAGGGCATCCGGGAGTCCTCCTGCGCCGTGGACTATATGTCCGGCAGCGGTGCGCTGGTCTACGTGTTCGTCCCGGAGGCGGGAACCGACGCCGAAGCCCTTTCCAAGGCCCTGGTGGAGAACGCGGAGCCCGGCTGGATGGCAAATGAAAACCCCCTGGACAAGGTGGAGAGCTTTGTGCTGGACGGAAAGGTGTTTTTGGCCATGTACCGCAGCGATATGGAGCCCCTGACCGGAACCATCGCGGCCAAGCCCGGGGACTTTGTGGAGATGTTCCACACCTGGTGCGCCGAGCATCCCGACGGGACGAGCCTGGAGGCCGCCAGATACCTGGCCGGCCACCAGAAGATTGCCGCCATGGACGTCTATGAGGTGGCGGAAGGCCCCCTTACGGGCTTTGTGGACTTTGAGTCCCAGGACGAGATTCAGATCACGGGCTTCGCCGAAGGCGCGGTTCTCAATCCCCAGATCTTCCCCAACACCTTCATCGGCTACGTGTTCCGGCTGGAGGAGGGGGCGGATCAGGAGGCCTTTATCGCCATGCTGCGGGAAAACGCCAACCTGAACTGGAATGTCTGCGTCACCGCCGGCACCATGTTCACGGAGGCGGACGGCAATCTGGTCCTGTTTATGATGGGCGACGAGTAATTTTTGCGAGGCGCCGGTCCCCACAGGGGCTCCCGGCATGATCGCAGGCCGCCGAACGTAAGATACAAGCGACGCCAAATTTAGGAGGAACGATTATGGCAAAGGTATTATTGCTCAACGGCAGTCCCCACGTCCACGGCTGCACAGCCGCCGCCCTGGAGGAGATGATCCGGGTGTTTGCGGCTGAGGGTCTGGAAACCGAGCTGATCCAGGTGGGAAGCAAGAGCATCCGGGGCTGTATTTCCTGCGGCCGCTGCGGGGATCTGGGCCGCTGCGTGTTTGAGGATCTGGTGAACGAAACCGCCCCCAAGCTGCAGGCCGCGGACGGCCTTGTGGTGGGCAGTCCGGTGTACTACGGCTCTCCCAACGGTACGCTGCTGGCCTTCTTGGACCGGCTGTTCTACAGCACGGCCTTCCCCAAGCATTTCAAGGTGGGGGCTGCGGTGGTTTCCTGCCGCAGAGGCGGCAACACCGCCAGCTTCGACGTGCTGAACAAGTACTTCACCATCAGCAGTATGCCGGTGGCCTCCAGCACCTACTGGAACCAGGTCCACGGCTTCACCGCCGAGGACGTGAAAAAGGATCTGGAGGGCCTGCAGACCCTGCGGAATCTGGCCCGGAATATGGCCTTTATGATTCGGGCCTTTGCCGAGGCGAAGGAGAAGTACGGCCTGCCCCAGCTGGAGCGTGGGAGCTTCACCAGCTTCCCGGATGGAAAATAGTATCAGTAAAAATTTATATTATCGGAGGAAAAACCATGAAACAGCAAATCAAAACCACAGAGGCCATTTTCCCGATGCCGGTGCTGCTGGTGGCCACCTTCAACGCCGACGGGACCGTGGACGTGATGAACGCCGCCTGGGGCACCATGCTGGACCGGGATATGGTGGCTCTGAATCTGACCGAGACCCATCGTACCGTGGAGAACATCAAGGCCCGGAAGGGCTTCGTGGTCCACATTGCCGACGCCAAGCACGTGGTGGAGGCGGACTGGTTCGGCGTGGTCAGCGGCAAAAAGGAGCCGGAGAAATTTGCCAAGACCGGCATGACCTATGAGAAATCCGCCCTGGTGGACGCGCCCATCATCAATGAGCTGCCCATTGCCCTGGAATGCGAGTTCGTGGAGTACCAGAACGACGCCACCGGTCTGGGCGTCATCGGCAAGGTCCTGCGCACCTCCGTGGAGGAGGCCCATCTGAAGGAGGGCAAGGTGGATATCGATTCCCTGGAGGCCATTGCCTTTGACCCCTATACCCACGGCTATTATAAGGTCTGCGGCCGGGTGGGCGACGCCTTCAAGGACGGCCTGAAGCTGAAATAATCCGAACGCAAACGAACCGCAAGGGCGTGCTGCAAGCTGTGCAGCACGCCCTTTTCAGGTGATCGTTTATGCCTGTTGGAAAAGAATTCGGATTTGGCGGGACGTAGGGGCCGATGCCCACATCGGCCCTCACGCTGATCCGGGGTAGGGCCGATGTGGGCATCGGCCCCTACGAATTGAAATCGACAAATCCCGATTTCTCGGGATCCTGCGCCGTGCATTGTATCAGCACAAGCTTGAAACGGAACGGCTGAACCGACCGCAACACGCAGAGACCCCCGGGGCTTCCGATGATCGGAAGCCCCGGGGGTCTCTGGTTATTCCACCTCCACGGATTTGGCAAAGAAAAAGATCAGATCCTTCAGCTTCTCCCGATCAGCGCTGCGGCACAGGAACTGCACAATATAAAACGCGTCTGAGCCTTTGTAACTGCAGCTCCAGACGTTCAGGCCGTCCCGAGTGAATTCAAAGTAGATCAGGCCGTCCGTTTCCAGCGGATGCAGATCTGTGTGGCCGTTGTTTTCGATCACGTCGGACACATACTGCACCAGACTCTTCTCTGCGAGACCTTCTTCCAGGCTGAAGGGCTCCTTCAACACCACCACACCGCAATAATCGGAGGAATAATAGGCGTCAAAGCCCTGTTCACTCTCCAACTCTGCAAACTTGTCCGACAGGCTGATCGTAAGGCCGGCCTTCGTGAATTCTTTACTTTCACCGATGAATGCTTTTCCTGGCAGATTCATGACGGTTGGAAGCTCCACGTGCTCTGCCGTCGGTTCCTCCGGCAGGGGCGGCTCAGTTTCCGGATCGCTCTGGGGCGGGTCAGCGGTTTCCGGCCCGATCAAAAAGACAGTCGTCGGAGGAAGCAGCCGGTTTGCTTTTTGCTTTGTGCCGTTGAAGGTGCCGACGTAGCAGACGTCGAGGACGGTTTCTCCGGGGCTTACCACAAAAACGTCGGTGGGATCCTCCGCGGAGGTCTGGGCGTACAGAGCCTTTTCTTTTGTGCAGCCAAGCAGGTATTCTTTCTCAAAATCTCCCTGCAGGCAGATTTGCAAGGCGTCGTCGGTTTGATTCCGGAGCACATAACGGCAACGAAACACAACCCGGTCCTCCAGCACCTCAAAGTCCCAGAAGAAGGACTGTTTTTCGTCGATCACAACGCTGTCCTGATCAGAATCACCCCGGATCGGCGCCGGGATGACGGTGTCGAAGGGCTGCGTCGGCGCGGGGGCAGATCCCTGCTTGTGCTTCATCAGCCGCCAGCCGCCGAAGCCGATCCCGACGGCCGCCGCCAGGATCGCGGCGCCGAGGGCAAGCCGCCGGACCAGCATTCCCCCGGCGGTGACGCTGCGGATCGCGGCGGTCTCGGCGGGGAGGGCGGCTTCGATGGCGGCGGTCCGCGGCGGTGTCAGCGTTTCCGCGTTTTTTTGCATCAGGGTCCGGAAAAGGGGCAGGGCGGAGAGCCCGTAGAGGTTCACGCCCCGGCGTTCCAGATCCCGGACCTTCTGCTCCAGCCGCTTTCTGCCGTCCCGGAGCTGGGTCTTGACGGTGCTCTCCGTGACGTCCAGGCTTCGGGCGATCTCCCGCACCGGCATATCCTCATAGTAATGCAGGCTCAAAACCAGGCGCTGGCCGTCGGAGAGACTGTCCAGCAGCTCCCGCAGCAGGGCGGCGGTCTCCTTTTGGTCCAGGGATGCCTCCGGCAGCGCGGCGGTGTCGGTGACCGGGGGCTCCGGGACCTCCCCGGCGTCCTCCCCCAGGTCCGAAAACAGCAGGGGCTTTGTTTTTTGCAGATGGCTCCGGGCGGTGTTGGCGGCAATGGTCCGCAGCCAGGGCCCCACAGAGGCCGGGTTTTTCAGCTGATCCAGCCGGGTAAAGGCCCGGACGTAGGTATCCTGGAGCACGTCCAGAGCGTCGTCCTCGCTGCGGATCAGGGACCGGACCGTCCGCCAGACCTCCTGATAGGTGGCCTCGTAGAGGGCGGAGCGGGCCTCCCGGTCTCCGTCCCGGGCCTGCTGCAGCAGGGTGCTGTCAAGGGTCTTTTTGGGTTCTTTCATGGGGTCTTCCTCTCTTTCCCGTTGGATTCCCGGTGGGCCGGCGGCGCTTCTGTCCTTGCGGCCACGGCCCGCCAGACTGCCGCCGCGGCGGCAGGCTCCAGGGAGAAGCTGCCAACCCAGCGCCGGTAGCGCTGCTTGAAGGTATCCGGTTCAGACATGCTTCATCCCTCCTCACTCTTCAGACAGATGAGGCCGTCAAAAGGTTGGGGGCTCCTTGAAAAAAAGTGCCGCAAAATGCGTGAATCTGTCCTTCCGAACCAGTGACATGCGTTACTGGTGTGGGAATCCGTAATATCCAACGTTGAAAAAACGGATTGCCACGACCAGTATGCGTACCGGTCTCGCAATGACAAAGCATTTTGCGGCACGTATCCTCTTACCCGAACCGATATTCGGTCCGGCTTTGCCAGACCTTTCCGGCCCGGAGGGTGATGGAGGGGAAGCTGGGATGGTGGGGAGCGTCGGGGAAGCCCTGGGTCTCCAGAGCCAGGCCCTGGCGGCGGTGGTAGACCGCCCCGTCCTTGCCTGCCAGCCCCTCGGGGATGTAGTTGCCGGTATAGAGCTGGACGCAGGGCCGGTCGGTGTAGACCGACATCCGGATCCCGGAGTCGGCGCTCCGGACCAGGGCCGCCGGCCGGAAGCCCATGCCCTCGTCGTTGGGATCGATGAGCCAGTTGTGGTCGTAGCCCCCGGCGTTCCGGATGGGCTCATAGTCCAGGTCCAGCCGATCCCCAAGCAGGGTGGCGTGGGACAGATCCATGGGGGTGCCCGCCAGGGCCCGGATCTCTCCGGTGGGGATGGAATGGGCGTCGGTGGGGGTGTAGCTGTGGGAAAGAATGGTCACCCGGTGGTCGTTCACAGGGCCGCTGTCGTGGCCGTCCAGATTGAAATAGCTGTGGTTGGTCAGGCTGCAGAGGGTGTCCCGGTCGCTGACGGCCTGATAGTCGATGCAAAGCGCCTTTCCCCGAAGGCTGTAGGTGACGGTGACCCGAAGGGCTCCGGGAATGCCGCCCAGGCCGTTGGGATGGACGCAGCCCAGGGTCACGGAGCTGTTCGTTTCCTCCTGCACGGTCCAAAGCCTGGCGTTGAGCCCGGCCGTACCGCTGTGGTTGCAGTTGTCTCCGTCGTTCTTTGTCAGCAGCAGCACCCGGTCGTTGCCGCCGGTATTCCTCCAGGGTGTCAAAGCCCAGGACCACGTCTGTGGGAGTGCCCGCCCGGTCCGGGACCCGGAGGGCGCGGATGGCCGCGCCGTAGGTGATGACCTCGCAGGAGATCTCGCCGTTGTCCAGCCGGATCAGCTCCACCGGCAGACTGTCCAAAGTTCCAAAGGGTTCCATGGGATTCCTCCATTTATTCGTATCAAATGATTGCCAGCACAAAGCGGTAATAGAGTCCCTTCCAGAAGCCCGCGGCCCGCAGGTCCGAAACGGAGCGGTCCAGACATTGCCGCAGATAGGCCATCTCCTCCGGGTCCAGGTCATGCTGGCTGAAGCAGGCCTTCTTGGCCAGGCGCTGGGCCTCCGGCTCGGGGGCTTCCCCCAGACGGCGGCGGAGCTTGCGGTAGCGGCGATAGATCCAGAGGGCCTGTTCGTTGCCCTGAAGCCGCTGCAGCTTCCGATCTCTTGCCCGGGAAACCAGCTGCCGCCGCAGCAGGATCAGCCCGATCAGCCCGGCGATCCCCAGCAGGATCCAGCCCCAGAGTGGCATGTGCCAGGGCTTCTTCGGCCGGGAGGGAGCTTTCGGCTGTGTGGGCTCCGCCGGGAGGGTGGTCTCCTCGGAGGGTTCGGGAACGTCCGTGGGCCGGGTGGGCTTCACAAAGGGCTCTGTGGATTCCTCGGGCAGGGTGACCTCGATGGGCTCCTCGGTGGCCTCGGTAATCTCGGTGATCTCGACGGTCTCCGTGGCCTCGGTCTCCTCGGAGACGGGCTGGGGACGGACCCAGGGCGTGGTGGAGCCGGAGAATTCCGTGGCTGTGCCCGGCGTGGGCTCCAGCCGGTGCCAGCGGCCCTCATAGAAGTATTCCACCCAGGCGTGGGCCTGGAGGGTGGTGACCTTCACAAAGCCGTCCGATCCCGGCGAGCAGATGAAGCCGGAGACATAGCGGCTGGGGATGTCCACCGCCCGGAGCAGGGCAGCGGCTGTGGTTGCGAAGTGGACGCAGTAGCCGGTCTCGGCGTCGTTCAAGAACCAGAGAGCAAAATCCGCTCCGGCGGGAGGCACGGAGGCGTTCCGGCTGTATTCCACGGCCCGGGAGACCGCGTCGCTGATCAGCTCGGCCCGGTTGGGCACCGGCAGCTGCAGGGAGCCCTCCCCCAGATGCTCCGCGCACCAGGCCCGCAGGGCCTGCTTTGTTTCCGCGTCCGGAAGCTCCAGACAGGCGGACTCCACGTAGCGCCGGTAGGCGTCTTCGGCAGGGACGGAACTCGCGTCCGGGGAGAAGGTGAAGGAATAGGTCTCGTCGGTATCGCTGTTTTTCAGGTAGGCGTCTCCCACCAGCTCCGCGCCCTCGGGGAGGGTGAGCAGCTCATAGGTGGTGTAGTACAGGGATTCCCCGGTGATCGGGGTGATTTTCATGAAATAGGAGGGCGATGCGGCGCTGCCCAGGGCGGGGTAGGCGGCTGCCAGATCCCAGCTTCCGCTCTCGGTGCGGGTCCATTTTCTGCCGTCGTAGCTGTCGTAGGCGGAGCCCCGGAGATAGAGCCGGCCACGATAGTCGGTCCGGATCTGCATGACCTCCATGGGATGGTTGGGCAGACTCCGCAGCTCCCGCAGAACCACGTCGTCCGGGTTGCCGGTGAGGCCGGCGGCCTCGTTGCCCCGGTTGTCCAGCTTTGCCTGCCAGTTTTCCAGCTTTTCGGTGAGCTGGCGCCAGGTAATGGGGGGCTCATAGGTCTCTCTGGGGAAGGCCAGCAGCAGCCCCCCGATCAGCAGAGCGGAAACCACCGCGCCCCAAAGAACGGCTCTGCCCGTGTCACGGGGCTCTCTGCGGCGGGGATTCTGGCTCAGGACCTGGACCAGAATGGAGCCCACCACCATCAGCAGCGGGACCAGCCCGGGCAGGGTGTTGGTCAGAATGAAGCAGGGAAGAATCCCCAGGGACAGGGTCAGGGCCACGGGCCAGGTCCTTCTCCAGCGGCTGAGGGACAGCCCAGTGAAGAAGGTTTCCAGGGCGGCCAGGAACAGCAGGATGGCGGTGGTGCCGCCGTAATGCAGCTCCATATCCGGGGGATAGTAATCCTTCAGCCGCTCATAGCCCTGGGCGTAGTTCCAGGCCAGGATGTTCCAGAGATTGACCGCGCTGTGCCGCAGGGGCTTCTGGAAAACCAGCATGACCACCAGCAGCAGACAGCCGACCACGGAGCAGAAGATATCCCCCCGCCGAAGGGTGGCCAGGGTGCAGACCAGCAGCATCAGCACCGGCACCAGCACGTAGATTGCCCCGGGGGTCGGGACGTGGAAGGTGGTGGTCAGGCACAAAATCGCCCCCAGCACCCCCACACAGCCCAGGGCCCATTCCGTCAGCAGACGGAGGAGATTTCTGGGGGAGAGCAGTCGGGTCATTGGTCCGCCTCCTCTCCGATGCGGCAGAGCCAGTCCGCCTTATAGGGCAGGCTGTCCGGCAGCTTGCGGCTGTCCTCCGGGGCAAGACAGGCCCCGGCCAGGGCGGCCAGCGCGCTTGCCTCGTCCTCCACCGCGGTCTTCCGCAGCCGGTCGCCCTCCATCCAGACCACCTCGTGGGAGATGCCCCGTTCCAGCAGCCAGTTGGACAGATACCGCAGGTTGCCCAGGGTCTTCTCCCGGCAGACCGGGCCCCGGGGGGTCCGCACCGCCAGAAGCACCTGGCGGCGGATGGGATCCATGGGCTCCCGGACGATCAGCTCGTCGGATTTTACCGACAGCTTCCAGTGGATGCCCTTGACCGGGTCGCCGGGCCGATAGGGCCGGTGATCGTGGATTTCGGAATAGCCGCCGCCGGGCTTGGGCTTCAGCTGCTGGTTCAGCAGCTGCTCCAGATCCGGCATGGGATCCGGGACCAGCGCGGGAGGCAGGATGGCCATGGGCGCCACCTCCGGCACCCGGACCTTAAAGCGGAACAGACCCAGGAAATCGTAAACCTTACCCTTGCTGAATTCCGGCTTGAGCCAGCCGCAGTCCTGGGTGGGCACGGCCAAAATGCCGTCTGTCCTGGACAGATGGCTTAAAAATCGAATATTCCGTTCCTGATCCCGGGAGCGGAGATTGAGCTGCAGCCGCATTTCCGGCGCCGCCAGCCAGCGCAGGGAGGACACCTGGATATGGAGCAGCGTCCGCTCTCCCTGCTCGGTCATGGCCTGCAGGCTGGCCGTGATCCTGCAGGTCAGGATCGCCGGCAGAGAGAAGATCAGACTCACCCAGGGCAGAACGGCAATCATCAGCAGCAGTACCCAGGAGGCCCAGGCGCTGCTGGCAAAATAGAATACCACTGCCAGCAGGAGAGACATGCAGTACAGGAATCGGTTGAGTGCCATGGCTTACACTCCCGGCGCGGGGATCTGAGACAGCAGATCGGAGAGGATCTTGGTTTCGCTGAGACCCATGCTCTGGGCGTCGGCGCTCAGCAGCAGCCGGTGGGCCACGGTGCCCGCGAACACGGTCTGCACGTCCTCGGGCAGCACATAGTCTCTGCCGTTCATATAGGCGGTAGCCTTGGCCATGGACACCACGGCCAGGGTGGCCCGGGGACTGGCGCCCCGGAGGATCTGGGGATGCTGCCGGGTGGCGGCCACAAGGGCAACGATATAATTGATGATGCTCTCCTTGGCGTAGACCCGGGAGACAGCCTCCTGCATGGCCACAAGCTCGCCCCGGCTCACCACCTGCTGCACAGACTTCAGCGGGTTCACGCCGCCCTGACGGGCCAGAACCATATCCCGTTCATCGGCGGGCTTGGGATAGCCCACGCTGAGCCGGACCATGAACCGGTCCATCTGGGAATCGGGCAGCAGCTGGGTGCCGGCAGCGCCGGTGGGGTTCTGGGTGGCAATGACCGTAAAGGGCTTGGGCAGGGCATGGGTCACACCGTCCACGGTGACCTGGCCCTCCTCCATGGCCTCCAGCAGGGCGGACTGGGTCCGGGAGGTGGCGCGGTTCAGCTCGTCGGCCAAAAACAGGTTGCAGAGAATGGCGCCCTTCTGGTAGACCATCCGGCCGGTCTCCTTCTGATAGACCGAGTAGCCGGTGATGTCGGAGGGCAGCACGTCGGGGTTGAACTGGACCCGTCCGTAGTCCAGGCCCAGGGCCCGGGAAAAGGCCAGCGCCATGTTGGTTTTGCCCACGCCGGGGATGTCCTCCAGCAGGATGTTGCCGTCGGCCAGGATGGTCATCAGGATCCAGATCAAAACCTGGTCCTTGCCCTGGACCGCCTTGCGAAGCTCGTTGATAATCTTCTGAATTACGTTCATGATATACCTCTCCGTTGCAGGTGATCTATATGGTGGGATGTCTTTCTGACGTCAGAATACGGGGTTCGGTTCCCCAATCTTATATATTATACAACAAAACCGCCGCCCACGCAAGTAGGGCGGCGGAAAAACCGGACCGCAGGCTTTCCCGACAGGATTCCGTAAAATCCGGCGCTCTATCCGTAGTCCGGCAGGGTCTCAAAGCCGTAGCCCACCTGCTCGGGCCGGTGGGCGTCGGAGCCGAAGGTCAGCCTTCTGCCTCCCAGCTCCAGATACCTGCGGAGGATCCTGTCCTCCGGGTTCGTCTTTCCCATGCCCTTGTAAAGGCCCCCGGTGTTCACCTCGACGGCGATTCCCTTTCGGATGGCGGTTTGCAGGATCCGGTCGATCTGCTCGGCGTGGTCCTCATACCGGTAGGGGGCAAGCTCCCTGGGCATATAGCGGCTCATGTAGTCAATGTGGCCCACGGTGTCATAAAAATCAAACTGCTCCAGGTTTTTCAGAACCGTATCAAAATAGACGGACATCATGGCCTTCACGCTGTTGAAATGATACCAGGTGCGGGAAACCTCCGCCGGGTCCGCGGGATCCACGTTGTAAACCTGCCCGCCGATCCGGACCGGGATCAGGTGGGTGGAGCCGATGATGAATTCCCAGGGATAGTCCTTCGCCAGAGCCTCCGCCTCCCGGGCCAGCCTCGGATCGTCCGGAACCAGGCCGATCTCCACCCCGATATGGACCCCCAGCCGCCCGGCATAGGCGGCCTTCACGGTCTCCAGCTCTCTGAAATAGGCCTCCGGGTCGAACCGGAACCAGTTGGGATCGGCAAAGCCCAGATCCTGGTGGTCTGTAAAGCAGATATCGGTCAGTCCCCTGGCGATGGCCGCCTCACACATGGCCTCCGGCGCCGCCTTAGAGTCCGTGGAGAACCGGCAGTGCATGTGATAGTCTTTTCGGATTCTGTTGTCTTTCATAGTTTTCTCCTTTTCAGCATCCATCGGGAACGGTTCCCGTTGCTAATTTTTTTGCGTTCTCCCCGCGCTTATCCTGAAAGGGCTGTCTTCGCTCCTCTGCAGCTGAAAAAAGAGAAGTCCCGCGGACTTCTCTTTTTCACTCCGGCCGGGGACGGGAAACGGACTTGATGCCCTTTTCGGCCTTGGCCCGGGGGATCAGCACCTCCCGGCCGCAGCACAGGCACCGGAGGCGGAAATCCATACCGGCCCGCAGCACCAGCCATTCCCCGCCCCCGCAGGGATGGGGCTTTTTCATGGTCAGCACGTCGCCGACCCGGATGTCCATAGGCATGTCGTTCGCCTCCTGCTTCGCAAAGGTATGTGTGGCTGCCGTACGATTGGAATTTGTCGGGCTGCGCCTGCAATGATACAAACCGGGATTTGTCGCGCCGTAGGGGGCGGCGTCCCCGACGCCCCGAACGTACCATATTCTGATACCTGCGGGCCGTCGGGGACGCCGGCCCCTACGGGCACATCCCGCCAAATCCCGATTGCGTTTTCTGCCGGGTGTTTTTCAGGCTTCGTTTTTGATCTTCTCCCAGTAGGCCTTGCAGGCCTGCTCGAATTTGTTGTCCCCGTACTCGTAATACACGGTGTCCTTCAGCACGTCGGGGAGGTACTGCTGCTTCACCCAGTGGCCGGGGTAGTCGTGGGGGTAGAGATAGCCCTGCTCCCGCTCGAAGCCGAAGCCGTCGGCATGGACGTTCTGCAGCTCCCGGGGGATGGGCCCCGCCTTCCCCTTTTTCACGTCGGCCATGGCCCGGTCGATGGCCATCACCACGGAGTTGGACTTGGGGGCCGTGGCCAGCAGGATCACAGCCTCCGCCAGGGGCAGCTTTGCCTCCGGCAGACCCAGCTGCAGGGCGGAATCCACGCAGGCCTTGACGATGCTGACGGCCTGGGGATAGGCCAGGCCGATGTCCTCGCTGGCGGAGCAGAGGATCCGGCGGCAGGCCCCGGGCAGGTCTCCCGCCTCCAGAAGTCGGGCCAGATAATGCAAAGCCGCGTCCGGGTCCGAGCCCCGGAGGGACTTCATCAGGGCGGAGACGGAATCGTAGTGGCTGTCCCCCTCCCGGTCATAGTGCATGGCGGATTTCTGGCTGACAGCCTCCGCGTCCGCCAGGGAGATCCGGACCACCCCGTCGCCCGAGGCGCAGGCGGTGAACAGCACCTCCACCGCGTTGATGGCCTTCCGGACGTCCCCGCCGCAGGAGGCGGCAATGTGCCGGACCGCCCCGGCCTCCGCCTCCACGGTGACGTTCAGCTTCTGCTCCATGTAGCGCAGGGCCCGGTCCACGGTCTTCTCCACGGCCTCCACGGTGAGGCTCTTGAACTCAAAGATAGTGGAGCGGCTCAAAATCGCGTTGAACACGTAGAAGTAGGGGTTCTCGGTGGTGGAGGCGATCAGGGTGATCTTGCCGTTTTCGATGTATTCCAGCAGGGTCTGCTGCTGCTTCTTGTTGAAGGACTGGATCTCGTCCAGGTAGAGCAGGACCCCGTTGGGGGTGAGCAGGGTGTCCAGCTGGGAGACGATGGCCTTCACGTCCGCCGTGGAGGCGGTGGTGGCGTTGAGCTTGAAGAGCTTGCGGTTGGTCTTTTCGGCGATGATGTTGGCCACGGTGGTCTTGCCGGTGCCGGAGGGGCCGTAGAAGATCAGGTTGGGCACGGTGCCGGACTCGATGATCCGCCGCAGGATGGCCCCCTCCCCCAGAATGTGCTCCTGGCCGTAGACCTCATTCAATTCTCTGGGCCGCAGCTCGTCGGCCAAAGGCTGGTACATAGCGTTCACCTCCGCAGACAGGGATTTGTGGGGCTGCGCCCGTAGGGGCCGATGCCCACATCGGCCCTCACGCTGATCCGGGGCAGGGCCGATGTGGGCATCGGCCCCTACGAATTGAAATCGCCAAATCCCGATTTGTCTGATCCTATTTTACTAAAAACTTTTGGAAAACGCAACTTGTTTCTTCCACTTTCCCGGGATTTGTGCTATACTATATGAAAACTTCAACGGAGCGTTTTCATGGACAAGAAAGAGAAAGCCATACATATTATCGAAGCCCTGAAGCTGGACTACCCCGAGGCCCTCTGCGCCCTCCACAGCCAGAAGGACTATGAGCTGATGATCGCGGTGCGGCTCTCGGCCCAGTGCACCGACGAGCGGGTGAATCTGGTGACCCCGGCGCTGTTTGAACGCTTCCCGACCCTGGAGGCCTTCGCGGAGGCCGACGTGGCGGAGGTGGAGGCGCTGGTCCACTCCTGCGGCTTCTATAAGCACAAAGCCCGGGACATCGTCCTGGCCTGTCAGATGCTTCTGAGGGACTACGGCGGAAGGGTGCCGGACACCATGGAGGCGCTGCTGAAGCTCCCCGGCGTTGGCCGCAAGACCGCCAACCTGCTGCTGGGGGACCTGTACGCCGTCCCCGGCTCCGTGGTCTGCGACACCCACTGCATCCGGATCTGCGGCAAGCTGGGGCTCACCGACGGCACCAAGGACCCGGCCAAGTGCGAGGAGCAGCTCCGGGCGGTGCTGCCCCCGGAGGAGAGCAGCGATTTCTGCCACCGGATCGTCCTCCACGGGCGGGCGGTCTGCACGGCCCGGAAGCCCGCCTGCCAGCGCTGCAGCCTGGCGCCCTTCTGCGCCGCTTTCACCGGGGAACCGGAATCTGAACCGGCTGTCGGCCGGACGGGAGGAATCTGATATGGAAAAACAGGAACGGGGGTTCGGCAGCAGTCTGCTGCGGGGAACCGGGATTCTTATGATCGTCTTCGGGGTCTTTGAGACCCTGCTCTTTGTGGTGCTTCTGGCGGCCCTGCTGTTTGTGAAATCCGCGGTGCTGGATCTGTTTTCCGGCAAGCGGGAGCTTGTCAGCGCGGCGGCCTTCCTGGGGGCCGGCCTGGCGGAGCTGGCGGCCGGAATCTTCGGCTGCCGCCTTGCCAAACGGGGCAAGGGAAAGCTTCTCTGCCTGATCCTGGGCCTGCTGTGCCTGGGGCTGACCGGGGCCAGTCTGATTCTGCTGGGCGGCAGGGCGGACCTGCTGCGGATCGGCACAATCCTCCTGTGCGCCGTGGTACCGGTGGTGTACCTGATCTGCGTGCTGCGGACAGAAAAGTAAGAAAGTCCATTACAAAACCGGGATTTGTGTAACTGTAGCGCGGGCAATCTGCCCGCCTGATACGTACCCGCCTGTCGAATTTGCGGGCTAATAGCCCGCGCTACAAGGTGATTGACATCTCCCAATCTGCGGGATGGAATGGCGAACAGAAAAGGCACTCCTTTCGGAGTGCCTTTTCTGTTCGCCGAAAATCGGCTTATGCCAGGCCCATTTCCTTCAGGGCTTCCTTGCGGGACAGGTTGATCCGGCCCTTCTCGTCGATCTCGATGACCTTGACCCAGGTCATGTCACCCACGTTCAGCACGTCCTCGATCTTCTCGGTGCGCTTGAACTCCAGGTCCTTGATGTGGCAGCCGCCCTCGGTGCCGGGGGCAATCTCGATGAACGCACGGGTGGGGATGATGTTGACCACCTTGCCGTAGTACAGTTTGCCGATCTCGGGGACAAAGCAGATGTCGTCGATCATGCGCTTGGCAGCCTCGCAGGCGGCGGCGTTGGGAGAGGCGATGCGGATGGTGCCGTCGTCCTCCACGTCCACCTGGGCGCCGGACTCGGCCACGATCTTCTGGATCATGGAGCCGCCCTTGCCGATGACCTCGCGGATCTTGTCAACGGGGATCTTCATGGTCAGCATCTTGGGAGCCCACTCGGAAACCTCAGGCCGGGGGGCGGGGATGCAGGGCAGCATGACCTCGTTGAGGATCTCCAGCCGGGCCTTGCGGCAGCGCTCCAGAGCGTCGGCGATGATTTCCATGGTCAGGCCGTCGTTCTTCAGGTCCATCTGGATGGCGGTGACGCCCTCGGTGGTGCCGGCCACCTTGAAGTCCATCTCGCCGTGGAAGTCCTCCACGCCCTGGATGTCGGTGAAGGTCCGCCATTCGCCGGTCTCCTTGTCGGAGATCAGGCCGCAGGAGATGCCGGCCACGGGCCGCTTGATGGGCACGCCGGCGTCCATCAGCGCCAGGGTGGAGCCGCAGATGGAGCCCTGGGAGGTGGAGCCGTTGGAGCTCACCACCTCAGAGACCACACGGATGCAGTAGGGGAACTCCTCCAGGGAGGGGAGCACGGGCACCAGGGCCTTTTCCGCCAGGGCGCCGTGGCCGATCTCCCGGCGGGAGGTGGAGCGGGCGGCTCTGGCCTCGCCGGTGGAGTAGGCGGGGAAGTTGTAGTGGTGGATATAACGCTTGCCTTCCTCGGGGAAGATGGTGTCCAGCTTCTGCTCCATGGCCATGGTGGCCAGGGTGCAGACGGAGAGGACCTGGGTCTGGCCTCTGGTGAAGAGACCGGAGCCGTGGACCCGGGGCAGCACGCCAACCTGGGCGTCCAGAGGCCGGATCTCGTCCATGCCGCGGCCGTCCACACGCTTGCCGGCCAGCAGCCACTTCTTGACGACCTTCTTCTGCATCTTGTAGAGGCAGACCTCGATGTTCTCCTCGTAGTCCTCGTACTTCTCGGCGAACTTCTCGGCGAAGTCCAGACGGGCGGCGGTCAGCCGCTCCTCGCGGACGTTCTTGTCGTCGGTGTCCAGAGCGTACTCGATCTGGTTCATGCCGTATTCGCAGAGCTCGTCCAGCAGCTCATGGTTGACGGCGGCCTTCTCGAAGGTGAACTTGGGCTTGCCGATGGCTTCCACGATGGTGTTGATGAAGGCCACGATCTTCTTGTTGGTCTCATGGGCCAGCTCGATGCCCTTGAGCAGGATGTCCTCGGGGACCTCCTTGGCCTCGGTCTCGATCATGACCACCTTCTCGGCGGTGGAGGCGATGGTGACGAACATCAGCGCGGCAGCCCGCTGCTCACAGGAGGGGTTGATGATATACTCGCCGTCCAGATAGGCGACCTCGGTGGTGGCCATGGGGCCGTTCCAGGGCACGGAGGAGCAGGCGGTGGCGATGAAGGCGCCCAGAGAGGCGACCACCTCCACGGGGTTCTCGTGATCCACAGCCAGAGCGGTGGCGGTGATGACCACATCGTTGCGGAGCTCATCGTCGAAGAAGGGACGCATGGGACGGTCGATCAGGCGCATGGTCAGGATGGCCTTCTCGGAGGGGCGGCCCTCCCGGCGGTTGAAGGAGCCGGGGATCCGGCCCACGCCGTACAGACGCTCCTCGAACTCGATGGTCAGGGGGAAGTAGTCCATGCCGGCCTTGGGGATGGGGTTGCAGGTGATGGTGGTGAGGACCACGGTGTCGCCGTAGCGGCAGATGCACTCGGCGTCGGCCAGCTCGGCCACCTTGCCGGTCTCGACGGTAAAGGTACGTCCGCCGATCTCGGTCTCAAAAATGTGATGGTTGGGGTATTGCTTTCTGGTGATCATAGAAACCTCCTTTGTTTCCTGTCGTGCACAGGAGGTTTCGCACTTGAAGCTGATGTTAAGGCAATAGGCACCAGGCAATAGGCAATAGGAGATTACCGGACCTTGCCTGTCCTTGACAGCACCTTCAAACGCGAAAAATGCTCCTGTGCGGTGTTGCTTTGAAAAACGGGGCCTCCCGGACGGGAAGCCCCGTTTTATCAAATCTTACTTACGGATGCCCAGCTTGGCGATGATGGCACGGTAACGGTTGATGTCCTTCCGGGCCAGGTAGTCCAGCAGGCTGCGGCGCTTGCCGACCATTTTCAGCAGGCCGCGGCGGCTGTGGTTGTCGTGGGTGTGGGTCCGCAGGTGCTCGGTGAGCTCCTGGATGCGGGCGGTGAGGATGGCGATCTGGACTTCCGGGGAACCGGTGTCGCCTTCGTGGGTCGCGTTGTCGAGGATGACCTGAGTCTTCTTTTCCTTCTGGATCATGGTATTTACCACCTTTCTGTTGTTTCTGCCCCTGGGCTAAGTAAGCGGTCGGTGAGATCCGCCAACTGAGGACCGGGGCTATGGCTGTTCGCCAAAAATCTTCTTCTCCGACGCTTTGTCGGCCGATATACTATAGCACAGCGGAATTCAATTGTAAAGAGATTTTTTGCGGTTTTCCAAAGATTTTTCTATGAAAATCGGTTCTTGCATTTCGTCCCGGGCTGTGGCATAATGAGAAAAACAGATCCGCCTCCGGCGGACCCCGGAAAGGAGCACACAGCCGATGGATCCCCATGATCATTCTCAGGATCACAGCCATGCACACGTTCACGGGCACCATCACGACCCCGAGGAGAAAAAGCGGCAGCTGAACCGGCTGGCCAAGGCCATCGGTCACCTGCAGCACGTCAAGGGCATGATCGAGCGGGACGAGGACTGCGCCGACGTGCTGACCCAGCTCTCGGCGGTGAACGCCGCCCTGAAAAATCTCGGCAAGGAGATCATCAACGAGCACATGACCCACTGCATCGCCCACGCCATCGCCGACGGAGACCTGGAGCTGGTGGAGGAATTCCAAAAGGCGGTGCAGAAGTTCATTTAGGCAACAGGCACCAGTGTCGCACCCAAACCTCCCCTAACGGCGCCGCAGGCGACTTTAGGGGAGGGGGACCGGCCACAAGGCCGGTGGAGGGGTGTCTTTTTAGTGAACAGTGCCTTTTTCCATGTCTTCATTTTCTATCCCCCCGGGGGGCTTGCGGGCGTCTTTTTCTGTCGGTATAATCATCTCAGAACCCGACAAAGGAGGCGTCCGAATTGCATATTCCCGAAAATTACCTCTCCCCCGTCAGCTGCGGCGTGATGGGCGCCGCCATGGTCCCGGTCTGGGTCCATGCGGTCCGCAGGGTCAACAAAGAGGTCCCGAAGGAAAAAATCCCCCTGCTGGGCGCAGCGGCAGCCTTCTCCTTCCTGGGCATGATGTTCAACGTGCCCCTGCCCGGCGGCACCACCGGCCACGCAGTGGGCGGCACCTTGATCGCTCTGCTGTTCGGCCCCAACGCGGCCTGTCTGGCCGTATCGGTGGCCCTGCTGCTGCAGGCCGTAATCTTCGGTGACGGCGGCATTCTGGCCTTCGGCGCCAACTGCTTCAATATGGCCTTCGTGCTGCCCTTTGTGGGCTACGGAATCTACCGCCTGCTGATGGGAAAAAGCGGGCGGACGAGCAAGGCTCGTCCCTACATCGCGGCTGCCCTGGGCTCCTACGTGGGCTTGAACGCGGCAGCGCTTTGCGCCGCGGTGGAATTCGGCATCCAGCCCATGCTGTTCAAGGACGCCGCCGGCAACGCCATGTACTGCCCCTATGACCTGTCCGTGGCGATTCCCGCCATGATGGTTCCCCACCTGCTGGTGGCAGGCGTCATTGAAGCGGCCTTCACGGTGGCGGTCTACGCGCTGGTGCGGAAAACGGCCCCGGATCTCACCTACGAGCGGATCGCCGAGGCGCCCGGGAAGGATGGCCTCAAGCGCCGGATCCCCATCTTCGCTCTGATTGCCGCCCTGATCGCCGCGGTGCCCCTGGGCCTGCTGGCCACCGGCACTGCCTGGGGTGAATGGGGCGCCGACGAGATCGCCGACGTGGTAGTCAACGGCAAGGCCCTGGGCTACACCCCCGCCGGTCTGGAAAAGGGCTGGTCCATGAACGTGCTGATGCCGGATTACGCCCTGGAGGGCATGAATGAGGTGGTAGCCTACATTCTCTCCGCCGTCATCGGCGTGGCCCTGCTGATCATCCTGTTCAAGCTGCTGTCCCTGGCCTTGAAGGGACGGAGATCCGACCCATGATCCCCGCCTGGATGACAAAATCTGAGGCAAGCGCGCCGCCGAAATCCGGCGGCGCTTTTGCCATACGCAGTCTCCGGTCCCTGGGCGGGGTTCTGGCCCGGCTCAAGGTCCAGCGGGGCCGGGAGGGCAAAAGGCAGCTGCCCGCCCTCCTGCGGCTGCTGTTGCTGCTGGTACTGGTGGTACTGCTGTCCCTGGCCCGGAGCCGGCTGTTGCTGCTGACCCTGGCCGCCCTGATCCTGGGCAGACTCTGCCTGCTGCCGGGGGAGCTGATCCTGGGGGTGCTGAAATCCGCCCTGGCCGCGGCCTTTCTGGCGCTGCTGCTCTTTCTGCCCGCCATGCTGCTGCGGCCTGCCGGGATCCCCAACAATCTGACCGTGGTGGGGAAGATCTTTCTCAGCGTCACCATGGTCAATATCTTCAACCGGACCACCCAATGGAACCACGTCACCGGCGCCCTGCGAAAGCTCCGTGTGCCGGGGATTTTCGTCTTCCTGCTGGATCTGACCCTCAAATACATCGTCCTGCTGGGGACCCTGCTGCGGGACCTGCTCACCGCCTACCTGCTGCGGGCCGTGGGCAAGGGCCGCCGGGAATACCGATCCGTGGGGGGACTGCTGGGGGTCACCTTCCTGCGCTCCACAGAGCTGAGCCGGGAAACCTGGGAGGCCATGTGCTGCCGGGGGTTTACCGATGATTACAAGGGACTGTAATGTGCAATTGGGAATTGTCGAGCTACACCCGTAGGGGCCGATGCCCACATCGGCCCTCCCGCTGATCCGGGATAGGGCCGATGTGGGCATCGGCCCCTACGAATTGAAATCGCCAAATCCCGCTTTGCAAAACAGAAAGGACCGCTATGCCGCTGATCGAGCTTGAAAACATCACCTTTTCCTACTCCCCCGCAGAGCCGCCGGTGCTGCGGGAGGTTTCTCTGTCTGTGGAGGCCGGAGAATGCCTGGCCCTTCTGGGAGACAACGGGGCGGGAAAATCCACCCTGTTCCGGATCCTGAACGGGCTGTCCTTCCCCCAGAAGGGCAGCTACCGCTTTGACGGCGCCGAGATCACCGCGGCCCTGCTGAAAAAGCAGGCCAGGGCCAAGCGGTTCCACCAGCGGATCGGGTATCTGTTCCAGAACCCGGACGTGATGCTGTTCAGCGCCACAGTTTGGGATGAGATCGCCTTCGGGCCCCGGCAGCTGGGGCTGTCGGAGGCGGAAACGGAAGGCCGGGTCCGGGACTGCATGGCCCTGTTCGGTCTGGAGCCCCTGGCGGAGAAGGCCCCCTACCATCTCAGCGGCGGCCAGAAGAAGCAGGTGGCCCTGGCGGCGGTGCTGGCGCTGAATCCGGAGGTGCTGATTCTGGACGAGCCCCTGGCAGGACTGGACCGGAAAACCGGCGCCCGGCTGCGGGAGCTTCTGACGGGCCTGAAGCAGGCCGGAAAAACCCTGCTCATCGCCACCCACGAGCCGGCCCTGCTGGAGGGCCTGGCGGACAGACGGATCGAATTGACTGTTGAGGCTTGAGCGTGGTTTGCAAATTGGGATTTGACGATCTCAATTCGCGGAATGCCAAATCCGAATTGTTCAATATTCACTTTTCGCTTAACAGGGAACCCCTCCACCACCGCGCCTTGCGCGGTGGTCCCCCTCCCCTAAAACCGCTTCGCGGTGTTAGGGGAGGTTTTTTCGCGCGCCCCTGTTGCCTGTTGCCTGATGCCTATTGCCTATTGCCTGGTGCCTTTTTCCATTGTTTTTTGTTCATTTAATGTTTACAAAATCCGTTTTATATGATAAACTAATTTTGTATAAGTATATCCACACCCATGACGACAGATATTTGGAGGTGGCAGCAACTTGAAAGATACGTTCCGCGGCGGCGTTCACCCCAGAGAGCACAAGGATCTGAGTCGGGAAGAGCCGCTGCGTCTGTTTCATCCCGTGGGAGAGATGGTCTATCCCCTCTCCCAGCACATCGGCAAGCCCGCCAAGCCCGTGGTCAAAAAGAACGACCCGGTGCTGGCCGGTCAGCTGATTGCCGAGGCCGACGGCTTCGTCTCCGCCAACGTGATCTGCTCCTGCTCCGGCAGGGTGAAGGCCATTGAAAAGCGCCGCACCATCTCCGGCGCCCTGATGGAGTGCATCGTGGTGGAAAACGACGGGCAGTTCACCCCGGCAGGCGACTATGAGACCCGCAGAGATCTCAGTCAGCTCACCGGCGAGGAAATCAAGGACCGGGTCCGGCAGGCCGGCATCGTGGGTCTGGGCGGCGCAGGCTTCCCCACCCACGTGAAGCTGGCGCCCAAGGATCCCAACGCGATTCGCTGGGTCATCGCCAACGGCGCCGAGTGCGAGCCCTATCTCACCTGCAACGACCAGCTCATGCGCACCAAGGCCAGGGAAATCATCGAGGGTCTGGAGCTGGTGCTCCGGCTCTTCCCCAAGGCCGAGGGCGTGGTGGGCATCGAAAAGAACAAGCCCGAGGCCATTGCCGCCATGGAGGCAGCCGCTGCCGGCAAGGAGCGGATCCGGGTCCTGCGGCTCCACACCAAGTACCCCCAGGGCGGCGAGCACACTCTGATCAAGGTCATCGTGGGCGCCGACTATCCCGTGTCCAAGCTGCCCGCCGACGTGGGCTGCATCGTGGACAACGTGGGCACCCTCTACGCGATCCAGCGGGCGGTGTGCTACGGAGAGCCCCTGTTCACCCACGGGCTCACCGTCTCCGGCAAGGCGGTGGTGAAGCCCCGGAATTTCATCGTTCCCGACGGCACCAACGTCCGGGAGCTGATCGAGGCCTGCGGGGGCGTTAAGGAAGGGGCCGTCCTGAAAAAGGTCCTGGCCGGCGGCCCCATGATGGGCTTCGCCCTCAGCGATCTGGACGTTCCGGTGGTGAAGACCACCAACGGCCTCACCATGATCCTTCGGGACGGAGTGGAGGTGGCCGAGCGGCAGCGGACAGCCTGTCTGCGCTGCGGCCGCTGCACCACGGTCTGCCCCACGGGCCTGCTGCCGGAGCTGATGGCCGAGGCTGCCCGCCGGGAGGACTACGACCGGTATGAAAACAAGCTCCACGGCTTGGAATGCGTGGCCTGCGGCTCCTGCTCCTTCATTTGCCCGGCCAAACGGCCGCTGACCGAGACCTTCAAGCAGGTCAAGGCCGAGATCCTGGCGCGGAAACGCGCCGCACAGGCGGGAGGTAAAAAATGAATCAGAAACTGAACCTCTCCTCCGGCCCCCACGTCCGAAATTACTGGACCACCCGCTTCATCATGCTGGTGGTGATCGCCGCCCTGCTGCCGGCCACCCTGGTGGGCATCTTCGTTCACGGCCTGCAGGCCCTGTGGATCATCCTGGCGGCGGTGATCGCCGCGGTGGCCACGGAATTCGTCTTCGACAAGCTCACCGGCCGCAAGGACACCTGGACCGACTGCAGCGCCGCTCTGACCGGCCTGCTGCTGGCCCTGACCCTGTCCCCCAGCGTCCCCCTGTACATCCCGATTTTGGGCTCCGTCTTCGCCATCGGCCTGGTCAAGTGCTGCTTCGGCGGCCTGGGCAAGAACTTCATCAACCCGGCCCTGGCGGCCCGCTGCTTCCTTTTGATCTCCTTCCCCAACGCCATGACGGGCTTCCTGGTGGACGGCGTCTCCGCCGCCACCCCCATGGAGGTCCTGAAGTCCGGCCAGGTGGTGAACATCACCCGGATGTTCCTGGGCACCTCCAACGGCGTCATCGGCGGCTCTGTGCTGGCCCTGCTGATCGGCGGCATGCTGCTGTGGGCCTATGACGTGATCCACGGGCAGATCTGCATCTCGGTGCTGGCCAGCTTCACCCTGTTCATCGGCCTGTTCGGCGGGCAGGGCTTCGACCCCGCCTTCCTGGCCGCCCATCTCTGCGGCGGCGGCGTGATCCTGGGCGCCTTCTTCATGGCCACCGACTACGTGACCTCCCCGGTGAGCCGCCTGGCCCAGACGATCTACGGCGTGCTGATCGGCGTGCTGGGGGCCATGTTCCGGATCTACG
Organism: Oscillospiraceae bacterium; assembly: GCA_902767915.1. Taxonomy (GTDB): domain Bacteria; phylum Bacillota; class Clostridia; order Oscillospirales; family Oscillospiraceae; genus JAFRPC01. The sequence goes on along the minus strand of CACXJE010000029.1, from coordinate 3,029 downwards.
GACACGCGGCCGACTCCTTCAGCTACGCCATCATCATCGGCAACCTGTTCACCCCCCTCATCGACACCTACATCGTCTCCAAGCCCTACGCCTTCCGCAAGCGGGCTCTGCAGATCCACGGTCTGGTACACAAGAAGACCTTCTTCGATCGGTTCCCCAAGCCGGTGATCGCCATTGCCATCATCGCCCTGGTTTCCGGTCTGGCCCTGTCCGGCGTGTTCTCCATGACCAAGGCCCCCATCGAAAAGCAGGAGCGGGCCAAGGCCGCAGCCGCCTACCAGTCCGTGATCCCCGAGGCCTCCGACTTCAGCTTCCTGGAAGAGAAGGTCTCCCGCTTCGCCGGCGAAAAATACGGCACTGCCTTCGGCGCCGTCACCATCAACGAGGCGGTGGAGGGCAAGGACGCCGCCGGCAAGACCGTGGGCTACGCGGTCTCCGTCACCTCCAAGGAGGGCTACAACGGCGACCTCACCTACATCATCGGCTTTACCGGCGACGGCACCATCACATCCATCACCAACACCGTCAACAACGAGACCCCCGGCAAGGGCAGTCTCTGCAAGGAGCCGGGCTTCACCGGCCAGTTCTCCGGCAGGAACGTCTCCGCCTTCGTGCTCAACGGCACCGGAGACGAGGGCGTGGACGGCGTCTCCGGCGCGACCATTTCCTCCAAGGCCTCTGTCAACGCCATCAACGCCGCCCTGGACTTCTTCCGCAACGTAGTGAAGGGAGGGGACTGAGATGAATAAATACCTGGAACGGCTCTACAACGGCATCATCAGGGAGAACCCCACCCTGGTTCTGATGCTGGGCATGTGCCCCACCCTGGCGGTCTCCACCGCCGCGGTGAACGGCATCGGCATGGGCGTCTCCACCACCGCCGTGCTGATTCTCTCCAACTTAGTGATCTCCGCCCTGCGGAAGGTCATCCCCGACCAGGTCCGGCTGCCGGCCTACATTGTGATCGTGGCCTCCCTGGTCACGGTTACCGAGCTCCTCATGAAGGCCTACACCCCCGACGTCTATGAGACGCTGGGCATCTACATCCCGCTGATCGTGGTCAACTGCATCATCCTTGGCCGGGCGGAGGCCTACGCCAACAAAAACCCGGTGGGCCTGTCCGTGATGGACGGCCTGGGCATGGGCATCGGCTTCACCATCGCCCTGACCCTGGCCGGCGCCCTGCGGGAAATCCTGGGCAGCGGCACCTGCTTCGGCGCCCAGGTCCTTCCCAAGACCGTGGAGCCCATGGCCATCTTCGTTCAGCCTCCCGGCGCCTTCCTGATCATCGCCCTGTTCATCGCCATTATGAACGCCATCGGCATCAAGACCCGCCAGCGGAAGCTGGTGGAGAGCGGCTGCGACGGCTGCTGCGCAGCCTGCAGCGCCGCCTGTGAGCAGAAGGAGGAGGTGCCCCAGAGATGAAAAGCCTGATCCTAATCATTGTGGGCACCGCCCTCATCAACAACGTGGTGCTCAATCAGTTCCTGGGCATCTGCTCCTTCCTGGGCGTATCCAAGCAGATGAAGGCCTCGGCCTCCCTGGGCGGCGCGGTGATCTTCGTCATCACCATCGCCTCCGCGGTGGCCTGGCTGCTCTACAACAAGGTCCTGGCCCCCTTCGGACTGGACTTTATGAAGACCATCGTCTTCATCCTGGTCATCGCGGCCCTGGTGCAGATCGTGGAGATGTTCCTGAAAAAGAAATCCCCGGCGGTCTACAACGCCCTGGGCATCTACCTGCCCCTGATCACCACCAACTGCGCCGTGCTGGGCGTGGCGCTGACCAACGTGCAGAACGAATACGGCTTCCTGGAAAGCGTGCTCGCGGGCTTCGGCACCGGCGTGGGCTACACCCTTGCCATCGTGCTGCTGGCCGGCATCCGCACCCGGATCGACGAGGAGGTCCTGCCCGCTCCCCTGCGTGGGGCGCCCATCGTCCTGATCTCCGCCGCTCTGATGTCCATTGCCTTTATGGGTTTCGCGGGCCTGGTGTTCTGAGGAGGGCCGAGAGATGAATACGATTCTGATTACTACCATCGTCATTACCGTGGTCGGCATCATTGTGGGCTACGGTCTGGTCTACACCAGCAAGAAATTCCACGTGGAGGTCAATGAACAGGAGGCCGCGGTCCGGGAGGCCCTGCCCGGCAACAACTGCGGCGCCTGCGGCTACGCCGGCTGCGACGCCATGGCCGCCGCCATCGCCCGGGGCGAGGCCCCGGTGAACGGCTGCCCCGTGGGCGGCAAGCCCGTGGCCGAGAGGATCGGCGCCATCATGGGCGCCGAGGCCGGAGACGTGGAGCGGAAGGTGGCCTTCGTCCGCTGCAAGGGCAGCTGCGAATACACCGGCAACCAGGGCAACTACATCGGCCTGCCCGACTGCCGCAACGCCGCCATGAACGGCATCCGCTTCACCGACTGCGACTACGGCTGCCTGGGGCTGGGCTCCTGCGTGAGGGTCTGCCCCGAGCAGGCCATCACCGTCAGGGACGGCGTGGCCCTGGTCAACCGGAACAAATGCGTGGGCTGCGGCCTGTGCGTCAAAACCTGCCCCAGAGGGCTCATTGAGCTGGTACCGGAATCCAAGCACGTTTCGGTCCAATGCTCCAACCGGGACAAGGGTCCCCAGGTCAAGAAGGTCTGCTCCGCCGGCTGCATCGGCTGCATGCTCTGCACCAAGCAGTGCCCCGCCGACGCCATCCACGTGGAGGGCAATCTGGCCCATGTGGACTATGAAGCCTGCGTCCAATGCGGCGCCTGCGCCGCCAAGTGCCCGTCCAAGGTCATCACACCCCCGGTGGGCCAGCAATGAGGAGGAACCATGGATAAGAAAACATACCTTTACAAAATCATCTGCACCGTAGTCGTGGTGGCCCTGGCCGTTCTGCTGCTCTGCGGCGTGTTCAGCGGCCGGGATACCAAGTACCATCTGCAGGACCGGAGCGCCATCGGTCCCCTGACCGAGGAGGATCTCACCAAGGTCACGGTGGCCGCTCCCACCGCCACCGCCTATGACGGCACCATCAA
>CACXJE010000028.1 GCA_902767915.1 Oscillospiraceae bacterium | reverse complement strand
ACCGGCGCGGAGCTGCTGGAGGCCCTGGAGGCTTCCACCTACTGCACGCCCACCGCAGTCGGCGGCTTCCCCCAGGTCAGCGGCATCAAGTTCACCATCGATACCAAGAAGAGCTTTGACGAGGGCGAGCTGTATCCCGGCTCCACCTATCACGGTCCCGCTTCTATCCGCCGCGTCACGATCAACGAGATCAACGGTCAGGAATTCGATCCCGAGGCCACCTACGCGGTCGTCACCAACAACTTCTGCGCTGCCGGCGGCGATACCTACTACGCCTTCCAGGCTGCCTCCAGCCAGTTCGACACCGGCATCCCCATGGACGAGGCCCTCATGGCCTATATCGTGGAGGAGCTGAACGGTGTCGTCGGTCAGGACTACGCAGAGCCCCAGGGCCGTATCACGATCAAGAACGGCTTTGCCGACGTCCAGGATCCCTCCAAGTATTACTACACCCCCGTCTACTGGGCCTACGATTTTGAGCCCCAGATCACCGGCGGCAAGACCGACACCCTCTTCGGCGTCAAGGATCCCTGCACCCGTGAGCAGATCGTGACCTTCCTGTGGAAGGCCTACGGCGCCAAGGAGCCCACCAACACCGATAACCCCTTCACCGACGTGAAGGAGGGCAAGTACTACTTCAAGGCCGTCATGTGGGCCAAGGAGAACGGAATCACCAGCGGCAAGAGTGACACCAAGTTCGGCGTGAAGGAAGCCTGCACCCGTGAGCAGGTGGTCACCTTCCTGTGGAAGGCGGCCGGCAAGCCCGAACCCACCATCACCGAGAGCCCCTTCACCGACGTGAAGGAAGGCAAGTACTACACCAAGGCCGTGCTGTGGGCCCTGGAGAACGGCGTCACCGGCGGCGTCAGCGCGGACAAGTTCGGCGTTGGCAAGACCTGCACCAGAGAGCAGATCGTCTCCTTCCTGTACAAGGCCATCGAGGGTATTGAACATACCTGCTTCCCCAGCACCTCCAACGAGGACATTGCCAAGTACGGCAACATCTACACCGACATGGACGGCGCCGCCCTCTTTGAGCAGGGCTACAACTGGGGCGACATCGTCACCGTGAAGTTCCTGGACAAGAGCCTGGATCTGCCCCTGGTTCCCACCTTCTCCTATGTGGATTCCGGCACCCCCGGCGTCTTCGTCAACAAGGACGAGAACGGCAAGCCCACGGGCCGTGTGTTTATGGCCATCAACATGGGCAACTTTGCCGAGGCCTACGGCCTGGCCACCAAGACCACCAATGCCGATAAGACCTACTTCTGGACCGCCAACGAGGGCGTGGAGTTCCCCGTCCCCGTCACCATCCGCATGAACAAGGCCGGCGGTTATCTCACCGAGATGACCATCCGGGACATCAACCGCACCAACAACCGGGAGGACTATCCCGAGCTGAGCGACGAGGAGTTCGCCAACTTCCGGAGAATCACCACCACCGGTATGGGGGATCACCTGTACCGCGGCTCCAGCCCCATCAACCCCGAGATCGGCCGGAATACCTACGCCGATGCCGCGCTGAAGAATGCGGGCGTCACCGTGGTTATGAACCTGGCCAACAGCCAGGCCGACGCCGAAGCCTATCCCGGCTTTTCCGAGAGCTACTACTCCAAGCAGAACGTGGTGTACCTGAACCTGGGCGTGGATTTCTTCGCCGAGGAGTTCAAGACCGGCCTGGCCGCCGGCCTGCGGCACTTTGCCGAGAACCAGGGCGTCTATTACGTCCACTGCACCGAGGGCAAGGACCGTGCCGGCTTCGTCTCCGCGCTGCTGGAGTGCTTCATGGGCGCCACCTATGAAGAGGTCGTTGCCGACTATCTGAAGACCTACACCAACTACTACACCGTGGTGGACGGCAAGCAGCAGGCCCTGTCCGAGGAGACCCTGAACGCCATTGCCGAGTCCAACATCATCAAGACCCTGCAGCGGGCCTTCGACGTGGAAGACCTGACAACCGCCGATCTGGCCGCCGAAGCGGAAGCTTATATCAAGGAGCTGGGTCTGAACGACGAGGAGATCACCGCCCTGAAGGCCAATCTGGCCGGAGAGGCTGAGCTCACCGAGGCGGAGTTCGAGTTCCTCATCACCTCCGACATTCACGGTCAGTTCTTCGCCACCGACTACACCAGACCCTACGAGCAGTCCGGCACCCACAACCAGGGCATGACCCGCATTTCCACCTACCTGAAGGAGCAGAAGGCCGAGTATGGCGACAACGCCTACCTGGTGGACATGGGCGACACCTTCCAGGGCGCGCCTCTGACCTACTACTACGCCTTCAATAAGCCCGACGTGGAGGACCCCGCCATCAAGACCTTCCGCCACATCGGCTACGATATGTGGATCGTGGGCAACCATGAGTTCAACTACGGCTTGGATATCCTGACCCGGCAGATGGACTACGCGGTTTCTCCCTCCACCGAGAACGAGAAGCAGCTCACCATCTCCATGGCGAACTATCTCAAGGCCGAGACCAACAACGACGAGACCAAGGACTGGGCCACCTGGAGAGACGTGGCTCCCTACGTCATCAAGGACTTTGACGGCGTCAAGGTCGCCATCATCGGCTTCGGCAACCCCAACATCCCCCAGTGGGACGTTCCCGCCAACTGGGAAGGCATCTACTTCGCCAACATCCTCGACACCTACAAGCACTATGAGCCCGAGATGCTGGAGCAGGCCGACATGATCGTGGCGGTCGCCCACAGCGGCATCGGCTCCGATCCCGATTCCGACTTCATGGAGCGGCTGATCAACGCCACCGACAGCATCGCCTTTGCCTTTTCCGGCCATGAGCACGGCAGCCAGGTCTATAACGCCACCAACGCCAAGGGCGAAACCGTTCCCATCCTGCAGCCCGGCACCAAGGCCCGCTACGTGGCCAAGGTCCTGGTGAACTACGACAAGGCCGAGGGCAGCTACGAGATCGCGCCGGAGCTGGTGGATCTGCGGAACTACCCCCTGGATGAGGAGCTGGTGGAGATCCTCCAGCCCTACGAGACCGATACCTGGGAGAACTATATGCTCCAGCCCATCGGCAAGGCCCTGGGCGACTTCCCCGCCGCCAACCTGGGCACCGCTCCCTCCGCCTTCGTGGATCTCATCAACACCGTGCAGCTCTGGGGCGCCTATGACCGGGGCGGCGTCAACACCCCCGACGATCCCTCCGACGACACCCCCGCCATGCTGTCCATCACCGCGCCTTTGACCTCCGGCAACAACGCCAACCTGATCTCCCAGGGCGATATCTACCTGGGCGATATGTTCGGCCTGTACCGCTTTGAGAACTGGTTCTACCAGATCACCATGAGCGGCGAGGAGGTCCATCAGTGGCTGGAGTACTCCGCCTCCAAGCTGGTTTCCGACGGCAACGGCGGCTACAACATCCAGGGCGGTCTGACCTACTACGACATCATCTACGGCGAAGGCTTCCACTATGACTTCGACGCCAGCAAGCCCGCCGGAGAGCGCGTGGTCAACATGAAATACAACGGCCAGCCCGTCACCCCGGACCAGGAGTTCACCGTGGTGGTCAACAACTACCGCTACAACGGCGGCGGCGACTATGTCAAGTATCTGAACGAGCACGGCTGCAGCTTCACCCCCAACGACCCCGACCGCATCATCTACTCCACCCAGTTCGATATGATCCAGGGCGAGGATGAGGGCCAGGCCCGCACCCTGCTGACCCGCTACATCCAGCAGGAGACCGAGGCCCACGGCGGCATCACCCCCACCATCCTCTCCGACTGGAGAATCCTGGACGGCAGCGAGGAGCCCACCGAGCCCAGCTTTGTGAAGGTCACCGGCAGCACCGATCTGACCGACGGTGTGTATCTCATCGTCTATGAGGCCGACGGCTATGCCATGGACGGCAGCCTGGAAAACATGGACGTCGTGAAGGACTATGCGGCGGTTTCCATCCAGGACGGCGCAATCCCCTGCACCGAGGAGCTGCTTGCTTCCGCCTTCACCATTGACATGAGCGCGGGCACCATCGCCAACGCCAGCGGCGTGTACATCGGCCGCAGCTCCGACGCCAACGGCTTGGAGCAGAGCGCCAGCCCGCTGACCAACAGCATCAGCATTGACGCCGAAGGCAATGCCGTGATCCAGTCCGGCGGCGCGTATCTGCGCTTCAACTCCGCCTCTGACCAGCTGCGCTTCCGCTACTTCAAGAGCTCCACCTATACCAGACAGAAGGACATCGCCCTCTACAAGCTGGTCGAGGGCTAAGGCGCTCACCGCACAAGCACATAGACCCCAAGGGGCCGCTGCCAATGGCAGCGGCCCTTTTCTGCACCCCGGGGGCGGCGTCCCCGACGCCCCGAATGTACCGTTCTCTGATACCTGCGGGCCGTCCCCTAAAGGACTTGCTTCGCTGCGGAGGACGCCGGCCCCTACGGGCGCAACCCCACAAATCCGAATCTGTCGGACGCTTGCGTAGGGCGGCCACCTGTGCCCTTTATGGGTAGACCCTTGGCCGCCGTCGAAATGCGGATTGTTATTGCGGCGGGCTGAGGTCAGCCCGCCCTACGCAGTTTTCGTCGTGGCCGCGTACCTGCCCGGCCATTACGGCTTGCCGAGCCTGGCCTACTCCTTTCCAAAGGCGCTCCGGAACACCCGCAGCCAGATCTCCCAGTAGCTGAGCCGCGGCACGTCGGCCTCCGCGGTCAGAGGCAGCTCCTTCAGCAGGGTGTCTCCGGCCATGACCCGCAGGGTGCCGATGACCTGGCCCCGCAGCACCGGGGCCTCCAGCTGCTCCTCCAGCTCCACCTGGCGAGTGACGGAGGCCTGCTGACTTTTGCGGATCAAAATCGGACTGCTGTCCGGCAGCAGGGGGGAGACGCTGTCTGCCTTTCCCAAGGTCACCGGGATCGGGGAGAGGTCCAGATCCAGATCCGGGGTGGCCAGGGCGTAGTTGGCAAAGCCCCAGTTGAGCAGGGCCTTGGCGTCCTCAAACCGGGCCGTGGAGGAGGCGCAACCCAGCACCACCGCGATCAGCTCAATCCCGTCCCGTTCCGCTGATGCGGACAGGCAGTGCCCCGCGGCGGAGGTATAGCCGGTTTTCAGGCCGGTGGTGCCCTGGTAGAAGCGGACCAGCTTGTTGGTGTTGGCCAGGCCGAAGGCCCCGTTCCGGACCGTGTCCATCCAGATCGTGGTGTATTTCCGGATGTCCTGGTGCTTCAGCAGCTCCCGGCTCATGATGGCCACGTCCCGGGCGGTGGTCAGGTGCTCCTTTGCCGCGGGATCGTCGTCCAGGCCGGTGCAGTTGACAAAGTGGGTGCCGGTCATGCCCAGCTCCTGGGCTCTCCGGTTCATCTGGGCCACAAAGGCCGTCTCGCTGCCGGCCACATGCTCTGCCAGCGCCGTGGCGCAGTCGTTGGCCGAGGCCACAACCACGGATTTGATGGCCTCGTCCATGGTCAGCCGCTCGCCCTCCTCCAGATAGATCTGGCTGCCGCCCTTGCCGGCGGCCGCTGCCGAGGCCACCACCTGGTCGTCCCAGCCGATGGAGCCGTTGTCCAAAGCCTCCATCACCAGCAGCAGCGTCATGACCTTGGTGACGCTGGCGGGTTCCCGCCGTTCGTCGGCGTTTTGCTCGAAGAGCACGGTGCCGGTGGCGGCGTCAATGAGAATCGCGCTGGGGGCGGAGATCTCCACCTCCGCAGGCGACGGATCCGTGGCCCGGACAGCGGGAGCCAGACCCAGCAGCAGGCAGACAGCCAGGAACATACAAAGGATATTTCGCATTGCGATCCCTCCGTTCAGATGATCTGATAGAAGGATATGCGGGACGGGGAAAAACATGCCTGCCGTCGCGCCGCGGACCGCCGCAGAAAAAATCCAAAATTACAAAAAAATCATCCAAAACCTGTGTACAAATCCGAATTGTTCTGTTATAATATATAATAGGAAAAAATGGGAAGGAAGTGTCTTTGATGGCCGGACGTTCCGCCGTGCTGTTTCTGCTGGATGACCGTTACCGCACCGGAAGCGATACGCCGCTGATGCTCCAGCGGGTGTTGGGCGTTCCTGTCCTGAAATGGCTGACGGAAGCCCTGTACCGCGCGGAGGTCAACCGGTTTTTCCTGGCCTGCGCCCCGGCTCTGCTGGAGGCGGCCAAGCCCTGCTTCCCGGAAGCTGCGGAGCTGATGACCTCCTCCGACGAAAACCCTTCCGACCTGCTCCACGTCTTTCTCTCCACGGCCTCCGATGAAGAGGAGTCCGTGCTTGTGGTGACGGGGCCTGTGCTGTATCTGCCCTTCCACCGGAGCAGAGCGGCGGGCAGATCCGCCAACGCCTGCATGGTGAGCCGTCAGGGCCTGATGGCCGCCCTGGATGAGACTGCCCCCATCGGCCACTATCTCCGGCATTCCGGGGACGCCTGCACCGAGGACGACGGGTTCTTCAACCTGGGAGGCCCTGAGGAGCTGCCGGAGTGGCAGCCGATTATGAACGGAAACTATCTCCGGGTGCTGATCCGCAGCGGCGTGGAGATCTGGGACCTGCACAACACCTACGTGGAGCCCGGCATCCCGGTGGGGATCGGCACCACGCTGCTGCCCGGCACGATCCTGCAGGGCGCTACCACGGTGGGCTACGGCTGCACCATCGGCCCCAATACCCGCCTTGTCAACACCAAGGTGGGCAACCACAGCACCGTGGAGCAGTCCAAGGCGGAGGACGCCCAGATTGGCAGCCACGTCCAGGTGGGACCCTTTGCCCATCTGCGGCCCGGCACCGTGCTGGAGGCCAGAACCAAGGCCGGAGCCTTTGTGGAGCTGAAAAATACCGTCCTCGGAACCGGCACCCAGGCAGCACACCTGAGCTATCTGGGGGACGCCGCCGTGGGAGAGGGCGTCAACATCGGCTGCGGCACCGTCACCGCGAACTTCGACCGGGTGGAGAAGCACCCAACGGTCATTGAGAAGGAAGCCTTCATCGGCTGCAATTCCACCCTGATTGCCCCGGTTACCGTGGGGCAGGGAGCCTACATCGGCGCAGGCTCCGTCATAACAGAAGATATTCCCGCCCAGGCCCTCGGCATCGGCCGCGCCAAGCAGCAGAACAAGAAGGAATGGGCGTTAAGGAATAAGAAGGAAGAGGACCAATAAACCCAAAGCGAATCAAAGAGGAGATTAAAACATGATCGCAAACGGAAGACCTGTCAAAGTGTTCAGCGGAAAAACCAGCCGGCCCCTGTCTGAGAAAATCTGCCGGGAGCTGGAAATCAGCCTGAGCAACAACTCCCTCAGTACCTTTGCCGACGGCGAAATCTGCGTCTGGATGGACCAGACCGTCCGCGGCCAGGATTGCTTTGTTGTTCAGTCCACCTGCAAGCCCGTCAATGACAACCTGATGGCCCTGCTTATCAACATCGATGCCCTGCGCCGTGCTTCCGCGGGCCGGATCACCGCCGTGATCCCCTACTTCGGCTATGCCCGCCAGGATCGGAAGGCCAAGGGCCGGGATCCCATCACCGCCAAGCTGGTGGCCAATATGATCACCGCCGCCGGTGCTGACCGGGTTCTGACCATGGACCTGCACGCCGCCCAGATCCAGGGCTTCTTCGATATCCCGCTGGATCATCTTTCCGGCGCTCCCCTCTTCGTGGACTACTACATGAAGAAGTTTGATCCCGCCGTTTGCAACCATGACGAATTCGTGGCGGTTTCTCCCGACGTGGGCTCCGTGGCCCGCACCCGGAACTTTGCCCAGCAGGTCCACATGGATCTGGCCATCGTTGACAAGCGCCGTCCCAAGGACAACGTCTGCGAGGTCATGAACGTGATCGGCGACGTGAAGGGCAAGACCTGCATCATGCTGGACGACATCGTGGATACCGCCGGTTCCCTCTGCAACGCCGCCAAGGCGCTGGTGGAAGTGGGCGGAGCCAAGGAGGTCTATGCCTGCGCCACCCACGGCGTGCTGTCCAACCGGGTCAATAAAGAGACCGGTGAGATCACCCGTGCCTGGGAGCGGATCGAGAACAGCGTCATCAAGGAGCTCCTCCTGTTGGATACCATTCCGCTGCCCGAGGACTATGCCGGCACCAAGATCAAGCAGCTGTCCGTGGCCCCGGTCTTCGCCAAGGCCATCCGTCACATCTATGAGGAGACCTCCATCTCCGACTGCATCTTCGGCGCCAGGTAATCCTCCGATCTTGTCATTGCGAGGCCGCAGCGCGGCCGTGGCAATCTCAGGCAAATACGTCCGGAAGGAATCAGTTATGTTTTTCAAAAAATCCACTGTCGACTGGCTGATCGTCGGTCTGGGAAATCCCGGACCGGAATATGAGAAAACAAGGCATAACGTGGGCTTCCGGGCGCTGGAGCTGCTGGCGAAGGAGGCGGGGGTTAAGGTGGACCGGGCCAAGTTCCGGGCCCTGACCCATACCGCCGAGCTGGCCGGGCAGCGGGTGCTGCTGGTGAAGCCCCAGACCTTCATGAACAATTCCGGCGAAGCGGTTCAGCTGGCCGCCATGTTCTACAAGGTGCCGATCTCCCATATCCTGGTGCTGTCCGACGATATTTCTCTCCCGGTGGGGAAGATCCGGGTCCGTCCCGAGGGCTCCGCCGGGGGCCATAACGGGCTGAAATCCATCATTTCCCGGCTGGGCAGCCAGGACTTCCCCCGGGTCAAGATCGGCGTGGGAGCCAAGCCCCACCCCGACTACGACCTGGCCGACTGGGTCCTGTCCCGGTTCCCGGCGGAGGAGGAAAAGGCCCTGGCCCCCGCCCTGGAGCACGCCGCCGGTGCTGTGCTGGAGCTGATCCAGAACGGCCCCCAAAGCGCCGCCGCCAAGTATAACGGCCTGTAATCCGGAAACAAGCAAAAACAATCTCCGCACGATTCACAACAACTGAACCGTGCGGAGATTGTTGCGTCAGGAATAAGGTTAAGCCGTAGGGAGCGATGCCCACATCGCTCCTGTCATTGCCTGCGGCAATGCCGCCGCCAAAACGGCGGCGGAGGCATCCGGGGATGCCTCCCTACGGGCCGCAGACCGGGGCCGTGTGCGCCAAGAGGCGGCTGCCTTCTGTCGATAGAAACGCACCCTTTTGGAGGATCCAAAAGGGTGCGTTTCCCGGTTCGTGCCTTATTTGTTGTAAACCTTGTACAGGAAGGTGACGATCTGGCCGCGGGTGCAGGGCTTGCCGACGCCGAATTTGTCCGCGCTGGTGCCGCCGGTGATCTTGTTCTCCACAGCCCAGAGGACAGCCATGTTAATACTTGATAGCTTATTAATTTGAATTATCAGAAACAATCTGTCTCTCTTGGTGGATTAGTTTCTGAGTTTCGCGATATTGCTCTGCAATTGCTATATATTTGAAATCAACTGTCCGATCATGATTTTCTTTTACAACTCTTTCGATTTCTTCTAACGGTACACGGAAGTATTCTTTTCGGGCATTCATCATATTAACTCTTCTGGCCGAGAAAGCGTTATGTAAAGCAGTTTCCAATTTAGGTGCATCAGCTGAAAAAATCAAAGCGTGAACATCGAATTTAAAGGGAACAGATGCTCCGCCCAATTCATCAATTCTATCCATAGGATCGAGTCGCCTAGTCATGCCTATTTTATATACACCTTCTCCAAATGCCCCGATATTTGAAATAATATAGACATAACCTGCACGCTCATTGGCTTTCCTATAATCAACTTCTTTGAGTGCTTCTTCTAAGTCTTTGAGCTCACAATTTATGTTATTTATTCTCTCTTGAATTGCTTGTCTTTTTTCAGCATCAACGATCTCGTCTTTTAGCTGTTCTATTAGCCGATTCATTGCATTTTGATAATGAGATTGCTCTTTAAGAATACGCTGTCGCTCTTCTTCTAGTTCCCTTTGAACTTTAGCGTTTTCTTTTTCAATTGCACGTTGTTCGCGAATGTATTCTTTTTCTTCCTGTTTTTTTCTCTCATATTCATATGCAAGGGAAATTTCAGTATGCTTTAGCTGCAAATAGTCAGTAGAGAGGGTAACCTGATTAACAACATTTAATTTATTGATCTTCTCAAATGCTCGATCTATTCTTTTTTTCATGCTATCAAAATTACTAAAGGTCACTTTGCTGATAGCATTTTCACATTCAGTATTGAAAATCAAAAGGGCTTGTTTTATGTTATCCTTTGTCATCTTCTGACCTTTGGAGAGGCTACCATCTACTGCCCATTGAGTATTACAAGTTGCTGCTGTTCCAGACAAAATCATTTGTTTTTGTTGGTATCTGCAGCTCTGCAGACGTTCTTTATATTCCGTCAAATTAGCGAAATTGTAGATTGGAGTATATAAACCAAATTCCTGAAGTAAAACTTCTTCCTCTAGTCTAATAATATCGTTGTCTAAACGAGAAATAGTTGAATTCTTTTCTGCTATTAATCTATCGCAGGTTGTTATTGCAGCACGCTTTTCGGAAAGGATCGCATTATATTGATTAAGCTCATTGGATAAATTTGAAAGAAATCTTCTAATCTCAATTGCCTTTTTGTGATCATCAGTCAATACTGCCGATTGCTCAGCTATTGTTTGACGTAGAGAACCATTTTCTTTTTCAAGGAATTCAATTCGTTCTGTGAATTCTTTTTCGATACGCTGCTTCTCCGCTTTTGATTTAAAAAATTTTGTAATTCCCATGTAATCACTTTCCTAAAAAGAATAAAAGCATAAATGTGTTTGTTTTCCCCCATTTATTCTACGCATAAACAATATAGTGTATTGAAAAAAGTGAATCACTTATTTACGACTTTTAGAACAAATGTATGTGTCGGGAAAAAACAGAAAAACGATGATTAGTTTCAAGTAGTTGGTACTGCTAATGATAGTATTTTATCAGAAAAATCATTTTGCCGCAAGTTGTTTTCGCGAAAGCAAGAAGAAAACTATGGATTTTTCTGCCGAAGTATGATAATATTATTACAAGAAAAAATAAAACATACAGTTATACGGAATACTTGACGGAAAGGGGAGTTTTCCTCTTTCCGCGTTGCTGCGTGGAAAAGAACCTGAAAACAAACCGTACTTGTTACCTTTCAGCCTTGCGCTGCGTCAATGAATTAGGAGGACACGATGGATCTGCTGCTCGACGCTCTGAGAAATCTTCCTGAATACGAAACGATCCGAAGCACCCTCCGGAAGAACCGGCACGTTGGCGTTTCCGGGGCGGCGCAGATCAACCGGTCCCATCTGATCGCGGGGCTGGCCCGGGATTTGGGGGCCCCGCTGCTGGTGATCTGCCAGGATGATTTGGCTGCCCGGCGGACCCAGGAGGAGCTGACCGCCTTTTTGGGGAAGGAATATCCGATCCTGCCGGGCCGGGATCTGACCTTCTACGACACCTCCGCCGCCTCCCGCCAGTGGGAGCAGCGGCGGCTGCGGACCCTTTGGGCCTTTGCCAACCGGGAGACCGAGCTGCTGCTCACCACCTGGGAGGCCCTGTCCCTGCGTACCCTGCCGAAAAGCGCCCTTCGAGCCGCTGCGGTGGAGCTGGAACGGGGGGAGGAGTACGACCTGGAGGCGCTCTGCGCCGGTCTGCTGCGGGCGGGCTATACCCGCTGCCAGATGGTGGAGGGCGTGGGCCAGTTTGCGCTCCGGGGCGGGATCCTGGACGTATACAGCCCTGCCATGGACGCCCCGGTCCGGGCGGAGTTCTTCGGCGACGAGCTGGACGCCATGGGGGCCTTCGACCCGCTGACCCAGCGCCGGACCGACAATCTGGAGCGGGCCGTGCTGCTGCCGGTGGCGGAGACGCTGCCGGCCCTGCACCCCGAGGGCATGGAGGGCCTGCGGGAGGACATCTCCCGGCTGCTGGCCCGGCAAAAGCGCCGGAAGGTCAAAAACGAGGGCTTGATCAAGACCCTGGAAACGGATCTGGAAAAAATCGAAAACCAGAGCTTCTTCGGGGCCTATGACCGGTACATGAGTCTGATCTATCCAGAGTTCACCACAGCGGCGGACTACGTGCCCGCCGACGGGGTGCTGGTCTTCTGCGACCACGGGAACCTGCGCCGGGCGGCGGCCGCCCGGGTGGAGGATATGGGCCTCCAGCTGGACAGCCTCCTGCAGGGCGGCATCCTGGCGGGAGAGCTCTGCGATTTTGTAAAGGACTGGGAGCAGGAGTGCGAGGAGCTGCAGGCCCATCCGGCCCTGTTCCTGGACGCCTTTCTGGCGGCAGCCTACCCGGAGTGCATGCAGCCGGCGGCCCTGCTGGACGTGGTGGCCAAGCAGCTGCCCTCCTACGGCGGCAATCTGGAGATCGCCGCCACGGACCTGACCCATTACCGCAAAAACGGCTATCGGACCCTGGTGCTCTGCGGCAACCGCCGCCGGGGGGAGCTGCTGGAAGAGTTTTTGCGGGAGAAGGGAGTCCCGGTCACCATGGCTTTTCCGGCGGAGGCTTTGCCGGCGCCGGGCACGGTGTATCTGACGGACGGCAGCCTGCCGGCCGGCATGGAGTATCCCACCCTGAAGCTGGCGGTCCTCTCCGAGGGTCAGCTTTTGGCCAAGACCACCCGCCGGGCACCCAAGACCAAGGTCAAGGCCACCAACCGGCAGAAGCTCAGCTCCTTCACAGACCTGAGCCCCGGGGATCTGATCGTCCACGAGCACCACGGCATCGGCCGCTACGTGGGCATGGAGCAGATGAAGGTGGACGGAGCCATTAAAGACTACGTAAAAATCGCCTATCAGGGGACGGATGTGCTCTATGTGCCCGCCACTCAGATGGACCTGATCTATAAATACATCGGCGCCGCCCAGGACACCCCGGTCAAGCTGAACAAGCTGGGCGGCGACGGCTGGGAAAAGACCAAAAAGAAGGCCAAGGCCGCGGTCAAGGACCTGGCCGAGGGGCTGATCAAGCTCTACGCCGAGCGCAAGCGCCGCATGGGCTTTGCCTTTGCCGCCGATACCCCCTGGCAGCGGGAATTTGAGGACAATTTCCCCTATGCCGAGACCGACGATCAGCTCCGCTGCATCGCGGAGATCAAGGGGGACATGGAATCCCCCGCCCCCATGGACCGGCTGCTCTGCGGCGACGTGGGCTTCGGCAAAACCGAGGTGGCCCTCCGGGCCGCCATGAAGGCCATGCTGGACTCCAAGCAGGTGGCCATCCTGGTACCCACCACGGTTCTGGCCCAGCAGCACTATGTGACCGCCTCCAGGCGGTTCGAGGGCTTCCCGGTGAACATCGAGGTGCTTTCCCGGTTCCGGACCCCTGCCCAGCAGCGGCGGGCCGTCCAGAGCCTGCGGGCGGGCACGGTGGATTTGATCGTGGGCACCCACAAGCTGCTGCAGAAGGATATCGTCTTCAAGGACCTGGGGCTCCTGATCGTGGACGAGGAGCAGCGCTTCGGCGTGACCCATAAGGAAAGATTGAAGGAACTTTCCCGGGGCGTGGACGTCTTAACACTGTCGGCCACCCCGATCCCCCGTACCCTGAACATGGCCCTGTCCGGCATCCGGGATATGTCCACCATCGAGGAACCGCCTCTGGACCGGTATCCGGTGCAGACCTTTGTGCTGGAGCACAATGAGCCTGTCATCGACGACGCGATCCGCCGGGAGCTGGACCGGGGGGGCCAGGTCTACTATCTGCACAACCGGGTGGAGTCCATTGCCCAGTGCGCCGGCCGGCTGTCCGCCCGGCATCCCGGGGCGGAGGTGGCCGTGGCCCACGGCAAGATGAACGAGGAAGAGCTGGGAGACGTCATGCAGCGCATGGCCGACGGCGAGATCCAGATCCTGGTCTGCACCACCATTATCGAAACCGGCATCGACATTCCCAACGTCAACACCCTGATCATCGAGGAGGCCGACCGTCTGGGCCTGGCCCAGCTGCACCAGATCCGGGGCCGTGTGGGCCGCTCCTCCCGCCACGCCTTCGCCTATCTCACCTTCCGCCGGGGAAAGGTCCTCTCCGACGTGGCGGAAAAACGGCTGGAGGCCATCCGGGAATACGCGGAGTTCGGCTCCGGCTTCAAAATCGCCATGCGGGACCTGGAGATCCGGGGCGCCGGCAACCTGCTGGGCTCCGAGCAGTCGGGCCACATCCTCTCCGTGGGCTATGATATGTATCTCAAGCTCCTGGAGGAGGCGGTTCTGGAGGAGCGGGACGGCCCCGAGGCCAAAGCCGTGGACTGCACCGCGGACTTCGACATCACCGCCAACATCGACAAGGACTATGTGGAAAACGGCGAGCAGCGGATGGACCTGTACCGTCGGATGGCGGCGATCCGATCCAAGACCGACGCCGACGAGCTGCTGGACGAAATCGTGGACCGCTACGGCGATCCGCCCCGGGGGGTGCTGAATCTGATCGACGTGGCCCTTCTCCGGGCCAGCGCCGCGCCCCTGGCGATCACCGACATCAGCCAGAAGGGACCGGAGCTGCTGTTCACCTTTCTGGCCCTGGATTTTGAGGTGGTTTCGGCCCTCTGTCAGGCGCAGCCCTTTGCCGGCCGCCTGTTCATCCAGCCCAAGACCAAGGCGCCCACCCTGCGGCTCCGGCTGCAGCGGGGAGAGAACAGCCTCAAGGCCGCCTCCCGTTTGGTGGAGGTTCTGGGAGAGCTGGTCAATGGGAAAAATTAGCAAAAAACAAAGAAAACAGTTACGAATTGTCATTGCAATTTGAGAACAATATAAGTATAATACAAAAAAACATTCAGACCGGGTCCGGAGACCCGGGAAAGGGGGAAACCCAATGAGCGCAGGAAAATTTGAAGCCGGCAAAAACGGAAGACCGGCAGCCAAAAGCAGCGCAGGCGGCCGCTCCGCAGGAGCCTATGCCGTGAAAAAGAAGCCGGCGCAGACCGGCAAGTCCGAAGTCAGCCGCCGCGGCAATTACGCCGCGCCGAAGAAGAGCGCCTCCAAGCTGCTGCCGGTTCTGGCAGCTGCCATCGGCGTGGTGGTGCTGGTGCTTGGCGTTCTGGTGGCCAAGAAGATCGTGGATTCCAGGAAATCCAACAGCAAGGACCCCAATGAGGTCGTGGCCCAGAGCACCTCGGAATATGTTCCCGAGGGAATCAGCCGGGCCGAGCTGGAAGCCCAGGCCAGGGAGATTTCGGCACAGCTGAAATCCACGGATATGGTCCTGCAGTTCCAGGAAGCCGGTCAGAATGCCGAGGAAAAAGAGGAGCCCATCGTTGTAAACTTCGGGCCCGACCAGACCAAGGCCGATCTGGATCTGGCGCAGCTGCAGGCGGACCTGGATGAAGGCGTCGGCAAGACCGGCGAGGACCTTTATTCGGTGGACCTGGCGGAATACCTGACCATGGACCGGGAGGCCCTCGAGGCTCTGGTGGATGAGACGGTGGCGCAATACGGCACCGAATTCTCCCAGATGAAAATCGAGGAGCAGACCGAGCGTGAGGAGGTCCTCAACGATTCCGGCGCTCTGGAGACGAAGAACGTCAAGTACCTGGTGATCCACACCGGCGTGACCGGCCGGACCATCGACCGGGATACCGTCCTCGAGGCCCTGGATCAGGCCTATCTGGGTGCCATTCGGGGGGAGAGCGAAACGCCCTTCCTGACGGAGCTGTCCTATCAGCGGACCGCCCCGGAGCAGCCGGACGTGGAAGCCCTGTACGAGCAATACTGCAGCGACCCGAAGGATGCCGCCTTTGACGAGAACACCTACGAGATCATTCCCGACGAGCCCGGCTACGGCTTCGACAAGGACATGCTTCGCCGGGAGCTGAAAAAGGCCGGTGAGGGCAAGGAGGTTCGGGTCCGCCTGGACAAGCTGCAGGCGGACGTCACGGCCCGGTTCCTGCAGGATTCCCTGTTCCGGGACGTGCTGGCCGAGGCCCATACGCCCCACTCCGCCGTGGCTGCCCGTACCAACAACCTGAAGCTGGCCTGCGAGGCCATCAACGGTACGATCCTGCTGCCGGGCGAGACCTTCTCCTTCAACAAGGTCGTCGGCGAACGGACCGCGGAGAAGGGCTATATGGAAGCCATTACCTTTGCCGGCGGCCAGACCAAGCCGGAGCTTGGCGGCGGCGTCTGCCAGGTGGCGTCGTCGATCTACTATGCGGTGCTTTACGCGGACCTGGAAACCGTCGAGCGGGATATGCACTTCTACAAGGTGGACTACGTGCCCATGGGCATGGACGCGGCCATCTATTACGGCAGCCAGGACTACAAGTTCAAGAACTCCAGCCCCTATCCCATCAAGATCGAAGCCTCCGTCTACGGCGGCAAGGTCCACATCATCCTCTGGGGCACCGAGTGGAAGGACTATACCATCAAGATGGACTACAAGGTCCTGGAGACCATTCCCTATCAGGAGGTCGTGAAGGACTACCCCATGGACAGCGGCTACAAGGAAGGCGAGGCTGTCACCACCGCCTACACCGGCTATGTGGTTGAAAGCTATAAGACCCGGCTCAACCTGGACGGCACCGAGCGGGAAACCGTGTTCGAGGCCAAGAGCACCTACCACAAGCGGGATAAGATCTACGCCCACCTGGTGCCCAGCACGCCCACGCAGCCGACCCAGCCCACCACGCCGCCCACCCAGCCGCCTACGCAGCCTCCCACGGAGCCGCCCACCCAGCCCACAGAGCCGCCCACCCAGCCCACGGAGCCGCCCACCCAGCCCACGGACCCGCCGGCGCCGGAGCCCTCTGAGGATGGCGGCGAAGGCTGAGCAGGGCCCAATTCAGTAATCAGTAAACAGACAAACGGCATCGTGCTTTGCACGATGCCGTTTTTGTGCTTCGTATCAGTCGACGCGCAGGTATTCCAGCAGGGCGGCGTCATCGGTTTCGTCCGTCACCATCAAACGGCCCAGGTCGATCAGGGATTGATCAAGTCCGAAAACCAGCTCGTTCTGACGGGTCTCGTCAATGGTCATGGTGGCCCGAATCCCGCAGCTTCGCAGGGCTACGTCGCTCAGCAGCACGTGCTGTCCCTCCGGGAAGGCCAGAACCCTGCCGGGCGTCAGACCGCATTGGGCAAAGAGGGCGTCCTGCTGTGCCGTATCCGCAGCCACAGCCTGCAGATAATCCGCTTCACTCTCCCCGGAAAGGGGCAGAAGGTTGCGGCGGATCGCGTCTCCCTGCTCGTAGGCGGGCCATTGGTGCATGTCATAGGTGTGGGATTGGATCTCTACCAGACCGGAGTCGGTCATCTCCTTGATCTCCGCCTGGCCGAAATGGGGCGTCAGGGGATAGGTCGTGTCCTTGTAGTACTGTGTATGCCCGACAGAGCAGCCAATCACAAAAATGGTTGCCTGCATGCCGTGCTGTCGAAGGATCGGGAAGGCAGCCGTGTAGTTGCTCAAATATCCGTCGTCAAAGGTGATCAGCACGGGCTTTTCCGGCAGCGGGATCCCCTTGTCCACAAAGTCCAGGACCTGGGAGGGGCTTACCGTATGGAAGCCCTCCTGCTCCAGCAGAAGCATCTGCCGTTCAAAGGTGTCGGTGTGCAGAATGGTGTCGCTCTCCTCCGCCTCGTCGTCAAAATGGTGGTAGGCCAGGATGGGCAGTCGAACCGTCGGCAGGGGAGACCGGGCTGCGAGCAGCATGTTCTCGGCGGTGTCTTCCTGCCCGGCGGTGCAGTCCGCTCCCCGGGGAGCCGGGACAGCGGCGGGGTCGCCCTGCATCCAGCCCAGCAGCAGATCTGCGGCGTCGTTGCGCAGATGGGCAGCGTCGTAGAAAAAGCGTTCGTCATAGCTCAGCGGGCAGATCTGGAAATTCCAGCAGGGCCCGTCCTCGGCCAGGGCAGCGTAGGCATCGGTCAGAGCCGCTGTGTCGATGCCGGACAGCAGCTGGCGGCAGGCGGGACTCAAAATCACGGTGAGCGCTGTGCCTGTTTCGGCGCAGAGGCTTCGGATCTCCCGGACCGCCTGCAGACAGACCTCGGCGTGGACCACAGGGGCTGCCTGCGCCGCAAAGAGCGCGGCATGGTCTTCCAGATAGGTGTCCAGCGTGCCGATGGATTCCGCGTTCTCCCGGGATCGGTCCGGCAGACCGTCGGGCAGGTAGGACTTGGGGGCATTCAGCTTCGGGGCGGGGCTGCCGGTCAGATCGAACAGATCCAGAACCAGCACCAGACGCTCCAGCGATTCCCGCTTCACCAGGGTTTCCGCCAGCTCCGCGTACTGCGCCGGCCCTGCGTTTTCTCTGGAAAGATTGTAGAAGCTGCATCCAAAGCAGTTATTAAGGGCTGCAGGACAAAACGCGGAGGCCCCGCGGCCGCCGATCACATAGGCTTCATAGGCCCCCGGCTCCGGGATCGGCTGCTCTGCCGCGTCGGAGGGCGCTTGCCTGCTGCGGCCCCGCAGCAGAAGAAACCCGGCCGTCGCCAATACAGCCGCCAGACAGAGTCCGGCCAGGAAATAACGGTATTTCTTCGTAAGCGTCCCTCCTCAGGCTCGCCGGTGCATGGGGCGTCGGGCCCTTGAACCGGGCGGCTGCTTTGTCTCCGCGGACAGCGAAACCGCCGCTTAAGAGCAGTATACATCCGGACACCGGGACTTGTCAATTGCAGGTTGCATTCTTTTCCCGATTCGACGGCCCTTTGCAGCCTGACAAAAGTATTTTGACAAGATGAGGCCCGCAGCCGATCGGCTGCGGGCCCTTGTGTCAGGGATTGAGAAACTCCTCCGGATCCTGGGGCACGTTGTTTTTGTAGACGGCAAAGTGCAGATGGGATTCGCTGCCGATTTCCAGCAGCGCGGTCTTGCCCACGGCGCCGATGGCCTGGCCGGCCTCCACCGTGTCCCCCACAAAGACGGAGACCTCCGGGTCCAGATTGGAATAGCGGGTCACAAAGCCCCCATCGTGCTGGATGGCAACGGTCTGGCCCAGCATGGCGTCCTCATAGACGCTCTGCACCCGGCCGGCAGCGGCCGCCTGTACCACCGTGCCAGCCGGCGCGGCAATGTCCAGCCCGGCGTGGGTCCGCCAATCCTTGGTGGTGGCGTTGTAGCAGAGCTTGTCCATGCTGTAGGGCTGACTTACGGCGCCCTCCAGGGGCGTCACGGTTTGCAGACGGGCGGGAGCCGCCGGCGTGTCAGAGGGCGCAGGGGCGTCCGTGGGCGCGGAGGGATCCGCGATCTCCGGCTCATCCCGGACAGGCTCCGTGGGCTTGGCGCCGGGCTTGACAATGGGATCCATCACAGCAGCGGGGACGTCCTTGGTTTCCGAGGGGCGATGGGGCAGCCAGGTGTCAGACAGGGTGGGCAGTACCAGCTGCTGCTCCGTGTCCTCCGGGGCTTCGGTCCTGGCGGGCCGCAGACTGTGGACAAAGAGGATCGCGGAGATCCCCACCGCCAGCACGCAGACCCCCAGGGCGATGTAGTACCCCCGGTCTGCGATCCAGTTCAAAAGCTTGTGGTTTCGTTTCATGGTTTACACCTCCGATCCCAGTATGCCCGGAACTGGAAAAACTATACAAAAACGGAAAAATTTGATTTGCCTATTGACAAAGTAGGTAAATATGCTATAATCATCCAGGATAAACTAACCTATCAAAATAATGGGTTAAAGAAAGAGACCAAGGAGGAAACTCATGCGCATCTATGCCGACAACGCAGCCACCACCAAGATGAGCCAGACAGCCATCCAGGCCATGCTGCCCTATATGGAAACCATTTACGGAAACCCCTCCAGCCTGCACTCCGTGGGCCAGGAGGCCAAGGAAGCCCTGAACGACGCCCGGGAGCGGGTTGCCAAGGTCCTGGGCGCCACCGCCCGGGAGATCTACTTCACCTCCGGCGGCTCCGAGGCTGACAACCAGGCCATCCGCAGCGCCGCTGTGCTGGGCAAGCGGAAGGGCAAGACCCATATCATCTCCACCGCCTTTGAGCACCACGCTGTGCTTCACACGCTGAAGAAGCTGGAGAAGGAAGGCTTCACCGTCACCTATCTGGACGTCCACGCCAACGGTCTGGTGACGCCCGAGCAGGTGGCTGAGGCCATCACCCCCGAGACCTGCCTGGTCACCATCATGTTTGCCAACAACGAGATCGGCACCATCCAGCCAATCCGGGAGATCGGCGCTGTCTGCCGCAAGGCCGGCGTTCTGTTCCACACCGACGCGGTCCAGGCTGTGGGCCATCTGCCCATCAACGTGGTGGAGGACAACATCGACATGCTGTCTCTGTCCGCCCATAAGTTCCACGGCCCCAAGGGCGTGGGCGTGCTCTACGCCAAGCGGGGCATCATCCTGACGAACCTCATCGAAGGCGGCGCCCAGGAGCGGGGCAAGCGGGCCGGCACCGAGAATATCCCCGGCATCATGGGTATGACTGCCGCTCTGGAAGAGGCCGTGGCCGAAATGCCCGAAACCGCCGCCCGGCTCACCAAGCTCCGGGATCGGCTGATCGAAGGCCTGTCTGAGATCCCCCACGGGGAAGTGAACGGCGATCTGGAGCACCGGCTGCCCGGCAACGTCAGCTTCTGCTTTGAGGGCATCGAGGGCGAGTCCCTGCTGCTCCTGCTGGACGACAAGGGCATCTGCGCCTCCTCCGGTTCCGCCTGCACCTCCGGCTCCCTGGATCCCAGCCACGTGCTGCTGGCCATCGGCCGGCCCCACGAGGTGGCCCACGGCTCTCTGCGGCTGAGCCTCGGCAAGGACAACACCGCCGAGGAAGTGGAGCAGATCATCGTGAGCGTGAAGGAGGTTGTGGAATACCTCCGCAATATGTCCCCGGTCTGGCGGGATCTGATGAACGGCAAACGTCAATTCGTGATCAAATAATGTAGGGGCGGCCATCGGCCGCCCGCCCAACGCATCTGTTATCGACAAAAGGAGGAACAATATATGGCACTCTATTCCGAAAAAGTGATGGATCATTTCCGCAATCCCCGCAATGTGGGCGTCATCGAGGACGCCGACGGTGTGGGCGAAGTGGGCAACGCCAAGTGCGGCGATATTATGAAGATTTACCTGAAGATCAAGGACGACGTCATCGACGACGTGAAGTTTGAGACCTTCGGCTGCGGCAGCGCCATTGCTTCCAGCTCCATGGCCACCGAGCTTATCAAGGGCAAGCCTGTTTCCGAGGCGATGAAGCTGACCAACCAGGCAGTCACCGAGGCCCTGGACGGCCTGCCCGCCCACAAGCTCCACTGCTCCGTCCTGGCCGAGGAGGCCATCCGGGCCGCCATGAAGGATTACTACGACCGCCACGGCATTGCCTACGACGAGAGCCAGTTCCCCGCTGCCCACGACTGCGACCACTGCGGTGTGTAAGCCATGGCTGCGATGATTTCCAGCCGGGGCCGGTATGCCCTCCGGGTTCTGGGCGATCTGGCCCGGCAGGAGCCCGGGGCCTTCATCCCCCTCAAGGACATTGCCGCCCGGCAGGAGATTCCCCAGAAGTATTCCGAATCCATCATGACCACCCTTTCCAAGGGCGGTCTGGTGGAGGGCATCCATGGCAAGGGCGGCGGCTACCGCCTGAGCCGGAAGCCGGAGGAGTATTCTCTGGGGGAGATCCTGCGGCTCACCGAGGGCAGCCTGGCGCCGGTGGCCTGTCTGGAGACCGGCTCCGCCCGCTGTTCCCATCCCTGCCCCAGCCTTCCGGTCTGGGAAAAGCTGGAACAGCTGGTCACCGACTACCTGGACAGCGTGAAGCTGTCCGACATCCTGTAATTCCGGTTCTATCCCTCCCGGCCTGTGCATACAATAGGCTTGGGAGGGATTCCTTATGATTCCGTGGTTGTACAGAAGACATTTTCGGACAGGCTACTGCATCGGCCTGATCCTGTTTGCGCTTGTGCTGCGTCTGGCCCTATCGCCGGAGCTGCCGGCAAAGGCCGCCGCCGGGATGCGGCGGGTTTTGAGCAGCCGCTGGCTGTTCTCCCTGGCCCTGTTTTTGGAGACCGGCATCAAGAACCCGGACTGGCAGGAGGCGAACCTGTCGATTCCGCCGGAGAGTCCGGCCCAGACGCTTTTTTCGGAACCGGCGGAAACGATTCCGCCCACCGAGCCGGAACCGGTCCGGCCCACCGAGCCGGAGCCGGAACCGGCGCCTACAAGGTTTTCCACGGCGGAGGCCGCTGGCATTGAGATCCGGGGAAACTGCACCTATCATGCGGACGTCACAGAGCTGCTGCTGGCGCCGCTGAACTGGACCCGGGGGGAGGGCCCGCAGGTTCTGATCATCCATACCCATTCCTGCGAGTCCTATACCCAATCCGACGGACATACCTATATCCCGGACGGGAATTTCCGGACCCTGGACAAGACCGCCTCCGTGATCGCGGTGGGGGACCGGCTGGCGGAGGAGCTGGCCGCCCGCGGGGTCGAGGTCATCCACGACCGGACCTATAACGATTATCCCAGCTACAACCGATCCTACGCCGTGGCCCGGGAGAAGATCCAGGAATACCTGGAGCAGTACCCCTCCATCGTCCTGGTGATCGATCTGCACCGGGACGCCCTGGCGGAGCCGGTTCGGGAGGCCACGAACCTGAACGGGACGGACTGCGCCAAGCTGATGCTGGTGGTGGGCACCGACGAGGGCGGTCTGAACCATCCCCATTGGCAGCGGAACCTGTCCTGCGCGCTGAAGCTGCAGGCCCTGGCCAATCGGGAGGTTCCGGAGCTGTTCCGGCCCCTGTCCTTCCGGAAGGAGCGATTCAACGGGGATCTGAGCCCCGGAGAGATGATCGTGGAGGTGGGCTCCACCGGCAACACCCTGCCGGAGGCCCTGGCCTCCATGCCCTGGCTGGCGGAGCTGCTGACAGAGCTCCTCCGGGTGGAATGAGGGATCGGCGCTGCAACAGCCCACTGTGTGCCCCGGAAATCCTTGCCGATTTCCATAAAAATGACTGGACAGCCGCCCTTGAATTTGTTATAATAGATTAAGAAATACAGGCGAGGGGGATTTGTTATGAAGTGTCCGCATTGCGGTTACCAGGAAAGCAAGGTCGTGGATTCCCGCCATTCCGAGGACGGGCTCAGCATTCGCAGACGGCGGGAGTGTCTGTCCTGCCAAAAGCGGTTCACCACCTATGAGACCGTGGAAAGTCTTCCCATCATCGTGGTCAAGCGGGACAACAGCCGTCAGAGCTTTGACCGCAACAAGATCATGAACGGCATGCTCCGGGCCTGTGAAAAACGTCCGGTGTCCACCCAGGATCTGGAAAAGGCCGTGAACGAGATCGAAGCCCTGGTACAGAATTCCCTGGAGCGGGAGATCACCACCGAGTTCATCGGCGAGCAGGTCATGGAAAAGCTCAAGGCCCTGGACGAGGTCGCCTACGTCCGCTTCGCCTCCGTCTACCGCCAGTTCAAGGATATCCACAGCTTCATGCAGGAGCTGAACAAGATCCTGGAGGAAAAATAACGCGTCAAGCAGCGAACGCTGACCCGAAGAACGGGTCAGCGTTTTTTTGTACAGATTCGCAAATTTGGATTTGTCGAGCTACACCCGTAGGGGCCGATGCCCACATCGGCCCTCCCGCTGATCCGGACTAGGGCCGATGTGGGCATCGGCCCCTACGAATTGAAATCGTCAAACTCCGATTTGCACGCTGCCGGGCAACCGAAAACGCCGCCGGGTCAACGGCGGCGTTTCCGGGGCGCGGGTTTTTGCGGCTTCTGTTGCTTTGTGGCGGGCCTGCCCTGGGGCCTTCCGGCCTGCTTGGGCTTTTCCGGTCCGGCGGGCTTGTCTCCCTTTCGGGGGCGGATCAGACACTTGGGTCCGGTGCCGATCAGATCCTCCCGGTGGCAGAGGGTCAGGGCCTCGTGGACCAGGGCGTAGTTCTTGGGGTCCCGGTACTGGATCAGAGCCCGCTGCATGGCCTTCTCATGGGGGTCCTTCGCCACGTAGACCGGCTGCATGGTCCGGGGATCCAGGCCCGTGTAATACATCACCGTGGAGATGGTGGAGGGGGTGGGGTAGAAGTCCTGGACCTGCTCCGGCATATAGCCCATGTCCCGGACGTGCTCGGCAAGCAGCACGGCGTCCTCCAGCCGGGAGCCCGGGTGGGAGGACATCAGATAGGGGACAACGTACTGATCCAGGTGCATTTTTTCGCAGAGGGTCTTGTACTTTTCCACAAACCGTTCGTAGACCGCGTTCCGGGGCTTGCCCATCAGATCGAGAACATGGTCGCTGACGTGCTCCGGGGCTACCCGAAGCTGACCGGAGACGTGGTATTTCACCAGCTCCCGGAAAAAGGTATCGTCCTTGTCCGCCAGCAGGTAGTCGAAGCGGATGCCGCTGCGGATGAAGACCTTCTTCACCCCCGGCAGGGCCCGGAGCTCTCGCAAAAGGTTTACATAATCTGAATGGTCCGCCCGCAGGTTCCGGCAGGGCTTGGGGAACAGACATTGCTTGCCGGCGCAGACGCCCTTGGTGAGCTGCTTTTCGCAGGCGGGCAGCCGGAAGTTGGCGGTGGGGCCGCCCACATCGTGGATATAGCCCTTGAAATCCGGATCCTTCGTCATCCGTTCCGCCTCTTTGAGGATGGATTCGTGGCTTCGGGTCTGGATGATGCGCCCCTGGTGGAAGGTGATGGCGCAGAAGGAGCAGCCCCCGAAGCAGCCCCGGTTGGAGGTCAGACTGAACTTGATCTCCTTGATGGCCGGGACGCCCCCGGCCTTTTCATAGCTGGGGTGGTAGGTATTCTCGTAGGGCAGATCGTAGGTCAGATCCATTTCCTCCTGGGTCAGAGGCTTCTGGGGCGGGTTCTGGATCACGTATTCCTTTTCGTAGGGCTCGATCAGGGGCCTGGCGGTGAAGGGGTCCGTGTTCAGATACTGGGTGTAGAAGGAGCGGGCATAGGCGGCCTTGTCGGACTGGACGGTTTTCCAGCCCGGCAGGGTGATGCCGTCCACCACCTGATCAATGGTCTTGGAGCGGTAGACTGTGCCGTCCAGGAAGGTCAGGTCATGGACCGAGAGCCCCGCGTTCAGGGCGTCGGCCACCTCCACGATGGAGCGCTCTCCCATGCCGTAGAGCAGCAGATCCGCCTGGGAATCCAGCAG
>CACXJE010000027.1 GCA_902767915.1 Oscillospiraceae bacterium | reverse complement strand
TCGTGGGCCTTCAGCTTATAAGTTCTCTTAACGATTTTCTTGTACAGCGGATGTGCCACGCTGTCTTCCACAGCCACTACGATGGTCTTGTCCATCTTGTCGGAAAGGACCTTACCAACTCTGGTCTTGCGGAAAGCTCTTGTATTTTCACTCATTTTGCTTTACCTCCTCAGATTGTGGTCTCTTTCTCGCGAATAACTGTCTTGATGCGGGCAATATCCTTCTTGACAACGTTGATCTTCAGGGGGTTGTCAAGCTGATTGGTCGCGTGCTGCATCCGCAGGAAGAACAGATCCTTCTTGAGGTCGGCCAGCTTGGCTTCCAGCTCAGCGGTGGTCATTTCTCTTAATTCTTTTGCCTTCATCGTTATTCACCACCATTCTCAGATTCTGCTTCTTCCCGCTTGATGATCCGGGTGCGGATGGGAAGCTTGTGCTGCGCAAGACGCAGAGCCTCACGGGCCACATCCTCGCTTACGCCGCCGATCTCAAACATAACCTTCTGGTTCTTCACGACTGCAACCCAGTATTCGGGGGCGCCTTTACCGGAACCCATACGAACGCCGAGCGCCTTCTTGGAGACGGGCTTGTCGGGGAAAATCTTGATCCAAACCTTACCGCCACGCTTGGTGTAACGGGTCATGGCGACACGGGCTGCTTCGATCTGATTGCCGGTGATCCAGCCGGGCTCCAGAGCCTGGATGCCGAATTCACCGTAGGCAACCTTATTGCCGCGGGAGGCAGCGCCCTTCATGCGGCCGCGCTGAACTCTGCGGAACTTGGTTCTCTTGGGCATCAACATTAGCGGTTGCCTCCTTCCGGACGGTTGTAGGGACGACGCTCGCCGTTGTTCTCGCGGCGCTCGCCGTTAAAGGGTCTGCGATCACGACGCTCGCCGTCGCGGCGCTCGCCGTTGAAGGGTCTGCGGTCTCTGCGGTCGCGGCGGTCGCCATCGCGGCGGTCGCGGCGGGCAGGCTGCTCGACCGTGGTGGAACGCAGGGTGGAGTTCAGGACCTCGCCCTTGTAGATCCAAACCTTGCAGCCGACCTTGCCGTAGGTGGTGTTGGCCTCGGCGAAGCCGTACTCGATGTCGGCTCTCAGGGTCTGCAGGGGGATGGTGCCTTCGTGGTAGGACTCGCTGCGGGCGATCTCAGCGCCGCCGAGACGGCCGGCGCAGGTGCACTTGATGCCCTTGGCGCCCAGACGGGTCGCTCTCTGCATGGCCTGCTTCATGGCGCGGCGGAAGGAGATTCTCTTCTCCAGCTGGGCGGCGATGTTCTCGGCCACCAGCTGCGCGTTCAGGTCGGGGCTGCGGATCTCGATGATATTCAGGGCAACCTTCTTGCCGATCATATCCTCCACCTTCTGGCGGAGCTTCTCGATCTCCTGGCCGCCCTTGCCGATCACGACGCCGGGACGGGAGCAGTGCAGGTTGATCTTCACCTTGGTGTTGTCTCTTTCGATCTCGATCTTGGCGATACCGGCGGAATAGAGGCTGGTCTTCAGGTACTTCCGGATGTTGTAGTCCTCAACCAGAAGATCGCCGACCTTATCCTCGCGGGCGTACCAACGAGAATCCCAATCCTTGATCACGCCAACGCGCAATCCTCCGTGGGGGTTAACTTTCTGTCCCATATTGTACCTCCTGCCTTATTCCCGCTCGCTCACGCCGATGGTGAGGTGGGTGGTTCTCTTGAGAATGCGGTTATAGCTGCCCTTGGCTCTCGGCATGCCGCGCTTCAGCGTGGGGCCGGGATCGGCAACGGCGGTGGAAACGTAGAGCTTCTCACGGTCCATACCGTGATTGGTCTCGGCGTTGGCCACAGCGCTGTTGAGGACCTTGAGCATGGTCTCAGAGGCCGCCTTGGGAGTGTGGAGCAGGTATGCTCTGGCGGTGTTGACGTCCTGACCGCGGATGAGGTCGCAGACGATCTTCACCTTCCGGGGAGAGATCCGCAAAAATTTCAGATATGCTCTTGCTTCCATTGTTTCTCTCCTCCTTACTTGCTATTGCTGGTCTTGGAGCCAGAGTGGCCGCGGAACGTCCGGGTGGGAACGAACTCGCCAAGCTTATGGCCGACCATATCCTCGGTGACGTAGACGGGCACATGCTTGCGGCCGTCATGCACAGCGATGGTGTGTCCAACGAAGGAGGGGAAAATGGTGGAAGCTCTGGACCATGTCTTCAAGACTTTCTTTTCGCCGGTTTTGTTGAGCTCTTCGATGCGCTTGAACAGCTCGGGAGCAACAAACGGGCCTTTTTTAATGCTTCTGCTCATGAATCATTTCCTCCTTACTTGCTGTTTCTGCGCTTGATGATGAACTTGTTGGTCCGGTTCTTAGCCTTCCGGGTCTTCAGGCCCATGGCGGGCTTGCCCCAAGGAGTCACAGGGCCGGGACGGCCAACAGGTGCGCGGCCCTCGCCACCGCCGTGGGGGTGGTCGTTGGGGTTCATGACAGAGCCGCGGACGGTGGGACGGATACCCATGTGACGGGTACGGCCGGCCTTACCGATGTGGATGTTGGCGTTCTCGAGGTTGCCAACCTGGCCAATGGAGGCCATGCAGTTCATCCGCACATAACGGAACTCGCCGGAGGGCATTCTGACCTGGGCCAGATCGCCTTCCTTGGCCATCAGCTGGGCAGCTGCGCCGGCGGACCGGACCAGCTGGCCGCCGCGGCCGGGCTGAAGCTCGATGTTGTGAATCACAGTACCAACAGGGATGTTGGCAATGGGAAGGGTGTTGCCGGGCTTGATATCGGCAGCGGCGGAGGAAACGACCTTGTCGCCTTCCTTCAGACCCACAGGGGCCAGGATGTAGCGGCGCTCGCCGTCTTCATATTCCACCAGGGCGATATAAGCGGTGCGGTTGGGGTCGTACTCCAGGCGGAGAACGGTAGCCGGCATATCCAGCTTGTCTCTGCGGAAGTCGACGATGCGGTACTTGCGCTTGTTGCCGCCGCCGTGATGACGGACGGTGATGTGGCCATAGCTGTTGCGACCGGAATGCTTCTTCAAAGTCTCAACCAGGCCGCGCTCGGGCTTTGCCTTCTTATCTACGCCCTCGAAAGCAGAAACGGTCATGTTTCTTCTGGCAGGGGTATAAGGCTTAAACGTTTTCAGTGCCATCTTGCGTTACGCTCCTTTTTGAGATTTGAATTAGACCATGCCTTCGAAGAACTCGATGGTCTTGGAATCCTCGGTCAGCTTGACCATCGCCTTCTTGTAGGAGGCGGTGCGGCCCGCGGGGTAGCGGCCCTGCTGCTTGACCTTGCCGTCCATGCGGATGGTGTTGACCTTCTCGACCTTGACGCCGAAGATCTCTTCCACAGCGGCCTTGATTTCAGTCTTGGTGGCGGTGGGCAGAACGTAGAACACGTACCGCTTCTCTTCCACAGCCTCCATGGACTGCTCGGTGATAACCGGTCTCAGGATGATATCGTATGCACTCTTCATTATGCGAATACCTCCTCGATCTTGGCCAGAGCAGCCTTGTCCATAACCAGCTTGTTGGCATTCAGAATGTCGTACACGTTGATCAGGTTGGCGAAGGTGGTCTTGACGCCGGCGATGTTGCGGGCGGACTTGATCACCAGCTCGTTGGCCTCGGCGGTGATGACCAGGGCCTTCTTCTCCACCTTGACGGCGTCGAGGAACTTCTTAAAGGTCTTGGTCTTGATCTCGTTCATCTTGATCTCGTCGATCACGACGATCTCTTCGGCCTGGGCCTTGGCGCTCAGGGCGCTCTTGAGGGCCAGACGACGAACCTTCTTGTTCAGACGGTAGCTGTAGTCCCGGGGCTTGGGAGCAAAGACGATACCGCCGTGGGTCCACTGGGGAGCCCGGGTGCTGCCCTGACGGGCGCGGCCGGTGCCCTTCTGTCTCCAGGGCTTCTTGCCGCCGCCGGAAACCTCGGCGCGGGTCAGAGCGGACTGTGTGCCCTGACGGCAGTTGGCCAGGTGGTTCTTCACCACGTCGTGCATGACGCTGACGTTGGGCTCGATGCCGAAGATGCCATCGGAGAGGACCACTTCGCCGACCTTCTTGCCGGTCATATCATAAACGTTGGTAGTCATGGTTTTTCTCTCCTTTCATTAGCCTCTGGCGGAAGCCTTCTGCGGGTTGACACGAGCGGAAGCCTTCTGCGGGTTGGTGCTGATGCCAGCGGCGCCCTTGGCGACGTGGATGGTCTTGACGGTGTTCTTCAGATACACGATGCCGCCCTTGGGGCCGGGAATCGCGCCGCGAACAACGATCATGTTCAGCTCGGGATCAACCTTGACCACGATCAGGTTCTGAACGGTGGTCTGCTCCACACCCATCTGGCCGGCGCCGATGTGGCCCTTGAAGATGCGGGAGGGGCTGGAGGTGGAGCCCATGGAGCCGGCGTGACGGTGAACGGGACCGCCGCCGTGGCTGGTGGGGGTGCGCTGCGCGCCGAAGCGCTTGATGGCGCCCTGGTAGCCGTGGCCCTTGGAGGTGCCGGTGACGTCGATGTGGTCGCCCTTGGCGAAGACGTCAGCCTTGACCTGGTCGCCGACCTTCATCTCGTTGGCCTTTTCGAGCTTGAATTCCTTGAGGTGCTTCTTGAAGGCGACGCCGGCCTTGGCCAGGTGGCCCTTCTCAGGCTTGGAGAGCTTCTTCTCTTTGATGTCCTCGAAGCCCAGCTGGACGGCAGAGTAGCCGTCGTTTTCGGTGGTCTTCAGCTGAGTCACGACGCAGGGACCCGCTTCAATCACAGTTACGGGGATCACGTGGCCGGTCTCATCGAAGATCTGGGTCATGCCCACTTTCTTGCCGATGATTGCTTTCTGCATGTTTTTTTACTCCTTCTTTAGGTTATTGGTTGACATACGCGGCCATTGGGCGCCGTTGGTCTGCCAACTTGACCTGTCCGCCCTTGCGACGGACAGCGGTTGCTGCAATTCATTTTTTCGGAGCCGGACGATACGGCGTGCCGACTGCCATATAATAATGTATTACAGCTTTATCTCAATCTCAACGCCGGCGGGAAGATCCAGGCTCATGAGAGCCTCGACGGTCTTCTGGTTGGGGTTGAGAATATCGATCAGTCTCTTGTGGGTTCTGCGCTCGAACTGCTCACGGGAGTCCTTGTACTTGTGAACAGCCCGGAGGATCGTGACGATCTCCTTCTTGGTGGGCAGGGGGATGGGGCCGGACACGGCGGCGCCGTTGCGCTTGGCGGTCTCGACGATCTTCTCTGCACTGGAATCGATGAGCTGGTGATCATAAGCCTTGAGGCGGATTCTGATCATGTTCTGGTTTGCCATTTTTGTTTCCTCCTAAATAATCGTACTCAGTTTGGCGTTGTCTTCGCTGGGTACGGTCGAGAAGTTTTCTGACCGCTTTGCCGTGCGGACTTTGTGCCGGCCAAGTTGCCTTACGTGGCGATATACGCCGCGTTCAGTCCCTTCTCAGCCGCCCGATGACCGGACATACTCTGCGGAAGTTACCGTTTTCACGCAATCTCCCGCTTCATCGCAGTGCGCACGCAGGTATCCCGTTCGCGCGCTCCGATATAATACTACACACACGGCGGAATGTCAAGAACTTTTTTGGCGTTTTTTATAAATCTTTTTCTGAAAATTTGTACAGTTTTCCGGGGGCCTAAATATGGTAATCATCAGTCCGCAAACCACAAATTATAGACTTGGGCCCGCGGGGGATCCGTCAGATTTCTCTTGCTCCGGCCGGCTGAGATACCGCTCCTCCGCTTCCTGCTGGGCGCGGATCAGGATTGATGCGGCGTTCGCGGCCTCTCCCCTATCCAAGGCGCGGATCGCGTCCGTCGCGGCGTTGAATATCGTGTGATACAGATCTTTATACAGCTGCTCCTCCATGCTGTCTGCCTCCCATCAAAAATGATACCGAAATTATACCCGAAATTCCGGGCATAGTCAAGAACCGGCAAGCAAAATATAATATCAGCATGGAGGTGGTGCTATGATAACCTTTGACCCACTCTGGGAGACAATGAAGCGGAAGGGAATATCGACCTATCGGCTAATCAAGGATTATTCCTTCAGCAAGGGGACGCTGGATTCTCTGAAGCACAATCGGAACATCTCCACGGCGACTCTGAACGACATTTGCACCATCCTGCAATGCGAGCCCTCCGACGTGATCGCATTTATACCCGATAAAGACTGACAGCGGTAAACCGGATTCCGGTCTGCCGCTGTCAGTTTTTTCAATGTTTTCAACAAATACACCGTAGGGACGAGCACTGCTCGTCCGCGCTTGCGGAGCAAGCATCGTTTGCGGGAGCAAACGATTCAAACGCTGATATTATGGCAGCCGTGCCGGATTTGCCTCCGGCAAATTGTCCGCCTGTGGCGGACCGGACGAGCACTGCTCGTCCCTACGGCTTCGATCGAACGGTCCGGCATCTATGCTGACTTAAGCCGATAACCAGATGGACAATTATTGTGTTTTGCAGATTGCAATCTGCAAAACTCCACAATTATTCACTATTCATTATTCACTATTCACTTTAACAGCACCCCTCCACCGGCCTTGAGGCCGGTGGAGGGGTTCCTGGTGGCTGGGCCCTGATCCTATCCCATTTGCCGGGCCAGCTGGACAGCCTTGACGTATTCGTCCAGCAGGGGGATCATGTCCTGGGGCAGATCCGGGTTATAGGTCTGGTTCTGGAGGGTGGTCACAACGGCACGCTTGCCGGAGCGGCCTACATTATATATATCCTCCATGGGCACCGTCTTGACGGTCTGCTTGTTCTCCAGCAGATAGAAGCCGGCGGGGCCCACCGCCACCGCGTCCTTGATGCTGCCCAGAAGGCCCGAGGTATCGAACCAGACCAGCTTGGTCTTCTCCGGCAGGGACATGGCCTGCAGGACCTTCCGGGTCTTGCCTGCCCAGGTCTCCGGATCCGCATCCGCCAGACTGCCGGCTCTGAGCTTCTTCCGCTCATACTGCCGGCGCAGAATCTCCAGGGCGGTCTCCTCGGTGAGGGGCTGCTCCGGAATCCTGGCGGCCAGCTCGTCCACGTCGAAGCTCCTGGTTCGGATCCGCTCGGCGGGATGGCTGTCCGGGAGGCTCTGCTCGTCCCAGCGGCGGACGCACTCATTCAGGAAGCCCAGCACCTGGGCCGCGTTGTTCCGGAACAGCTTGGCCTCGGTCAGCAGGTAGGTGCTGTCCTTCCGGACGATCTGCAGGTTCAGGGAAAGCCGCTGCTTCAGCACCTGGAACTTTTCGATCTCCGCCAGCGGCAGGAAGGCCAGATCCCGGCCGTTCTTATACCAGAACCGCTGGTTG
Source organism: Oscillospiraceae bacterium (assembly GCA_902767915.1). Taxonomy (GTDB): domain Bacteria; phylum Bacillota; class Clostridia; order Oscillospirales; family Oscillospiraceae; genus JAFRPC01. The sequence continues at coordinate 37,045 of CACXJE010000027.1, read as the reverse complement.
GACAGGCCGATGGTGCAGGCATTGGCCAGCAGGAAGGCCGGGATATCCCGGGGCTGCTCCATGCCGGTGCCGCCCCAGAACTGCTTGAGCTTGGCATCATACTTCGGATCCGTGGAGGAGATGTCGAAGTCCACCAGCCGCAGCTTGAACTGGGCCGCGATCTGCTGGGCCAGAGCGGCGTGGGAGGCGGCGTTTTCATAGACCAGGTTGTGCTCCCGCTGGGCGAGCTTGTCCAGATAGGCCTGTCTGCTCCGGGGGCAGACCTCCTCCATGGAGATCTGGTTCCGCATCAGGTCGATCTCATCAAAGCCCATGGCGTCAAAGTCGTTGCCGAGGGTGGTGAGCCGCAGCAGATCCAGCCGGTAGATCCGCTCGTCGATCCGGTCCAGCAGCTGCTCGGACAGCCGGTCCGGCAGCCCTCTGGCCTCCACCCGGCCCTTCAGCTCCAGAACCGCCCGGCGGCTCATGTTGTCCAGCTCCGCGGACTCCTCCCGGAGGGAACGGCAGACCGCGGCGTCCAGGCAGAGGGCGATTTTGTGGCGGTATTTGTTGATGAAGCGGGGATTCCAGCTTCCCTCCTCCAGGGTCTGTTGGAGGGTCTCCAGCTCCTCGACGGTTTTCAGCTCGGCGTTTTCGGTGAGGGCGTCCAGCTGCTGCAGCTCCAGCTCATCCTTTCGCTGCTCGATGCGGGCGTAGAACTCCGTCTTCAGCACATCGGCGCAGTCCCGCCGGTCGAGCATTTCCCGCAGCTCCTCCAGCTTTTCCGCGTCGGCCTCCTCCAGGCCTTCGCAGGCGGCCTCCATGGCCTGCACATGCAGCTCGTCGATCCGGTGGTTGATCAGATCCAGATAGGGAGCCCGGCTCTGGGCACTGTAGGGGCCCTCGTTGATGCGGTCGCTCAGGGCATAGAGGCCCGGAATATCCAGGGTGTCGGCGTCCAGCGTCAGCTCCCGCAGCTCGGTCAGCTCCCGGGTCTGGAACTGGGCGTGGAGGACCTCCAGGGTCTTCTTCCGGATGGCCTCCGGGAATTCGGAGTCCCGGACCTGCTGGGCCAGGCCCAGAAGGGAGGCGCAGTCCATCTCCTCATAGCCGCTGACCAGGGCGTCCATCTGCTCGCACTGGAGGGTCCAGCGGCGGCGGGCCAGGGCAGCCCGCAGCTCGGCGCTGACCGTCTCGTCCACCGGCAGGCCGCGGATGGCAGAATCCAGCTCCGGCAGGTCTCCGAGCTCCGCGCCGGCGATCCGGTCCATCCAGGCGGAGATATCCACCGCTCCGGTCTGCACCGGGATCGGCTCCGCCGCCGGCACGTCGATCCGGGGCTCCTCCGGCTGGGCCGGCAGATCCTCCATCGGAATGTTCAGCTCCGTCACCTCAACCGGTGCGGCGGGAAGCGGGGGTTCGGCGGCAGAGGCCTCCGGTTTCGCGGATGCAGGGCGGAAATCGCTGACGGGCTGCTGCCCGGCCAACTCCTCCAGCCGGTCGATCAGCGCGGGAACGCCGGTGTTCGCCAGGGCCAGATTCAGTTGCTGGGGCGAGACCTCCCGGCCGCCCACCAGACAGGTCATGCTGTCGGTGACGGCATAGCCGGCCAGGCAGTTTTCCCCGGGACCGAACCGGTCGTAGCTGCTGGCCAGCCGGGACTGCTCCTCGGCAGTCAGCTCCCGGCCCTTGGTGGGCAGCAGGAACAGCAGGGCCGCCTCGGCGCAGACCGGATAGACCTCCGGCCGGTCAAAGCCCAGCTCCCGCAGCTGGCCCAGGAACCGGGCCATGCCGGAACGCAGGCCCGACAGCCGGTCCGCCTTGGTCAGCACAAAAATGGGTGCGGGGCCCCCGGCCCGGGTTTGGGCGGCCACCTGGGCCACCAGGTTCTTCTGGGCGCCGTCCTCCAGACGTTCCGCGTCCACAAGACACAGGCACACGTCCTCGGGCAGGCGAAGGGTATCCGGCAGGAGCTCCAAAAGCACGGTTTTTCCTGCGCCGGAAAGGGCATAGACGGAAGCAGAAAGCGATGCGTTCATGGTGTTTCCTCCTATCTTATTTTGCAGCGGCGCACTGGGTGCGCCAGGTCGTTCATTCGGGTATCAGCTGCTCCGGCAGCTTTGGATCCGGGGTCACGTAGACGGTCCGGTAGTTTTCATAGACCACCATGCCGGGCTTGGCCCCGGCGGGCTTCTTTACCTGCCGGACCGGGCACAGGTCCACGGGCACGTTCTGGCCCTGGCTGACCTCGGAGTAGAGGGCCGCCAGCATGGCCGCCTCGGTGACGGTCTGGTCCGGGGGCGTGACGCCGCCGCAGGCGATGATCACGTGGCTGCCGTGGGCCTTCTGCACATGGAGCCAAAGATCGGTCTTATAGGCAAGCTTGCAGGTCAGAAGGTCGTTCTGCCGATTGTTCCGGCCCACGTAGATGGGGATCCCGTCGGAGGAGCGGTACTCCAGGGGCCGGGCGGGCTTGGTTTTCATCTGCTTCTTCCGGTCGTTGTTCCGGAGATAGCCCCCCTCCACCAGCTCGGCCCGGATCTCCGCCACGTCCTGCTCGCCCCGGGCCCGGGACAGGGCCTCCAGCACCCCGGCCAGATAGTCCGCCTCGGTTTCCGCCAGGGCGATCTGTTCGGTCAGGATCTTTTCGGCGTTCTTGGCCTTGTTGTAATCCTTATAATATTTCGCCGCGTTCTGCTGGGGGGAGACGGCCCCGTTCAGGGGGATCTCGATCTCCCGCATCTCCGGGTCGTAGAAGTCCACCGCCCGCAGACGGGTCTGGCCCCGGGCGATCTGATGCAGATTGGCGGTGACGATGTCCCCCAGCTGCCGGACCCGCTCCCGGTCATAGGTGGCCTCCAGCTCCTTGCGCTGGGCCGCCAGCTTTCGCAGGGTCCGGCTGCGGAGGGTGGTCAGGGTCTTGGTCAGGCTTTGGGTCCTGGCCCGGGTCCGCTGCTCCCGGTCCCGGCTCAAATAGTAGTCGTCCAGCAGGGCGGAAAAGCTCCGGGCAGTCCGGCAGGTCATATAGCCCTCATATTGGGCGATGGGGCGGAAGGTGTAGTCCTTCGGCGTGTCTCCCCGGTACAGCACCGTGGGAACAAAGCCCGTCAGAAGCCCCCTCAGCTGCCGGTACAGGGCGGGGGCCAGGGCCGCCGGATCACAGGCTGTCAGATCCGGGTCGATCCGTCCCGCGGCGGCATAGCTGAGCTCCCGGGCAATCAGCGGGGAGATCCCTGCGTACCGGTCCATGAGCCAGACATCCAGGGTCACGGACTGCCGGACCAGAGCCAGGTCGGAGCGAATGCCTTCCTCGGTCTCCTGCCGCAGATCCAGCTTCCCCTGGGCCGGGGGCTCACGGTAAAACAGGCCGGGCAGCACCTGCCGTTTTTCGGACATTTCAAAGTCCACCCGGCGCATGCAGTCGATGATCCGGCCGTCCGGGCCCGTGAGGATCAGATTGGAGTTCCGGCCCATCAGCTCCAGAAGCAGATGCTTCTGGCTTAAGATCCCCAGCTCGTCGGTGCTCTCTACGCACAGGTCCACCGCCCGCTCCATGGGCAGCTGGGTCAGAGACAGGATCCGGCCGCCGGCCAGGTGCTTCCGCAGCAGCATGCAGAACATGGGGGGCTGGGCGGGATTTTCATATTTCTCCTCGGTGTAGTGGAGTCGGGGATGGTTGGAGGAGGCGGAAAGCAGCAGCTTCCGGTTGCCGGAGGCCGGAGTCCGCAGGCTCAGCACCACCGCGTCCCGCTCCGGCTGCTGGATCCGGTCGATCCGGGCGCCGGGGAGGGTTTCGTTCAGCTCCGCCGTCAGGGCGGTGAGAAAAATGGCATCTAACGGCATTCCGGGCTTGTCTCCTTCCCCAGCTCATACAGGGCGTTGATCCGGTCGAACCGGTTGGTCAGCCAGAGCCAGCCGAACAGCGTCTCCAGACCGGTGGCCCGGGCGTACTGGCCCGGGGTCACGGATTTGGGCGGCTGGTGGGTGTGGGCGTTGCGGCCCCGTTTATAGACTGTCAGCTCCTCCTGGGTCAGATGGGGCAGCAGCCGCTCCACCAGATCCGCCTGGGCCGCAGCCGTCACCCGGGCCACGGTCCGCAGATGGAGGTCCTTCATCTGGGCGCTGCCGGCACAGCACAGCTCCTGGCGCACCAGCAATTCGAACACCGCGTCCCCCACATGGGCCAGGGCCAGCTCGGATACGCCCCGCAGCTGGTCGGCGGTCAGGGTGCGGTGGATATGGTCGGTCATCGGGCACGGCCCTCCTCGATATATTTTATCAGATAGGTCACGATCAGCGCTGCCGTCAGGGGCAGAACGGCGCCCCACAGAATCGGCTTCAGGGAGGCTGCGTAGCCGCCGATCATCAAAATCGCGGCCAGGATCAGCATCCAGCGGCGGACTGCCTCCAGCCGGGCGATCCGCCTGGCCTTCCGTTCCTCGGCAGCCGGGGAAGCTTCCCCGGAACGGAGATCGGGGTTGGATTGTTTGCGCTCCATAGGCACTCCTTCCGTTTCTTTTATATTATTATATCAGAGTACCGAAAAAATAGCAAGAGGCGCGAAGGCAATTGAAGCTTGCATTCGCGCCCCTTGGATTATGCCAGGCTCAGCAGCTTGTCCACAGCGTTGGTCTGCTCCCAGGGGAGATTCAGATCCGTGCGGCCGAAGTGGCCGTAGGCCGCGGTGGGCTGATAGATGGGCCGGCGCAGGTTCAGGGTCTCAATGATGGCGGCGGGCCGCAGGTCGAAGCAGCGGCGCACCAGCTCGGACAGCGCCCCGTCGGACAGGCGGCCGGTGCCGAAGCTGTCCACCAGGACAGAGACCGGCTGGGCCACGCCGATGGCATAGGCCAGCTCAATCTGGCACCTCCGGGCCAGGCCGGCAGCCACGACGTTCTTGGCAATATAGCGGGCCATATAGGCGGCGGACCGGTCCACCTTGGTGGGGTCCTTGCCGGAGAAGGCGCCGCCGCCGTGGGCCGCATAGCCGCCGTAGGTGTCCACAATGATCTTTCTGCCGGTGAGGCCCACGTCGGCAGCGGGGCCGCCCAGGACAAAGCGTCCGGTGGGGTTCACATAGAATTTCGTGTCCCCGTCCAGAAGCCGCTTGGGCAGGTTGGGCCGGATCACGGTCTCAATGACCGCCTCCCGGAGGGTGCGGATGTCGATGTCCTCTGCGTGCTGGGTGGAGACCACCACGGTGTCGATTCGCTCGGGGTTGCCTTCGTCGTCATACTGGACGGAAACCTGGCTCTTGCCGTCGGGCCGCAGCCAGGGCAGGGTCCCGTCCTTCCGCAGGACGCTCAGGGCCTTGGACAGGTTGTGGGCATAGCTGATGGGGGCCGGCATCAGCTCCTTGGTTTCGTCGCAGGCAAAGCCGAACATCATGCCCTGGTCGCCGGCGCCGTTGGTGCTGTCGTCGTCGTAGGAGTTGTTCACGCCCATGGCGATGTCGGCGGACTGCTCATGGATGGTGGTGAGCACGGCGCAGGTATTGCCGTTGAAGCCCGCCTCGGGGGAGTTGTAGCCGATCCGGTTCAGCGTCTCCCGGGCGATCCGGGCAATGTCCACATAGCAGTTGGTGGAGATCTCGCCGGTCACCAGCACCATGCCAGTGGTGGCAAGGGTCTCGCAGGCCACCCGGGCCATGGGGTCCCGGGAAAGAATCGCGTCCAGCACGCCGTCGGAGATCTGGTCGCAGACCTTGTCGGGATGGCCTTCGGTGACGGATTCGGAGGTAAAAATTCGTTTCAGCATATATTCAGATCCTTTCGAGATTCGATATTCGAGATTCGGGGTGGAGCAGGGAAAAGAAAATCGCCTTGCCGGTATGCGGCAGGGCGGGGTGTGCGAAGCATCCTCATCTGCCGATTTACTCGCCGGAATTGGCACCTTACGAACGCAGGTTGCCGGGTTTCACAGGGCCGGTCCCTCCACCACTCTTGATAAGGGGTATTTGATTGTGGTGCTATTATAGCCGTTTTTCGGCAAAAGTCAAGAGGAAACCTCGGAAAACTCCGTCTTCTCTAAAAATGCAAAAAAACATGGTGGAAATCCTGTCGAATCTATGGTATGATACAAGTATTGATATAGGTGGGTTTGTACCCTTTTTTGGGCAGAGGCCGCCTGTAGAGAATACAACAGGAGGATGTACTTATGAAGAAGCACTTCTCAAAGGCCCTTGCGCTGCTTCTGGCGCTCGTCATGGTGCTCTCCATGCTTCCGACCATGTCCATCGCCGCCGAAAAGCCCGACGGCGAGGGCTTCCTGGACCGGATGCCGGAGGATGACAGCTATGGCGTGATCTACGCCTGCGGCCGGGGCTACGAGGCGGTTCTGAGTCAGAACCTGCTGTCTGACGAGTTTGCGACGGCTGCCGTCGCGGAACCCGCCGCCGACGGCGTCGGTCTGAAGCAGCTGCCCGAAGAGGCCGTGGTGTTCCGGTTCCTCAAAACCGGTCTCAGCGACGGCTCCTACTATCTGATGGTCCAGGGCAAGTACCTGGCCATGCAGGACAAGGACGGCTCTCTCACCCTGGTCGACTCGATTTCCGACGCCGGAACAAAATGGCTGGCGGAAGCCGACAAGGCCGGCATGGCAGGCGCCGTCAATCTTCGCAACGCCCGCCTTCTGGGGGGCAAGGACGCCTACCTTCGCATCGCCGAGGGCGGCTTCACCTGTGACGCCTACTCCGCCATGGAGTCCGGCAGCTTCCAGCTCCGGATCGTGGCCGCCGCCGAGGCCGACAGCGCCGTCCGCGCCGCCGGCGACCCCGGCTACATGCCCGTGGCAGGCGACAAGGTCGTCATCTACAACAAGGTCGGCAAGGCCGTCTTCGGCCAGCCCACCGGCCCGGATCAGCCCAAGCCCAATCTGCTGCCCGCCGCTGCCAAGCTCCGCAACGACAGTCTGAGCTACAACGACATCGGCGACGGCGGCCTGATCTTCAAGGTCAGCATCTCCGACGGCTACTACACCTTCCAGACCGGCTCCAAGTATCTGGCCTGCTCCGAGAACTACGTGGGCTCCGACGGCAGAACCACCAACGACGAATGTCTGATCCTGGTGGACGCGGAAAGCGAGTACACCAAGTGGACCCTGGAGGCCATTTCCGGCGGCTATAAGATCGCCAACAAGACCGCCAAGTGGGGCTCCAGCTCCGTGGTGGCCGAGTTCTTCGGCTCCGTGTTCTGCGGCTACTCCTACTACTCCGACCAGCCCGACAAGTACGCCATGCGGTTCTACCGGATTTCGGACCGCTACAACGTGGGCTACGTGGTGAACCCCTCCGTCATCTTTGACTCCGGCCTCTTTGCCGCCATCGGCAGAGACGCCGAAATCAAGTTCACCGCCAACGACGTCAGCGACGTCACCGCCACCACGGCGGAATACTGGTTCGACGGCAACAGCTCCGGCGCGAAGACCGCCGAGGTCACCTACAACAACAAGATCGGCACCTACATCGTGCCCTCTGCGGATCTGGCCGGCCACACGGTCCTGAATCTGAAGGTCACCTGCACCGACACCTGGAACAAGACCTACAGCGCCACCACCTCCGTGGAGATCGTGGATACGCCGCAGATTCTGGCGGTCACCCCCGCTCCCTACTCCGGTACCGGCGAGGAGCTGCGGCCTGAGATCTCCGTGCGCTATGCCAACGCAGGCGCCAATCCCACCGTTACCCTGCGGCTGGACGGCGAAGCCGTGAACGGCACCATTACCGACGAGCGGATTTCCTATATGCCCGCCCAGGATCTTGCCCAGGGCAAGCACTCCGTGGTTTTCAGCGTGACGCGGGCCGACGGCAAAACCGCCTCCAAGAACTGGTCCTTCTTCATCGGCGAAGTGGGCGAGATGCTCTACTTCGGCCAGATCCACGCCCACACCGCCGAATACTCCGACGGCGCCGGCACCCTGGAGGAGGCCTATGAGCATGCCCACGGTGTAGACAATCTGGACTACATCATCATCACCGACCACTCCAACTACTTCGATTCCACCGCCACCGCCACCACCTCCAGCTACTACGATCTGGCCTCCCTGTCCCAGAACAAGGAAGGCACCACCACCAAGTGGGAGGAGGCCCGTGCCACCGCCAAGGAATACAACGACCAGTGGGACGACTTCATCTGCATGTACGGCTATGAGATGACCTGGTCCGGCGGCCCCGGCCACACCAACACCTTCAACACCTACGGCGTGGTTTCCAGAAACAACTCCGAGCTGAACAACAAGGCTCTCTACGCCGGCATGCATCGGTACAACGACCTGATGTCCAACGCCGACCGGGGCCTGGATATTGAGGGCAAAGAGGCCAAAACTACCCGCGACGGCGCGGAGGTCACCGGCGTCTACGCCACCAAGTACATCCCCTTCGACGCCAACGGCGCTGCCGTGCCTGTGGTCTCCCAGTTCAACCACCCGGGCAAGACCTTCGGCAACTTTGACAACTTCGCCGGCTACACCGCCAAGCGGGACGACGTGCTGAACCTGGTTGAGGTCGGCAACGGCGAAGGCCTGGTGGGCGGCTCCTCTTACTTCCCCTCCTATGAGCAGTATGACCTCTGCCTGTCCATGGGCTGGCACGTGGGTCCCACCAACAACCAGGACAACCACAAGGGCAACTGGGGCTCCTCCAACACCTGCCGCGACGTGGTTCTCACCGACGACTTCTCCGAGATCGGCATCTACCGGGCCCTGGACCAGCGCCGGATCTACTCCACCGAGGACCAGAACCTGGAAATCTACTACGAGATGGAAATCGCCGGCGCCGTCTACAAGCTGGGCGACATTGCTCCGCTGGATGAGGACAATCAGCCCGACACCGTCAAGGCCATCCTCACGGTGGAGGATCCCGACGCCACCGACACCATCGGCAGGATCCAGGTCATCGGCGAGGGCCCAACGGTCCTCTATGAGGTCCCCGTATCCGGCTCCGCCTGGAGCGGCGAGATCGAGCTCTCCAACACCAGCGGCTACTATTACATCAAGATCGTCCAGGGCGACGGCGACATCGCCGTGACCGCCCCCGTCTGGACCAGAACCGCTGTTCCCGTGGCTGCCGACCTGTCCACCTCCGCCGCCGTGGCGGCCCAGGGAGAACAGGAAACCGTCACCGCCACTCTGACCAACGGCTCCGAGAATGACGCTCTGACCCTCCTGTCCTACAAGATCACCGCCGAGGGCGGGCTGCTGGAGGAAAAGAAGGATCTTTCCGAAACCCTGACCCCCGGCCAGGAGAAGAAGATCGAGCTCCCCTTTACCCCCGCTGACACCAATCCTCCCTCCAAGAAGACCTATGAGATCACGGCGGAGTTCACCTACACCTTCAAGGGCAAGACCGCTACCATCATCAAGACGATGCAGGAGACCTCCTACCCCGCCTCCCTGATGACCTACATCGGCCTTGACCGGGGCCATTCCAACTTCTACGTCTCCGGCGACTACGCCAACAACGACGCCTCCTTCATCGAGATCTGCGCCGAGCGGGGCATCATCTGCCAGTACATCGACGCCGGCAAGATGACCAAGGAGAACCTGAAGAAGTACAAGGCCATTGTGCTGACCGTGCCCAGAATCAACGAGTCCACCAAGCCTCCGGTCTGGACTGCTGCCGAGCTGGAAGCCATTGCCGATTACGCGGCGAACGGCGGCAACATCATCAACCTGTCCAAGTCCGACCGCTACGACTACTCCGAAAAGGGCAGCGGAAGCACCTTTGACACCTACAACTACGCCTCCGCCACCCTGTCCAACATGATCAACGAGGCTGTGGGCGCCAAGACCCGGTTCGTCCGCGGCATCGTGGTGGACACCGAGCGGAAGTCCAACGAGGCCTACCGGATCAATTTCAACGGCAAGGATCTGCTGGGCGACCACCCCTTCACCCAGGGTGTCTTCACCTCCACCAACGGTCAGTACCAGTTCTACAACGGCACCGGCATCACCATTGAGGCGGGCGCCAAGAACGTCACCACCCTGGTGGCTCCCTACGAGACCTCCTGGATCACCTGCTACAAGGGCTATCCCGGACACCCCGCCGACTACTTCACCGGCTCCGCCTTTATGCCGGACTACGACCTGAAGGCAACCGTTATGGCCGAGAAGGGCACCTTCTCCCTGGTCACCGCGGAAACCCTGTCCGGCGGCGGCTTCCTGGTCTGCGCCGGCGCCTGCTTCATCTCCAACTACGACCTGAAGGCCGGCACGCCCTCCAACGAGCAGTATGAGAACTACGCGCTGGTCTGCAACATTCTCGACTACGTCAAGGACGGCGCATATACCGGCGAAATCACCCCCATCAAGGACGTCCACAAGGGCCAGGTGGGACAGGAATTCACCGTGGAGGGCTGGGTCACCTCCAACGCCTCCGACTATGACAAGGACACCGCCTTCTTCGACTGCATCTACGTGCAGGACAACACCCGGGGCATCAACTGCTTCCCCGTTTCCGGTTACTACTACATCGGCGAGAAGGTCCGGGTTCACGGCGGCGTCACCTACTACTGCGGCGAGATCGAACTGAATCTGAGCCCCGACTACAACGGCTCCATCGAGGTCATCTCCAACGAGCTCAATGAGCTTGCCCCCAAGAAGGTCACCTGCAAGCAGGCCATGAGCGACGACAACATCGGCAACCTGATGAAGATCAAGGGCACCATTGTGGACATCCACAGAACCGCCGGCGTGGTGGACTACATCTACGTGGACGACGGCTCCGGCGAGATCGGCACCCTCTTCATCAACGCCTACATCCAGAAGGAAGACACCGAGCTGGACAAGGCGGAGATCGGCATGATGTGCGAGGGCATCGGCATCGGCTCCCGTGACGTGGACGAGAGCAGCGGCGGCGCCGACGGCCAGGGCACAGACGATCCCTCCCTCTTCATCAAGCGTCTGCGTGTCCGCGCCCGTGACGAGATCTACTGCTACTACGATCCCTGCGTCCAGTTCACCGACGTGAACCGGGACAGCTGGTATCATGCCGGCGTGGACTACGTCCTGGAGCAGGGCTATATGAGCGGCGCTTCCGAAACCCGCTTCTCCCCCTCCAAGACGCTGACCCGGGCCCAGATCGTCACCATCCTCCACAGCATGGCCGGCAAGCCCGCTCCCCAGAGCACAAGCAACCGCTTCACCGACGTGAAGGCCGGCAGCTGGTATGAAAAGGCCGTGCTTTGGGCCGTGGAGAACAACATCTCCTCCGGCTCCACCGAAACCCTCTTCAACCCCAGCGGCACGGTGACCCGGCAGCAGCTGGCAGTCTTCCTGTACAAATTCGCCCAGCTTCAGGGCTTCGACGTTTCCGCCAAGGCAGATCTCTCCGTCTTCCCGGATCTGAAGGATATGAGCAGCTGGGCCACCTCCGCCATGCAGTGGGCTGTGGCCTCCGGCCTGATCAGCGGCACCGCCTCCAACGGCGTTACCTATCTCAAGCCCAAGGGCAACACCACCCGCGCCCAGGTGGCGGTCATTCTGATGCGCTTCGATCAGATGGACGCGGATAACAAGAACGACATCGTCATTCTCTACACCAACGACGTCCACTGCGCCATCGACAACGCGAACGATTCCTTCGGCTACGCCGGTCTGGCAGCCTTTAAGAAGGACATGGAAACCAAGCACGATTACGTGGGCCTGGTGGACGCCGGCGACTTCATCCAGGGCGGCCCCATCGGCTCTCTGACCAAGGGCGCCAAGATCATCCCCATCATGAGCAAGGCGGGTTATGAGGTCGTTACCCTGGGCAACCATGAGTTCGACTACGGCGTAGACAACATCCTCGAGCTGACGAAGACTGCGGACTTCGACTTCGTCACCTGCAACTGGAACTACATCGGGCCTGCAGGCGCCGCCGACGCGGTGGATCTTCCTGCCTACGTGATCAAGGATTACGGCGAAGTGAAGGTGGCCTATGTGGGCATCACCACTCCCGAGTCCCTGGTCAAGTCCACCCCCACTTACTTCCAGGATGAAAACGGCAACTGGATCTACGACTTCTGCAACGACGAGGACGGCTTCGCCCTCTACCAGGCTGTGCAGAACGCGGTTGACGCGGCAAGAGCCGAGGGCGCAGACTACGTCATCGCCCTTTCCCACCTGGGCACCGACGCCAGCTCCTCTCCCTGGCGCTCCACCGACGTGATCCTCAACACCTACGGCATCGACGTGGTGCTGGACGGCCACTCCCACTCCGTGATTCCCTGCGAGCGGGTGTTCAACATGGACGGCAAGGAGGTCCTGCTGACCTCCACCGGCACCAAGCTGGCCAACGTGGGCAAGCTGACCATCGGCCGCGACGGCTCCCTGAAAACCGAGCTGGTCTCCCGGGACAGCTTCTCCAACGTGGATCCGGATACCAAGAGCCTGATCGACGAGATCAACGGTGAATTTGCAGAGCTGCTGAACCAGGTTGTGGTGGAAGGCCTGCCCGTGGCTCTGACCGACAGCAACCCCGACCGGCTGGACGATACCGGCAAGCCCGTCCGCGCGGTCCGTTACCAGGAGACCAACCTGGGTGACGTCTGCGCCGACGCCTACGTCTATGCCTCCGGCGCCGACATCGGCTTTGTCAACGGCGGCGGCATCCGGAAATCCATCCCTGCCGGCAACGTGACTTTCGGACAGATTATCGACGTCCATCCCTTCGGCAACGAGCTCTGCGTGATGGAGGTCACCGGCCAGCAGATCCTGGACGCGCTGGAGATGTCCTCCCGCAGCACCACGCTCAATGCGCAGGGCCTGCCCGAAAATGAGTGCGGCGGCTTCCTCCAGGTCTCCGGCCTGAAGTACACCATCTACACCGGCACCGCCTCCACCGTCACCACCGACTCCGCCGGCATGTACGCCGGGGTCACCGGTGCCCGCCGTGTGGGCAGCGTGCAGGTGCTGAACAAGGCCACCGGCAAGTATGAGCCCATCAACCCCGAAAAGACCTACACCCTGGCCTCTCACAACTACATGCTCAAGCAGGGCGGCGACGGTCTGAATATGTTCGCCGGCTGCAAGATCATCCGGGACGGCGGCATGCTGGACAACGAGGTTCTGATCAACTACTTCAACTCCGATCTCTTCCGGCAGCGTCTGGACGAGGGCATGTACAACGCCTGGGACGGCGGTTCCGCCCGGATCACCCTGTCCTCCAAGGCAGCGCCCGCTGCCGGCCTTCAGGACGCCTTCGTGCTGACCTCCAACCTGAAGGAGGGCGACCAGGTCGTGATCTACAACCCCGGCAACAAGCTGGCCATCAAGAACGAGTCTGACGGCGACTGGTATCTGCTGGGTACCCAGGTCACGCCGGAGAACGGCCTCCTGACCAACCCGGCCGCGGATCTGGTGTGGACCGTCCACGTGGATGAAAGCGGCAGCTACACCTTCACCCAGGGCGAAAGCAACGCCATCAACTGCTGGGTCTCCGGCTCCTACTTCGAGCTGACCAACAAGGCCGACTACCCCAACGGGAGCAAGACCTGGGGGCTGGAGCTGGCCAACGCTGACTCCAAGTTCTTCTACATCTACAACTCCGCCCTCACCGGCTCCTACGGCAAGGTCTGGCTGGAGTTCTTCCCGAAGGGCGATGTGATCAAGCTGTCCGGCTACAGCGCCAGCTATGACAAGCTGAACGAGGCCGCCTTCGGCTTCCAGTTCTATGTGAAGGCCGAACCCACCTACAACCTGTCCACAGAGCTGAAGGACTACGACAAGGTGGCCATCTACAACCCCACCAATAAGAGAGCCATCAGCACCGAGGCCACCGGCACCAAGCTCTCCGGTGTGAGCGTCACGGTGAACGAGGATGTGCTGACCCCGGATCAGAACGGCAAGACCGCCATCTACACCGTGGTTTACCCCGAGGGTGACAACACCAACTTCTACCTGATGCTGAACGACGGCACCTACCTGACCACCACCGCCTCCGGCGGCACCCTGACCCACGAGGCCGAGCCCAATGACTACAGTCTCTGGTATCTGGACGTGAGGGACGCTGAGGTCGGCAAGATCAACCTGCTCAGCACCAACGCCTCCGGCAAGGCCCTGCAGTACAGCAGCGGCTTTACCACCGGAACCCTGAAGAACAACAACTTCTTCCTGTTCCAGCTCTATGTGCTGGGGCTCCACACCACCGGAAACGACGTGATCAAGGTCGGTCTCCAGAGCGTGATCGCAGGCCAAGGCGGTCCTGGCCAACGACAGCGCCACCCAGGCTGAGGTGGATGCGGCTGCCGCCGCCCTGCGCTCCGCCATTGCCGGCTTGAAGCTGCTCCCCGTCGAGGGCACCTTCACCCTGGCTTCCCAGATTCAGGACGGCGACGAGGTCGTGATCTACAACCCGGGCAACCAGCTGGCCATCCGGAACGAGACCGACAACGACTGGTACCTGCTGGGCACCCAGATCACCCCGGAGGAAAATCACATCGTCAACCCCGAGGAGAATCTGGTATGGACGGTCCACGTGGACGAGGACGGCGCCTACTACTTCACCCAGGGCACCGAGAACGCCATCACCTGCTGGGTCTCTGTCGTCGGTGATAAGACCTATTACGAGCTCACGAACAAGATTGGCTACGCCAACGCCGTCAAGGAGTGGAGACTCCAGTCCGCCAATGAGGACAGCAGCCTCTTCTACATCTACCACAAGACCTTCACCGGGAACTACGGCAAGGTCTGGCTGGAGTTCTATGACAAGAACGGCACGATCAAGCTGTCCGGCTACTGCACCAGTGACGATCGGGTGAACGAGGATGCCTTCGGCTTCCAGTTCTACGTCAAGGACTGATCGATCAAAGCACCAAAGGCGGGCTGCGCCCGTAGGGGCCGGGTCTCCCGGCCCGCACGTTACGACAATGAAAAACGAACCGCGGGACGGGGAACCCGTCCCCTACGGATGCCTCGTCAAATCCCGATTTCACGATTCGGTTTTTTCCCATTCTCATTATGCAGAAAAGCGCCGGAGAGAAGCCTCTCCGGCGCGTTTGTGTCTGATTCCGTTTTCCGGGGATTATGCCTCGGGATCCTCCGCAGGGGTCTCCGGGGCTTCGGGGCTCTGTTCCGCCTTCTGGGCCTGCTCCTGCTTCTCCAGCTCGGAGAACCGGTCGAAGATGGATTCGGACTCGGCCTCGGGGATCTCCTCCCCCCGCATGCAGGCGGTGAACTGGGTCCGGGTCATGGTGTCGTGGGCCAGCAGATAGCGGGCCACGTCCTCCAGCCGGTCGTCGTGGTCGGTCAGGATGGTGCGGCAGCGGGCATAGGCCTCGTCGATGATCCGGCGGACCTCGTCGTCGATCTTGCCGGCGGTCTGCTCGGAATAGGGCTTGGTGCGGCCGTAGCTCATGCCCACAAAGACCTCATCGTCGGTGCCGTAGCGGACGGTGCCCAGGGCGTCGGACATGCCGTAGCGGGTCACCATATCGTGGGCAATGGCGGTGGCGTGCTGGATATCGGCGGAGGCGCCGGTGGAGATATCGTCCATCTTCAGGCTCTCGGCGATCCGGCCGCCCAGGGCGGAGACAATGGATTCAAACATCTCGCTGCGGCTGGTGTCGTCCTGGTCCTCCTCAGGCAGGTACATGGTCAGGCCGCCTGTGGGTCCCCGGGGAATAATGGTGACCATCTGGACCGGCGCGTGATGGGGCAGATACCATGCGGCCACCGCGTGGCCGGCCTCGTGATAGGCCGTGAGCTTGCGGGTCCGCTCGGAGACCTTGTGGCTCTTCTTCTGGGGACCGGCGATGACCTTCAGCAGGCCTTCCTCCAGATCCTCCATCAGGATGCAGGGCCGATTGGCCCGGGCAGCCAGCAGGGCCGCCTCGTTCAGCAGGTTTTCCAGGTCCGCGCCGGTGAAGCCCACCGTGGCCCGGGCCACAATGTGCAGATCCACCGTGTCGGCCAGGGGCTTGCCCCGGGCATGGACCTTCAGAATGGCCTCACGGCCGTCGCAGTCGGGCTTGCCGATATAGACCTGGCGGTCGAAGCGGCCGGGACGCAGCAGGGCGGGATCCAGGATGTCCTTCCGGTTGGTGGCCGCCATCACAATGACGCCGGTGTTGCCGGTAAAGCCGTCCATTTCCACCAGCAGCTGGTTCAGGGTCTGCTCCCGCTCGTCGTGACCGCCGCCCAGGCCCGCGCCTCTGTGGCGGCCCACGGCGTCGATCTCGTCGATGAAGATGATGGCCGGGGCCATCTTCTTGGCCTGGTCAAACAGGTCCCGGACACGGCCGGCGCCCACGCCCACGTAGAGCTCCACAAAGTCGGAGCCGGAGATGGACAGGAACTGAACGTCCGCCTCGCCGGCCACAGCCTTGGCCAGCAGGGTTTTGCCGGTGCCCGGAGGGCCCACCAGCAGCACGCCCTTGGGCACCTTGGCCCCCAGGCGGGTGTATTTGGCGGGATCCTTCAGGAACTCCACGATCTCCTGGAGCTCCGCCTTCTCCTCCTCGGCGCCGGCCACGTCCGCAAAGGTGACCTTCCGATTGGATTTTCCCACCTTGGCGTTGGCCCGGCTGAACTTCATGGCGGAGTTGCCGCCGCCCATCCGGTTCATCAGGAACATCATCACCACAATGAAGATGACGCCCACGATCAGCATGGGAAGCAGGCTCGTCAGCAGCCAGGAGCTCTCGGAGGCCGGCAGCACGTCATATTCTGTCAGGGTTTTGTTTTCCAGCTGCTCGGTGATGGTGTCTCCCAGGTCCTCGTAGAACAGGCCAAAGTCCGCTAACTTGTAGGTCAGCTCCTTCCGGCCCGTGTCCTTGTACTCCTCCCGGAGCTTCATGGTGAGCTCTCCATCCTTGATGGAGAAGGACTCCACCTGCTCCTCCCGGAACAGATTCCGCACATCGGAGTATTTCAGATCCACCTTGTTGGAGGCGTCAAACAGCTTATACAGGGCAAACAGCATGGCGGCAAGCAGGATCGCGTAAATGATCAGCGCGCCGCGGCGACGTGGTTTTTTAGTCATTCGCTTCTTCCTCTCTTTATAGGAACTAAGTGCCGGGGACACAGGAGACAGGTGCCTCAAAAGAAATCATCAGTGCTTCTTCGTCGGGACCGGCGGCATAGGCCGGATCGGCTCCCACGCCGAACACGATGACAGGGGTTCCCTCCAGGGTAACAACCGGGATGCCGTCCCGGCTTCGGGCAGGCAGCTTCCGGTCAATCATCAAGGCCTTCACAGACTTGCTGCCGCCGGACAGGCGCAGCCGATCGCCGGGTCTTCTGCCCCGGGCATGGAGCTCATGCCCGCATATCATATCATACTTCAATGCAAAAGTGTTAGGATTATTTTGTCCGAAATATAAATTTTTTGTGACCAAACAGGTGATTTTTCCCAGTCCGCCGGGCAGTACCGTGGTTCCCGGCACCTGCAGGACCGTCTCCGGCAGGTTCGGCGCCGGCTCCGGCGCCGAGAGCAGCAGCCGATCATAGCTGCGATGTACCCGGACGCCGTCTGGCAGGGTCAGCTCGGCGGAGGGCTTCTGGGCGGCAATCAGGGTCTCCAGATCCCGCACGCAGCCCTCTGTGGGGCTTTGCAGGCCCAGCTCCTCCAGCATGGACAGCAGGATCCGCCGGCGCAGCACCGGCTCCAGGGCCAAAAGCCCCCGGCAGGACCAGCCCGCCCCATCCCGGCAGTCCTCCGCCGCCCGGGCCGCCAAACGGCTCAGATAGGCGTCCTCCGACCGGATCAGGGCAGCAGCTCTGCCGACAGCCTCGGTGAACCGCGGGTTTTCTGCCCGGATCAGGGGCATCAGCCGGTGCCGGACCCGGTTGCGAAGGCAGTCGTCCGCTCCGTTGGTGCTGTCCTCCACATGGGGGATCCCCTGCAGGGTCAGCCAGTCCAGCAGCTCCGCCCGGGTCACCCCCAAAAGCGGCCGGACGATCCGGCCCCGCTTGGGGGGAATGCCGCCCAGGCCCCGGGGGCCTGTGCCCCGGATCAGGTGCAGGAGCACCGTCTCCGCGTTGTCGTCGGCGTTGTGAGCCGTGGCGATCAGCTCCGGGGCCGTCCGCTCCAGGAAGGCGTAGCGCAGGTCCCGGGCCGCGGTTTCCAGGCTTTGGCCGGTTGCGGCGGCGTGGGCCCCGGTGTCCCCCCGGCCCACCGTCAGGGGAATTCCCCAGTCGGCGCAGAGGCTTCGGCAGAATGCCTCGTCCCGGTCCGCCTCCGGGCCCCGAAGGCCGTGGTGGAAGTGGGCGGCCGACAGCCGCAGCCCCAGGGTATCGGAGCAGGCGCGCAGCAGGGCCAGCAGGGCCACGGAATCCGCCCCGCCGGACAGGGCCACGGTGACGCCGCTTCCGGGAGGGATCAGCTCCCGGGCCCGGCGGAGAAAGGTTTCTTCCAATTTCATAGCATCCTATTTTAATCGTTTTCACGGTATATTATGCGTATACCGCAGCCTCGGCGGTTTTATTCCGTCCTGCCGGAAAGGTCCGAGAACGTGAAGAACTGGGGCAGCCACTGGACCTTGACGGTGCCGGACTCGCCGTGGCGGTTTTTGGCCACGATGCACTCGCAGATATTCTTCTCGGTGGTGTCCGGGTTGTAGTAATCGTCCCGGTACAGGAGGATGACCTGGTCCGCGTCCTGCTCGATGGCGCCGGATTCCCGCAGGTCCGCCAGCTGGGGCCGCTTGTCGGTCCGGCTCTCGGCGGCACGGGAAAGCTGACTCAGGCAGATCACCGGAACGTTCAGCTCCTTGGCCATGATTTTCAGAGAACGGGAAATCTCGCTGACCACCTGGACCCGGTTTTCCGACCTGCCCGCCCCGGTGCCGGAGGAGGTCATCAACTGCAGATAGTCGATGACCACAAGGCCCAGATTGTCCAGCCGGCGGCAGAGGGCGTTCATCTCCGTCACGGTGATGGCCGGGTTGTCGTCCACCCGGATGTCGGTCTGGGCCAGGGCAGCGGAGGCCACACCGATTTTTTCCCAGTCCTCCACATTCAGCTTGCCGGTGATCAGCTTCTGGTTCTCCACAAAGCTTTCGTTGGACAAAAGGCGGGTGGCCAGCTGCTCCCGGGACATTTCCAGGCTGAAAAAGGCCACGGTCTTCCGGGTGCTCTTGGCCACATTGGACAACAGATTCAGCGCCAGGGAGGTTTTGCCCATGCCGGGACGGGCCGCAATGATGATCAGGTCGGAGTTGTTCAGACCGTTGATCTTCCGGTCCAGATCCCGCAGGCCGGTGGAGTGGCCGGGGAACTCGCTGTCGGAATTGGACAGCTCGTTGAGATGGGAGAACAGCTTGACCATGATGGTGCCGATCCGCTCCAGGGCGTCGTCGGCGCTGCCCCGGCGGATGGAAAACACCTTCCGCTCGGCGTTGGTCAGTATGTCCGCCGTGGTGCCCTCGCCCCGGTAGACGTCCTCGTTGATATCCGTGGCGGCCTTGGACAGGCTCCGGAGAATGGACTTGTCCCGGACGATATTGGCATAGTATTTGACGTTGGCCGCGGTGGGGGTAATCTCCATCAGCTGCCGGATATAGCCGGGGGTGGTGGCCTCGTCATAGTAGCCGTTTTCCTTGAGCTTGTCCAGGACTGTCACCAGGTCGATGGCCTGGGAGAAGTTGAACATCCGGTAGATGGTCTCGTAGAGCTCCTGGTTCTGCCGCAGATAGAAGTCCTCGGGCTTCAGGATGCCGATCACCTCGCTGACGCAGCGGCTGTCGATCAGCATGGCGCCCAGCACCGACTGCTCCGCCTCCAGAGACTGGGGCGCCTGTCGGGCGGTCAGATCTGTATAGTCAATCGATTCAGGCATATTAGGCCTCCCTACGTCGAATGAAGTATCACCCTCGGGTGATATGAAGTATGCCTGATGGCATACGAAGTATCTCCTTATTTCTCCTTAACGTCCACCTTCAAGGGTGCGTCAATGCTGAAGCCCAGCTTGACCTTTACGGTGTAGAGGCCCACGGTCTTGATGGCCTCCTCGATGACGATCTTCCGCTTATCCAGGTCGATATTCTCCTGGGCCTTCAGCGCGTCGGAGATCTCCTGGCTGGTAACGGAGCCGAACAGCCGGCCTGCGCCGCCGCCCTTGGCATAGACGGTCAGGGTCAGGTCCCGGAGCCTGGCGGAGAGGGCCGCAGCCTCCTCCCGGGCCTTCTGCTCCTTTTCCTTTCTGGCCTTGTCATTCATGCGCATGGTATTGACGTTGTCCGCGTTGGCCTCCACGGCCAGCTTCCGCGGGAAGAGGAAGTTCCGGGCGTAGCCGTCGGAAACCTCGACCATCTGGCCCTTCTTGCCCTGGCCCCGCACGTCCTGTAAGAAAATAACCTTCATATCGGATGCTCCTTTCAATCTGCAAAATACTTGTCGATGGCCGCCACCAGGCTGGCCTTGGCCTCCTCCATGGTGACGTTTTTCAGCTGGGCGCCGGCGGTGGCGGCATTGCCGCCGCCCCCCAGGGGCTCCAGCACCACCTGGACGTTAACCTTGCCCACAGAGCGGGCAGAAATGAACACATAGTCCCCCTTCCGGAACAGGACAAAGGAGGTCTCGATGCCGTCGATGTTCAGCAGCTCGTCCGCCGCCTGGCCGGCAAGGGCCCGGTCCGTTTCGGTGTCCTGGCAGGAGATCGCCAGGCTGTCCCGGTAGACCCGGGCGTTTTCAATGATCTGATAGCGGCGGACGGTCTCGTCAAAGTTGGTCTTGAAGAGCTTTTTGATGTCCACGGGATCCGCGCCCTGGTAGCGCAGGAAGGCCGCCGCCTCAAAGGTCCGGCTGTTGACCCGGACCGTGAAATTCTTGGTATCCAACACGATGCCCGCCATCAGCGCCGCCAGCTCACAGGGCAGAATCTGCTTGGCGTCCATGGTATAGGTCAGAAGCTCCGTCACCAGCTCGCTGGCGGAGGAGGCAAAGGGCTCATGGAGATTCAGCGCCGCGTTGGCAATGTAGTCCGCCGCCCGGCGGTGATGGTCGATGACCGCCACCCGGGAGATGGAATCCAGAAGCGCCTTGCTCTCCACCTGCTCGGGCCGGTTGGTGTCCACCACCACCAGCAGGCTGTTGTTGTCCGCCTGGAGCAGGGCATCCTCCGCAGAAATGAATACAGAGCGGTATTGGCTGTCTGACTGCAGCAGGCGGATCAGCTTCGGGGCCGTGGTGGTGTTCACGTCCGCCACGATGTTCACCTGCTTGCCCTTGCTGCGGCACAAGGCCGTCACGCCGCTGGCCGCGCCGATGGCGTCGGCGTCCGCGTTCCGGTGGCCCATGATGAAGACCCGGCCGGACTGCTCGATCAGGGCCTTCAGCGACGAGGCCATGACCCGGGACTTGACCTTGCTGCGGCGCTCGGTTTCCACTGCCCGGCCGCCGTAGAAGGAGAAGTCGTATTTATCCTTGATGACCGCCTGGTCACCGCCCCGGGACAGGGCCATCTCCAGGGCCAGGGCCGCATAGTCGTAGTTCTCCTGGAAGCCGACGCCGTCCTTGCCCACGCCGAAGGAGAGGGTGGCCGCGATGCCGTTGGGGTTGGTCACCTGGCGGACGCTGTCCAGCAGGGAGAACTTCCCTTCGGTGATCCGGAACAGATCCTTGGACTCGAAGATGAACAGGAAGCGGTTCCGCTCCAGCTTTCGCAGCAGGCCGCCGATGTTTTCCGCCCAGTCGCTGATCCGGCTGTTCAGGGCCGCGTTCAGGGTGGAGATAGTGGTGTCGGTCAGGTTGTTGGTCAGCTCGTCGTAGTTGTCGATGAGGATGATGGAAACCACCGGCCGGGACCGGATGAATTCGTCCTTGGTGTCCAGCAGGTCCGTGGAGTCCACCCACTGCAGCAGGGCCACGCCCTGGTCGCTGCTCTTGGTTCTGGGCACAAAGCCCAGACAGCGATAGCGCCGATCCCGGATCAGCTGATCATCGGGGGCCTCCAGCTTGCCGGCCTGGACCCAATCCAGCTTGCAGCCGGGCAGCAGGCTGGTGATCCGCTCGCCCACCTTGGACTCCGCCGTCCCCAGGGCTTTCTGGAGCTGGCGATTGTGCCAAAGGATCTCCCCGTCGGAAAGCCGTACCGTGGCCATGGGATAGGGGGCCCCGGAGGCCGCAGACTGGCTCAGCTGATCCACGCTGGTCTGGATATAGGCCGCGATGCTCTTTCCCCGCTGGCGGGTGGTGAACAGCATCAGCAGCAGCAGGATCAGTCCGGCAGCAGCCATGGAGATGGCGATCCAGTATCTGCGCTCAAAAAGCTCCACGCCGGCAAAAATCAGCAGCACAAAGCAGAACAGAAACGCCTCATTTCGAAGCAGACGTTTTAATTTGTGATCCATGGAACCGCCCTCCGATGCCTGTCCGGCACAATGGTATAATATCATACCGTATATTATATCAAATGATACTCCAGATTGCTACAAAAAAATTGCATTATTTCAGGTTTTTTTGAGATTCCCTGTATTTCGCGCCTCCGAACCGCTCCGCGCATATTTGCGAAAAAACCGGGCATACTGAAAGCGCAAATCAAACTGAGAAGGAGGCTGTATTATGGACACAGCTGCGTTACTCATTACCATCATCGGCGCGCTGAACTGGGGCCTGGTTTCCCTGTTCCAGTTCGATCTGGTGGCCTGGATCGGCGGCGGTCAGGGCGCCATCCTGAGCCGTATCATCTACGGCGTCGTGGCCATCGCCGGCATCTGGTGCATTTCCCTGCTCTTCCGGGATCGCCGGGTGGCGCTGACGGACTGAGGTAACAAGGAATAGGTAAAAAGGAATAAGTAAGAAGTTCTTCAGGGTTCGTGGCGATGCGGTCACTTATCCCCTGTTGCTTCTTACTTATTCCTTATTTATGATTCTCCGTTCCCTGGTGCCCGAGATTGCCACGGCCGCAAGCGGCCTCGCAATGACATAGAGGGCCGTTCCCTATTCCCTGTTCCCTGTTCCCTGTTCCCTATAAAATAATACAAAAGTGTCTTGCAAAGCGGGTCCGATTTTGGTATAATTGAATACACCTATTCCAGAAAGGGGATTCAACTTATGAACGCTTTCTTACCCGCTGACATTCTTCTGCCGAAGAACGCCAAAATGGAAAAATGGGCCGTCATCGCCTGCGACCAGTTTACCTCCGACCAGGCTTACTGGGACCGGGTCCGCAAGAATGCGGAGGGCAGCCCTTCCACCATCAATCTGATCCTTCCTGAGGCGGAGCTGGGCACCCCCTCTGAGGCCTCCCACACCGCCCTCATTAACAAGACCATGGCCGAGTACCTGCAGAACGGCGTCTTCACGGTCTACCCCCACAGCCTGGTGCTGGTGGAGCGTACCCTGGAGAACGGCTCTGTCCGTGTGGGTCTGGTGGGCATGGTGGACCTGGACGCCTATGACTACTCCACCGGCTCCACCTCCGCCATCCGTGCCACCGAAAAGACCGTTGTGGAGCGGATCCCGCCCCGCCAGAGAGTCCGCCGGGACGCTCCCGTGGAGCTGCCCCATATCCTGATGCTGGCCGACGACCACGACAAGGTCCTGATCGAGCCCATCGACGCCAAGAAGGACAGCCTGAAGAAGCTCTATGACTTCGACCTCATGGAGGGCGGCGGTCATATCACCGGCTGGCTGGTGGAAGGCGAGGAGGTCAAGGCCTTCGAGCAGCGCCTGGCCGACTACTCCGCCAACGTGGGCAAGAAGTATGAGGGTCTGCCCGGCGTGCCCATGGTCTTCGCCGTGGGCGACGGCAACCACAGCCTGGCCACCGCCAAGAGCTGCTACGAGGAGCTGAAGGCCAAGAACCCCGGTGTGGATCTGTCCAACCACCCCGCCCGCTTCGCGCTGGTGGAGCTGGAGAACATCCATGATCCCGCCCAGGTCTTCGAGCCCATCCACCGGGTCATCTTCAAGACCGATCCCGAGGCCCTGCTCAAGGAGCTGCAGGAAACCTGGTGCGCCGAGGGCGGCTTCCCCGTCAAGTGGTTCATCGGCGAGAAGTCCGGCGTGGTTTACCTGGACAAGGCCAAGAGCCAGCTGGCTGTGGGCGCTCTGCAGACCTTCCTGGACAAGTACCTCAAGGAGCATCCCGGCGAGATCGACTACATCCATGACGACGACGTGCTCATCGACCTGGCCAAGCAGGACAACGCCATCGGCTTCCTGCTGCCCGCCATGGAAAAGAGCCAGCTTTTCCGCGGCGTCATCGCCGACGGCATCCTGCCCAGAAAGACCTTCTCCATGGGCCACGCCCGGGAAAAGCGCTACTATCTGGAAGCCCGCAAGATCAAGTGAGCAATCAGGCAACAGGCAACAGGCATCAGTCAACAGACCCACCCGTAGGGGCGCACATTGTGCGCCCGCCCGAGGCTCCCGTCCCGGTTATCCTCCGTGAGACTGCTTACGGCAAGCTGAATCTGACCCTGGACGTGCTTGGAAAACGGCCCGACGGGTATCACGACCTGGAAATGGTCATGTGCTCCGTCGCCCTCAGCGACGAGCTGGAGCTGACCCTGGGGACCGGGGAGGCCTGGTCCGTGGTCTGTGACCGGATGGATCTGCCGCAGAACGAGGGCAACCTCTGCTGGAAGGCCGCCCGGGCCTACTTCGACGCCGCGGGGCTTGACCCCGCCGGTCTGCGTATTGCCCTCCGGAAAGCCATCCCCGCCCAGGCGGGGATGGCCGGCGGCAGCGCAGACGCGGCGGCTGTCCTCCGGGCTTTGAACCGGCACTACGGCTTGTTCTCTCCGGAAGCCCTCCGGGAAATCGGTCTCCGGGTGGGCAGCGACGTGCCCTACTGCCTCTTCGGCGGTATGGCCCTGGCCCGGGGCCGGGGGGAGCTCCTGTCCCGGCTGCCGGCGCTGCCGAAGGGGCTCTGTTTTGTGCTGGCAAAGCCGGAGTTTTCCGTGTCCACCCCGGCCCTGTTCCGGCAGCTGGACGCCGTGGGCGTCACCCAGCGGCCGGACACCCCCGCCATGCTCCGGGCTCTGGAGGCCGGAAACGCCGCCGAAATCGGCAGGCAGCTGGCCAACGCCTTTGAGCCGGCGGTCGCTGCGGATTATCCCGTGGTAGAGCAGATCCGCCGGGTCCTGCTTGCCAAGGGAGCCCTGGGCGCCCGCCTCACCGGCACCGGCTCGGTGGTCTTCGGTTTGTTCGACGACGAGGACGCTGCCCGGGCCGCCGCCGCGGCGCTGGCGCCCCTCTGCCCCCAAGCCTGGACCGTCGCTCCCGTTGATAATTGATCCGACTCTATTCGCAAAAGCGAAGGGGCTGTAGCAAAACAGTCACAAAAAAAAGAACGCCGAGGGCTGCAAAAGCAGTATCCTCGGCGTCTTTTTTGTGGTAAAATGTTGGTGTGAACAAAACATTACCGCAGAACTATTATGGCACATGCGCGCGGAATGTGCAAGTAAAAATTGACGAAGTTTTTGCAGAAAAGGAAATTCCTGCGGATGACAGTGTACGGCTCTTAGATCAAGTCATAGAGGAGATGAATCTGGAACCCCTGTACAGAGCGTATTCGGACACTGGACGGAAGCCGGCGAGTGCTTCCTCTTTTCGGTTTCCGAGATGGAAACGCGATCTTCGGTATCGTTCATCGGAATTCTCCTTTTTCGGTTTCCTCCTGTTTTCGGTTTTCTCCTATTATACCCGTTTTTTCGAAATTGTCCATAACAAAATGCAAAACGCGGGCGGCGTCTGTTTAGACGCCGCCCGCCGGGTTTTGTTCGCTGATTTTCGGAGAAATCGTCTCATACTGAGCTCCGATTATAATCTTTGGATTATTTATTCGGAGTGCCACCGTTCTTCTCCCGCTGGGATTTGCGCCTGCGGCGCAGTGGATGATTTCAGAGTTGAAGAATTAAGGTTCCTGATTGATCCACAAAGCGGGGCGAACGGCGCCGTAGTCGAGGCCGACACCGTTGCCGATGCTGACGCTGACGGAGCCGTTGGATTCGACGAAAGCAGCGCGGTCGGAACTGAAGCCGGGGGACCGCAGCCACCACCAGCAGGTGGCCCGCGCATATTTTCTCGCTTCGTCCGATTTGAAGTATTTGTTGGCTTCCGGAATGCTCAGCAGGAAAACCTTATCCTGCGTAGAGTTGCCAGGATTAGTTCTGTAGCTCGGGTTCTTGTCTGCCGAGACCGTCACCGTCGGGATCCGCTTCCGCTCCTCCGCTGTGAACGCCGTGTTCAGGAACTCGTTATTCAGCCATTTCCGAAGAGAGCAGGTCTCCCAGGTGACGTCTGTCCCGGTTGTGTTGTACGGCTTGCTGTCCAGCGCGTATTTGCTGATAACAAGGATTCGGCTGCTTTCTTTTGCCAACACAACCCATTCGATCTCTTCTTTTCCGTTGGAGGTGTTGTTGTCCTGTTCATAGTTTCCGAAGAAAACAGATTCCCCGACAGGGCTCAGCTTCATCCATTCTGAGGAGTGTCGGATTTCGCTCAGCTTTTCCGCGCTGTCCTTATATCCGTCTAGTGCTTCAAACGCTGCAAATGCTTCCTCGTACTTCCTGGCCTCGTACAGCTTCACCGCATCGTCATACCGCAAATTCAGAATCGCCGTTTCACAGCGCTCGATTTGCTCCTTGCTGTCCTTATAGCCGTCCAGCGCTTCAAAGGCAGCGATTGCTTCCTCGTACTTTCCGGCCTCGTACAGCTTCACCGCTTTGTTATACTTGCTTTCGCTCAGCTTTTCCGCACTGTCCTTATACCCGTCCAGCGCTTCAAAGGCCGTGATCGCTTCCTCGTATTTGCCGGCCTCGTACAGCTTCACCGCTTTATTATACTTGCTGTTTGGAATGATCACCTTCGTCAGCACAATGACAAACGCGATACACGCAACGACGATGGGTATTACGATGGCCGCAATCTTTTTGCGTTTTTTTGCGGCTTTTTCGGCGGCAACGCGTCTTTGTTCCTCCTGACGTTCACGCTCGAGACGGTCGGCCTCCTCCTTTGCCTTGATCTCCTCGATCTTTCTCCGGCAAATGTCAATCTGCTCGTCTGCATCCTTCCAGCCGGAGATCGTGCGGAAGTTACTGATCGCCGCCTCATATTTGCTGACAACGTTACCTGTCATCTGCGACCTTGCGAAAGCGTAGACGGCGTCTTTGCTGCAGACCTCCGCTTGCGCAAGGCACTGCGCTGCACGCGCATCGGCGTCCTTGAAGCCGGAGATCGATTTGAACGTCGAAGCCGCATACTGATACGCTGCTTCGCTGTTCGCCGCGTTCATGGCTTCCGTAGCACGGGTATAGATTCCGGTCAGCCGATCGTTTTCGTTGCGTTCTTTGATATGGGTGATATAGCCTCGCAGGGTCCCGGCCAGCTTTTCATCGCCGAAGCGCAGGGCCTTTTGGCAGCTGCTGCTCCGGTCGAAGGGCCGCTCGCAGTTCGGCAGATCCTCCTGCCTGCGGACGTGCAGCTCCGCCATCAGCTTGCCCAGATAAGCCTGCGCATTCTCCGGGTCAAGGTTTAGCACCTGTTCACAGAAATCATCTGCTTTTGCCCACTCGCCATCCTCCAGGAACATGAACGCGCGCTTGAGCAGAGGCGCGGTGTTGGCGTTTGCGGGTGCGTTCACGACCACCGTTTCCCTGACCGCCGGCTTTGCCTCGTCCGCCCGGACAATCTTCTTGACGCCCCGGATCAGGTCCTGCATGAAGCCCAGCTTGGACATATCCTGGGCCTGCAGATGGGAGAACTCCTCCGGCAGATCGTAGGGGTCCATGTCCCGATAGGCCGGGATCAGGACCTTTTTGCCTCCGCTCTGCTTCACCAGCGCCAGATAGCGGCTCCACTCGTTCTTGACCCATACCGCGTTGAAATACTCCGGCTTCGTTCCCAGGACCACCATGACCTTGGCGGAGTTCAGGGCGGCAAAGATATAAGGCTCGTAGGCCGTGCCCAGCTTGTCCTCCAGCGTGATCCGGGAGAAGAAGACCATGAAGCCCTCCTGCGTAAGCTGGTGGTACAGGTCGTTGGCGAGCACCGAATCTCTCGTCCTGCGGCCGCTGTTGTCGGTCTCCTTGTAGCAGATGAAGACGTCGAAGGGCTCCTCCTTCTGGGAGATGGCCAGGATGCCCTTTTGGATTTCGTTGATTGCCGCGGCCTCCTCCTGATAGATGCTCCGCTGGAAACCGTCGGCGTATTGGAGGGCGGACTTGTAGTTGTCGTCGTCGAAGATCGAGGTGAACTGCGCCCGGTTCACCGTGGGCACGCGCTTATGGGTGGCCGGGTCCTCCACGTACTCGATGCCGTAGCGGCAGAGCACCAGGGACCAGTAGGCCTCGGCGTCGGAGGTATCCTCGTTCAGGATCTGCTCGTAGATCCCCGCGGCCTTGTCGAATTCGTTATTGCGGCGGAAATGGTTGGCGCGGTCGTACAGATTCGCCCGCCGGTCGTCGTCCAGCCGCGGCAGGGTCTGTTTGGAGCCGCAGTATTCGCACACGCCGACAGAAGCCCCCGGCTCAAACTCAATCGTGCCGCCGCACATTTTACATTTGAAGATGGACATAGTTTTCTCCTGTTTCTTTTACAATCTTCTTTGACCTTTTATTGTGATTAGATATCTTACTTCTCCAATATCCGAAGGCGTGGTTTCAACAATACATCCTTCATTAACTGCTTGTTCGATCAGGGATTCCGTGATTCCGCGTATGCGTAAAAGCCTGTTTCTCGTAATTGGAACACCGCTTGAAAAATGAACTAACAGCCTATAAAGCTCATCCATGTTTTACTCCCTTTCTTCATAGTACTCACATCTTTTTGCGCTATTACAATGTTCATTATTCATGGGACTTATTGCATTGGAACATTTCCTATTTGCACCTTTTCCTTCTGCAAAAATGCAATGGGAAGGATGTCTTCGCTTTCCATCAGATTTCAGAGTTACAATCTGCGCCGGTGTTCCTTGCATCTCTCTGACTCGTGCCATACTTACTATTCCTTTCCTTTACATATTCTTCAATGGTTTGCTTCCATTTGCGTAATGCGGATAAAGAAATAATTAGCCTCGCAGTAAGTTCATTCTGTTTGTCTTCCATTATGATGTACTCATTGTTAAAACATATCCTGCCATGCGCAAATGCATTACGTATGTGCTTGAAAACAGAATCGATTTGATGCTGCGATCTTCCATTTTTAGAAGGATTGTTTTGGTGAAAAAAACCCTTTATTCTGTCGCACTTCAAGGTTGAATCGCTCAACTCTAGCATCCTAATATCTTTTATTCTGTTTCGAAGCAATGAATTGAACAGAAAATCTTCTTTATAGATATCGGCTGCGTCAAGAAGCATATTATACAGTTCGTCTTTTTGAGCGTCAGTAAAAATGCTATCTATTTTGAAAGAAAGGGGGCAGTCATGCTCATTTGCTGTTCTATATTGGAAAAAATCACATATTTCTACTAAATCATTGTCCAATTTACACTGCAGAAGAATTGAGCAATAGTTACTCTCTTTGTATATATCAACATCATTTGCCATTGTATTTCAACCCTTTACAACTTCTGTTTCTATCCCCGACAAGAACTACTAACTCAGCCGCAAGCTCTTTTGCTTTCATTACATCATCAGTGCCAATCACATTAGTCATCTCAACCATTTTCGCGGTAATCTTCGCCTCAATCCCGGCCAGCGCCTCGTTGGACATCGGATCGGAATACCGCACCGCCTCATAGACCTTTTGGCACTCCTTCCGCACGGCCTCGCTACTGGCCCGGGCAACCAGGCTCTCCGCCTCTACGGTTAGCGTCCGGATAAACGACGTTTGCGTCTTGACCTTCTCGTCGATCCGGGCGACCTCGTCCGCAGCCCAGGACGCCTTGATCAGGGCAATGACCTGGAAGGCAAGGAGCAGGACGCAGACGATGGCCGCGATCCAGGCAGGACAGTCGGGGATCAGCATCAGCGCGGCGCCGAGCACAATGGTTGCGATCAGCGCGGATCGGCTCACCGTGAGCAGGGGCAGCTTGTAGAACAGCCTTTGGTTGTTCTCCTCCCGGAGCGCCAGCCGGGCGCAGACCAGGTTGCCGAGGAAGGCGATCAGAACGCAGACCAGCGCGATCCAGAACCGTCCGTCATAGGCGATCCGGAGGCCCGGGATCAGCGGCCGCGCCAGGAACACCACGGCCAGGAAGGCCCCCAGTAGCACCGCCCA
Organism: Oscillospiraceae bacterium; assembly: GCA_902767915.1. Classification (GTDB taxonomy): domain Bacteria; phylum Bacillota; class Clostridia; order Oscillospirales; family Oscillospiraceae; genus JAFRPC01. The sequence goes on along the minus strand of CACXJE010000027.1, from coordinate 6,985 downwards.
GATCACGGCGTATCTCTGAAATCTCTGTTTCATCTGTCTATCCTCCGCTTTACAGAATATCCGCAAGGAGCTTCGCCTTCATCTGGGCAAACTCCTCTTCGCCGATGAGTCCGGCCTCCTTCATAACGGACAGCTTTTCGACCTTCGCCTTGAACGCCGCCATTTCATCCACAGGCTGTGCCGCTGCCGGCTGGGCTGCCGGGGGCTGCGCAGGCTGGACGCCCGCCGCATCGAACAGGCCGCCGAATTGACCGGCCATGACGCCCGCCGCCTTCAGCCCGACGCCCAGCCCGATCACGTCGCCCATGGCGGAGCCGCCGCTGCCGCTCATATTGCCCATGCCCTCGGCGTAGGCCTTCTGCACCTCGGCGGCCACGTAGTCCTTCTTCGTGATGCCCTGGGCCTGCATGACCTGCGCCTCGGCATAGCCCGCCTGCCGGGTAGCCTCCGCTTCGGCCTGGGCCTCGATGATTCTGCGTTCCGCCTCGCGCCGGGCAACCTCCGTTTTCGTGGTCTGCCGTTCCAGCTCGGTGACCCGCTCCGCGGCGGTGACCTCCGCCTCCGCCTGGGCGCGGGCTGTGCGGACCGTGGCCTCCGCCCGGATCATGCGGGTTTGCAGGGAGATGGTATGGAGCTCCCGCAGACGCTTGAAGCTGGGATCGCCCTCCGGCAAGACCACGGTGGTCAGATAAAACTGGGGGATGGTCAGGCCGTATTCCTCAAAGCCGCCCAGGATCCGTTCCCGCAGTACGGCGGATAGTTCCTCCAGGTGCTCGTCGATCTCCAGGATATCGAACTGACCGGCCTTGATCGCCGGGGAGAGGTTCGACTTCACCGCCGTGGAGATCAGCGGCCGGAACGAATTTTGCAGAGACTTGGTGAACCCGGCGCCGCGCTCCTCCCAGGCGATCCCCCGCATGGTGCCCACCAGATTGATCAGCAGCCTGCGGCTGTCGGACACGCGCAGGCTCATCTCTCCCGAGGCGCCAAGCTCGATGGGGATTCCGAAATCCGGGTCAATGTAACGGACCTTCGAATCCGTGCCCCATTTCAAGCCCATCTGGACGGTCTGATTGATGAAATAGACCTCGCAGTGGAAGGGCGTGACTCCGTCCGTCGACCGGTTCAGGACCTTGCCGATCTTCGGGATGTTCTGCGTTTCCAGGGTGTAGCGGCCCGGCCCGAACAGGTCCAGCGCCTGGCCGTTCATAAAGAAAACGGCCTCCTGGGATTCGTGGACGATCAGTTGGGTCAAACTGTTGAAATCCTCGCTGGGATGCTTCCAAATGAAGGTGCTGTTATCACCCTCGTATTTCAATACTTCTGCTATGGCTGCCATAATCCGCCTCCGTTCCATTGAATACTCGTTGTCGGCCAGAAAAGCAGAGTTTGTATGTCAGTGGTTGTTTCCTGTATTTTTAACCGAACAATGACGAATATAGTATAATCGAAAGCAATTTCTATTTCAAGGGCATCCGGTCAAAATCGTCTACTTTTTTATCCATGATTCAACAAATGCGTCCATTTTATAAACGTGTTATGACTCACGTGGAGCTGTTTTGCCGCGGTGCGGGCAGATAGGGCGCCGGATTGCCATCGGGCCAGCAGGGAGTAAAATTCCGGCGGCGGGGTTTTGGGCTCCCGTCCGAATTTGACGCCTCTGGCCTTGGCTGCGGCGATGCACTCCTTCTGCCGCTGGCGGATGAATTCCCGCTCCGTCTGCGCCACGTAGGACAGCAGCTGCAAGACGATGTCCGCGATCAGCGTGCCGGTCAGATCCCGGTTCTGCCTCGTGTCCAGCAGCGGCATATCCAAAACCACAATTGCCGCGCCCTTCTCCTTTGTGATGACGCGCCATTGCTCCAGGATTTCCTCATAGTTGCGCCCCAGGCGGTCGATGCTCTTGACGACAAGGGTATCGGCCTTTTTCAGTTTTCGGAGCAGCTTCTGATACTGCGGCCGCTCGAAGTCCTTGCCGGACTGCTTGTCGGTGTAGATCCGATCCACCCCGAACTCCCGCATGGCCACAAGCTGCCGGTCCTCGTTCTGCTCCTTTGTGGAAACGCGTACATAGCCGTAAATCATTTTTACCAGCCTCCAATCCATCAGTTTCGGTGGATAAATTGTAAGCCGGTTTGCTGCCAGTATCAAAGACGTTTTGCGTTCTTTCCGCTGCCTAACATCAATCCTTTCCGGTCAGTATTTCACTTCTTGTTTTCAAATGTTCTGCTTCGAGATTGTCCCACTGCTTTTTTAGTTCGGTATAATCCTTCACCGCCCGAATCATTTCCGGGGCGTCATAGCCTGCGCCATTTTCAAGCAATTTGCGTATATGCGCTCGGGCTCCTTCCAGATCGATGCCAAGACTGTAGAGCCGCGCACCGCTTTTGATCAAGAGTTCTTTTTTCCTATCCATGCCGCTCTCCCTCCGTATTTAAACCTATTATACATCTTAACATAGATGTATCTGCATTACAAGTGGGATGTATAATGATTTTCAACTTGCATATAAAATAGTTGCAGGAAAGGTTGTGATGGGATGAACACACTGGAACGCCTGCAGAAATTATTAAAGGATCGCGGCTGGTCGGAATACCGTCTTTCCAAGGAATGCGGTCTGTCGCAATCCACAATTGGGAACATCTACCGACGGAACACTACGCCGTCAATTGACACACTGGAAATCATCTGTAAAGCCTTTGGGATTACGCTTTCTCAGTTCTTTTCCGAAACGGACATGGTAGAGCTGACACCGGAGTTAAAAAATCTATTCGATGGCTGGATCTCCTTGACTCCTGATCAAAAATCTGCAGTACAGAAAATGATTGACGTTTTCAACTCATAGAAATAAATGAATGATAGCTTCAGCAACGGGGGGTAATTTCAATGTTCAACTATGGGCCGCTGTGGAAGACGATGGCAGAGAAGGGCGTGACCCAGTATCAGCTGCTCAAGGGTGGCATTGACAACCGGACGTTGGATTCCCTGAAAAAGGGACGAAACATCACGATGATTACGCTCAGTCGGCTGTGCCGGATTTTGGACTGCACACCGAATGATATTGTGGAAATAGAACGCGAATGACGGAGGCACAAGCATGTGCCTCCGTCATTCGTTGTTAGTGAAGAGTATGATTGGTTTGGGAATCTGACGGGTTGTTGTGGTTTTGGGGTTTGGGTTTTTGGTTCAGGGGCCCTTAGGGCGGGGAAACCTTCCGGGGAGCCCTTATCGCCCTGCGGGCGATCAGAGCGATTGTCCCGCTCCGCGGACATAATCGCTCCCTACGGCGGACGGTGTGATCGGATATGGGGTGCGGCGGCCTGGGGTCAGGCCGCCCTACGCATGATACGGCGGGTGGGAAACGCGGGCCGTCGGGGACGCCGGCCCCTACGGGTGGGGTATCGCGGGCCGTCGGGGACGCCGGCCCCTACGGGTGAGGAGCGCGGGCCGTCGGGGACGCCGGCCCCTACGGGTGGGATACCGCTTGATTTGCCGCAAACAACACGAGGCGCCCTGGCGGGCGCCTCGTGTTGTTTGTATTTCGTTTCTTACTTGCTGTATTTCGTTTCTTACTTGCTGTGCTCCTCGCAGAAGCGGCGGATGTTGGAGGGGTTCTCCACACGGTCCACTTCCTTGCCCGCTTCCAGCACCAGCAGGGTCGGGGCCTGGCGGACGCCGTACTGCTTGGCCAGGGCGGGCTCCTTATCTACCACCACGGTATCATAGGCGATGCCGGCGTCGGCCAGGAATTTCTTGGCCATCACGCACTTGGGACAGGTGGAGGTGGTGAAGAGGAGGAGGCCGGAAGCCTGCTCAGCGGCAGGGCCGATGTGGGCATCGGCCCCTACGGGGGCGGCGATCTGCGGGCCGTCGGGGACGCCGGCCCCTGCGGGGGCGGCGGCGGGTTTCGTCTCCAGCTCCACGGCGGAGGGGGCAGCGGCGGGAGCCGCAGCGGCGCTCAGGGGCTCATGGAAGCGGCGGAACACAGAGGTGTTCACGTCATAGACCTTCCGGTCCTTGAACTCCTGGGCCTTGCCGTCGTTCCAGTTCTGCACCGGGCGGTAATAGCCGGTGATACGGCTGTAGACCTCGGTCTTCTTGCCGCAGTGGGGGCAGGTGTACTGCTCGCCGGCCAGATAGCCGTGATCCGGGCAGACGGAGTAGGTGGGAGACAGGGTGTAGTAGGGCAGCTTGTAGTTCTCTGCGATCTTCCGGACCAGGTTGGCCGCGGCCTTCCAGTCGGGCAGCTTCTCGCCCAGGAAGGCGTGGAAGACGGTGCCGGAGGTGTAGAGGGTCTGCAGCTCGTCCTGGATGTCCAGGGCGGAGAACACGTCCTCGGTGTAGCCCACGGGCAGGTGGGAGGAGTTGGTATAGTAGGGGGTGCCGTTCATGTTGGCGGTGATGATGTTGGGGAAGTCCGCCTTGTCGTGCTTGGCGAAGCGGTAGGTGGTGGACTCGGCAGGGGTGGCCTCCAGGTTGTAGAGGTCGCCGTACATCTCCTGATAGTCGGACAGGCGCTCCCGCATGTGGTTCAGGACCTGCTTGGAGAACTCCTGGGTCTCGGTGTGGGTCATGTCCTTGCGGATCCACTTGGCGTTCAGACCCATCTCGTTCATGCCGATGAGGCCGATGGTGGAGAAGTGGTTGGCAAAGGTGCCCAGATAGCGCTTGGTGTAGGGATACAGGCCGCCCTCGAGAAGCTTGGTGATGACGTCCCGCTTGATCTTCAGAGACCGGGCGGCGATGTCCATCAGCTTATCCAGCCGCTGGTAGAAGTCGGCCTCGTCCTTGGCCTGGTAGGCGATCCGGGGCAGGTTGATGGTGACCACGCCCACGGAACCGGTGGATTCGCCGGAGCCGAAGAAGCCGCCGGACTTCTTCCGCAGCTCCCGCAGGTCCAGACGCAGACGGCAACACATGGAACGAATGTCGGAGGGCTCCATGTCGGAGTTCACGTAGTTGGAGAAGTAGGGGGTGCCGTACTTGGAGGTCATCTCGAACAGGAGCTTGTTGTTCTCGGTTTCAGACCAGTCGAAGTCCTTGGTGATGGAGTAGGTGGGGATGGGGTACTGGAAGCCGCGGCCGTTGGCGTCGCCCTCGATCATGACCTCGATGAAGGCCCGGTTCACCATGTCCATTTCCTTCTTGCAGTCCTTGTACTTGAAGGGCATCTCCTTGCCGCCCACGATGGCGGGCAGCTCGGCCAGGTCGTTGGGAACGGTCCAGTCCAGGGTCACGTTGGAGAAGGGCGCCTGGGTGCCCCAGCGGGAGGGGGTGTTGACGCCGTAGATGAAGGACTCCACGCACTTCTTGACCTGGTCGTAGGGCAGGTTGTCCGCCTTGACGAAGGGAGCCAGGTAGGTGTCGAAGGACGCCGCCGAGACCCTCCTGGATCAGCTGCTTCAGGCTCCAGCCGGCGCAGTAGCCGGTGAGCATGGACATATCGTGGATGTGGAAGTCGCAGTTCCGGTGGGCGTTGGCGATCTCGTCGTCGTAGATCTCGCTGAGCCAGTAGTTGGCGGTGATGGCGCCGGAGTTGGAGAGGATCAGGCCGCCCACGGAGTAGGTGACGGTGGAGTTCTCCTTGACCCGCCAGTCCATGACCTTCAGGTACTGGTCCACCACGGACTTGTAGTCCAGCATGGTCTCGGAGACGTTGCGGAGCTTTTCCCGCTGACGGCGGTAGAGGATGTAGGCCTTCGCCACGTCCTCGTAGCCGGCCCGGCCCAGGACTGCTTCCACGGAGTCCTGAATGTCCTCCACGGCGATCTTGTCGTCCTTGATCTTGCTCTGGAAGTCGGCGGTGACCTTGAGGGCAAGGAAGTCGATGGTGTCGTCGTTGTAGTGCTTCTGCTTGGCGTTGAACGCCTTCTTGATGGCGGTGGAAATCTTGGAAATGTCGAAATCAACGACCTTGTCATTTCTCTTTACGACCTGGTACATAATGTTTCTCCTTATTCTCTGTTTCGATTGTAGTTGACAATTGAAAGTTGAAAGTTGAAAATGTCGGTATTTCTCAAATTGCCATTTGAGAAATCAGAAAAGAAATCAACTCGAACTCTCAGACAGATTGTATCAATTGACATGGACTATATTGGGGACAGTTAACGGGAAAGCGCAGACTTTGCTGAAAATTTTGCCGTTTGGCAAATCGCAATTTGCCAAACACATTCATTTTCAATTTTCAATTTTCAACTGTCAATTCATCCCACGCCTCTCAGCTGCGCCTTCGGCACCCAGGCCCGGACGGCCTCCAGGCAGGCGGCGGCCTTCTCCGGGGACGCGGCATGGAAGGCGTCGCAGCCGGCCAGGATGTCGCCGGAATCCACAAAGCCCTGGATGAAATACCGCTCCGTGCCGGCGATCCATTGGCCGATGGCGGCGAAGTCCGCGGGCTCGTGGAGCTCGTCCACTAAGGTGGTGCGGAACTCAAAGGGGGTCTTCCCTTCCCGCAGCAGGGCCATGCTCTGCTCGACCCTGGGCAGGATCCCGGCCACGCCGGCGGTCAGCTCATACTTTTCCTTGCTGTTCTTGACGTCCATGGCCACATAGTCCGCCAGCCCGGCCTCGAGGATTTTCTGCAGCCGGTCCGGAAAGGCGCCGTTGGTGTCCAGCTTGACCGCGTAGCCCAGCGCCCGGATCTTTTCTAAAAGCTCCGGCATATCCGGGTGGAGCAGAGGCTCTCCGCCGGTGATGGCCACCCCGTCCAGCAGGCCCTGCCGCTTCCGCAGAAAGGCAAAAAAATCATCCTGGCCGAGCTCCGGAACCTCCGGGGAAACTACCAGGCTGCTGTTGTGACAGAAGGGGCAGCGAAAATTGCAGCCCACGGTGAAGACCGTGCAGGCCACCCGGCCGGGAAAGTCCAAAAGGGTCATTTTCTGCAGACCGCCCAGCTTCATAAGCGCCCCTCCTGTGGAAATCTCTGTGGATAAGTTGTGGATAGCCTGTGGATATGTGTGGAAACACAAACCACAATATCTTGTGG
>CACXJE010000026.1 GCA_902767915.1 Oscillospiraceae bacterium | reverse complement strand
GGACGGTTATTTTTCAGCTTCTTCTCCCCCTCCAGGATCTGATCGTCCCGGAGGTCGGTGACAGCGTGGTAAAGGTCTTCGGATTTCATAGGGCTTCTCCCTCCTGTTCCAGTTTTCGTTTCAGCTTTTTGCGCAGCCGCAGCAGACGCTGCGCCATCAGGTTTTCTTTGGTTCCGGTCTCTCCTGCCAGGGTCTTGACGCTGACGCCGTGCCAGTATCGGCGGACAAACAGCCTTCGGTCCTCGGCGCGCAGGCCGTCGAGCCAGTCCCGAAGGATCCGGTTCAGCTCCGCCTGCTCCAGCTCCTGTTCCACAGTTCCGGAAGCGGGCAGGCAATCCTCCAGCTCCGAGAGCAGCACGTCCATGCCGGAGGCCCGCTTTGCCGCGTGAGCATACCGGAACCGGGTGATGGCCAGATTCCGGACCAGGCGGCCCAGATAGGCCCGCAGGCAGCCGGGACGGCTGGGCGGAATGTCGTTCCAGGCGGCCAGCCAGGTATCGTTCAGGCATTCCTCCGCGTCCTCCGGCAGCGATAGGATGTTCGTTGCGATGGCACCGCAATAGCCGCCGTATTTTTCGGCGGTTTCGGAGATCGCCTGCTCGCTGCGACGGAAATACAGTTCGATGATTGCCTGGTCCTCCACGGCTGTCCCTCCTTTTCTTTGGTTTATTCTTTTCTGTTTCGTCACAGTGGCGCACACTGTGCGCCGCTACAGGTTCTGCTGAATCGTTTTCGGATCCTTTGCGCAAAGGCCGCCTTTCACCTGTATAGACGCAAACCGTGCGGAAATGTTTACCGGTTTCTCAGAAAAAATTCTGATCCCTCGGGCAAGCATTTCCGCACGGTTCGGTTTCTTGATTCTTTACAGGCCCTTATCCTGGGCGATCAGCCGCTTGAGGGCTTCCACGGAGACGCGCACGGAGGCGGAGGTGTCTTCGTTCATGGTCTGATCCAGGCCGGCAGCCTCCCGTTCCTGGTTCCAGATCACATGGAAGCAGGAGCCGCAGCGGCAGCCCAGCGTATCGGCCACCACGAACAGGGCGGCGGACTCCATCTCGGAGGCCAGGACGCCCAGCTTCTTCCAGGCCTCCCATTTATTCAGCAGCTCGTAGGACACGGGCATCTTGTGGGGGTTGTGCTGGCCGTAGAAGGCGTCCTTACACTGGACAACTCCCACGTGGGTGGTCTTGCCCATGGCGAGAGCCGCATCCCGCAGGGCCAGGGTCACGTCCAGGTTCGCCACGGCGGGGTATTCCAGGGGAGCGTACTCCCGGGAGGTGTGCTCAAAGCGGATGGCGCCGGTGGCCACCACGATATCGCCGGACTTGACCTTCAGATTGATGCCGCCGCAGGTGCCGGTGCGAATAAAGGTGTCGGCACCGATGTTGTGGAGCTCCTCCATGGCAATGGAGGCGGAGGGCCCGCCGATGCCGGTGGAGCAGACGGAGACCTTTTCCCCCAGCAGATAGCCGGTGTAGATGTTGAATTCCCGGTTCTGGCCCACGTGCTTCGCGTCGTCAAACAGGGCGGCAATGGCTGCGCAGCGGCCCGGATCTCCGGGGAGGATCACATACCGGCCCACATCGCCCTCCACACAATGGATATGGAATTGTTTTTCTAATTTCTGCATAATAGATACCCCTTTCGAATTATGTTACAGCTCAAACAGGCTGACCTGGCTGGTGCGGGGAAGCTTGCCAAAGGCGCCGGCTGCCTGCAGCGCGTCCACGTGGGCCTGGGACACCTTGGGACAGGCGGCGGAGAACTCCTCGATGGAGATGAATTTCTTTCCCTTCCGGCCCTCGGCAATATCCTTGGCTGCGTTCTCGCCCAGGCCGGAGATGGCAACGAAGGGCGGCAGCAGCTTCCCGTCCTTGGGAATAAATTTCAGCGCGTCGGACGCATAGATGGAAACCGGCAGGAACTCAAAGCCCCGGAGATAGAACTCATATACCACCTCCAGAGTGGTCAGCAGCTGGTCGTCCTTGTCGGTACGGTTTTCCGCTGCTTGCAGGGCCTTCAGCGCTTCGAGGGTCTTCTCCTTTCCCTGACACATCATCTCGGCGTCGAAACCGCCCTTCTGGCTGCGGCGGTAGAAATAGGCCGCGTAGAAGGCCAAGGGCTCATGGACCTTGAACCAGGCGATCCGGAAGGCCATCATGACATAGGCAGCCGCATGAGCCTTGGGGAACAGATACTTGATTTTCTTGCAGGAGCCGATGTACCAATCCGGCACCCCGGCTGCTTTCATCTCTTCCTCGGCGCCGTCGGGAAGGCCTCTCCCCTTTCGGACCGCCTCCATGATCTTGAAGGAGCGCTTGTCCGGCATGCCGCAGGAGATCAGATAGTTCATGATATCGTCCCGGCAGCCGATGGCCTGACCGACCGTTGCGGTTTTGGAGAGGATCAGATCCCGGGCGTTGCCCAGCCAGACGTCGGTGCCGTGGGAGAAGCCGGAAAGCCGGATCAGCACGTCGAACTGGGTGGGCTGGGTCTCCTTCAGCATGCCCCGGGTGAAGCCGGTGCCGAACTCGGGAATCGCCACCGCGCCGGTCTCCCCCAGGATCGGGTCGTCCTCATAGCCCAGAACCTTGGAGGAGGTGAAGATCGACATGGTGTCCTTGTCGTCCAGCGGGATCTTTTGGGGATCCACGCCGGTCATATCTTGGAGCATCCGGATCATGGTGGGGTCATCATGGCCCAGCATATCCAGCTTCAGCAGGTTCTCCTCCATGGGGTGATAGTCGTAGTGGGTGGTGATCCACTCGGATTCGTGGTCGTCCGCCGGGTGCTGGACCGGGCAGAAATCCCAGATCTGATTTTCCTGGGGGATGACCACCAGGCCGCCGGGATGCTGGCCGGAGGTCCGCTTGACGCCCACGCAGCCCATTGCCAGGCGGGTCTCCTCGGCACGGCTGAAGGTTTTCCCCCGCTCGGAAAGGTATTTTTTCACGTAGCCGAAGGCGGTCTTGTCCGCCACGTCGCCGATGGTGCCGGCCCGGAACACATGGGATTTGCCGAACATCTCCACGCAATAGGCATGGGCTCTGGCCTGGTATTCACCGGAGAAGTTCAGGTCGATATCCGGGACCTTGTCGCCGCCGAAGCCCAGGAAGGTTTCAAACGGGATGGCAAAGCCGTCCTTCTCGAATTTTGCGCCGCACCTGGGGCAGACCGCGTCCGGCAGGTCCGCGCCGCACTTGCAGCCGGCGGGAACCTCAAAGGTAGTATATTTGCAGGCCGGATTTGGGCAGCGATAATGGGGCGGCAGAGAGTTGACCTCGGTGATGCCGGACAGGAAGGCCACAAGAGACGAGCCCACGGAGCCTCGGGAGCCCACCAGATAGCCGTGCTCCAGGGAGTTCTGCACCAGCTTCTGGGCGGAAATATAGATGACGTCGTAGTGACAGTTGATGATATCTCCCAGCTCCGTCTCCACTCGCTTGGTGATCAGCTCCGGCGGGTTCTCGCCGTAAAGACGATGGAGCTTTCCATAGACCAGGGATTTCAGATCCTCCACAGAGTTTTCGATCTTGGGGGCATAGAGGTTATGGGGCAGAGGGCGCACCCAGTCGCACATATCGGCGATCAGATTCGTATTGGTGACAACGATTTCCCGGGCCTTTTCCCGGCCCAGGTAGGAGAACTCCTCCAGCATCTCATCGGTGGTGCGGAAGTACAGGGGATTCTCCCGGTCGCAGTCGGAGAAGCCCTTGGAGGCCAGTAGGATCCGCCGGAAGATCTCGTCCTCCGGGTTCAGAAAGTGGACGTCTCCTGTGGCGCAGACCGGTTTATCCAGGGCCTCACCCAGCCGAATCACGGTGCGGTTGAAGTCCTTAAGGTCTTCGTCGGAGGATACCGTGCCGTTCTCAATCAGAAAGCGGTTGTTGGCCAGGGGCTGGACCTCCAGAAAGTCATAGAATTCAGCGGTTTTTTTCAGCTCCTCCCAGGGGCGCCCTGCCACGATCTGGGAGAACAGTTCTCCTGCCTCGCAGGCAGAGCCGATGATCAGGCCCTCCCGCCAGCGCATGAGCTCGGATTTGGGGATCACCGGGGCTCCGTTGCCGCCCCGACGGGTATGGAAGTAGTAGAGGTTGGAGAAGGACACCAGCTGGTACAGGTTTCGAAGGCCCAGAGAGTTTTTCGCAAAAAGCAGAATGTGGTGGATCTTTGCCTCCTTGGGGGTGGGCTTGGAGCCGAAATCCCGGTGTCCGGCGGCGTGATTCACCGCCTGCAGCCGGTCCACGCCCTGCTCCAGCAGCATCTTTGAAAAGCGGTCATAGAGCAGTCCGCAGGTGATAGCGTCATCCACCGCCCGGTGATGGGCAAAGTCCGGCAGCTCAAAATACTCCGCCAGCACGTCCAGCTTCCGCTTGGTGAACTGAGGCAGCAGATCATAGGCCAGGCCCAGGGTATCCACGTACGTGGGCTGGAACACCAGACCAAGCCGCCGGCTGGATGCCTTCAGCATGCCCATATCATAGTTGGCGTTGTGGGCCACGATGGGCAGGTCCCCGCAGAATTCCAGGAAACGGGTCATCGCCTCCCGCTCAGAGGGCGCCCCAACCAGCATTTCGTCGGTGATGCCGGTAAGCTCCACGATCTTATCCGGCAGGGTCTGCTCCGGGTCCACAAAGGTTTTCAGCCTATCCAGAATCTGATCTCCCCGCATCCGGACCGCGCCGATCTCGATCAGCCGATCCCGCTCCGGGGACAGTCCCGTGGCCTCCACGTCCACAGCCACGAATTCCCCGTTGAGGGGAGCGTCCCGGTCGCCGTAGACGCAGACCCGGTACTGCTTGTTTTCCTCCGGGTTCAGGGGAATATCCACATCGTTGATGAAATAGCCCTCGCAGCCGTAGAGGATTTTGATGGGCTGATCCGTACCGGCCACCTTGGTTTTGGAGTTGGCCAGCGCATCGGTGAAGGAATGAGTCACGCCGTGATCCGTGATGGCCACAGCCTGATGCCCCCAGCGGGCCGCCTGGGCAATCACCTCGGCGGGATCCGACAGGGCGTCCATGGCGGACATCCGGGTATGCAGATGCAGCTCCACTCGCTTCTCCGGGGCCTTGTCCTCCCGGACCGGACGGGACACAGTCTTGATTCCGAAGGGCTGGATCACCAGCTCCCCGTCATATTTACTGAGACTGACCTTGCCGAAGACCCGGATATAGGAGCCGGGCTTATGCTTCTTGGGATTCGGCGGCGCAATGGCCTCCAGAATGGGCTTCGCCTTGGCCTCGTCCATATACTGATTGACGCAAACAGAGCTGGTATGGTCGGTCATATAGAAGCTCACCACCCAGGCCTTGGCCTTGGGCAGCTCCTTATGGTTGACGGAGAAGACCTCGCCCTCCACGCAGACCTTGAACATATCCAGATTCAGCTCCCGCATGGGAGTCGGCTCCTGGAAGAAGGGCTTGCCGAAGATCATATCGGCGTCTGCAGGCTTGGACTGGCTGTTCTCTGGCTTGGAAGCGGCGGTCTGCACCACGGCGGGAAGCTGCACAATGGTCTGCTCACGCAGCTTCTGGGTCTCGGCAAAGAGCTCCTCCGCCGAAAGGGCTTTCCCGCCGTGCAGGCGGATCGTCACGTGATCGCCGAAGCAATCCGACAGCCAGCACTCCACCGGATACAGGTGGGGCTGCAGGTCGGACAGGCCGTTGCCCTTGAGATGAAGATGCAGCTCATTTTGCTGCGTTTCCATCCGGCAGCCGGCCAGGATCGCCGTAGCGGGCGGATACTGCGCCGCCAGCAGGCCGACCAGATCCGCCTCGTCCACCGAGCCCAGCAGCGATCCCGCATAGAGCGGCTGCAGCTTTACAGATCGGAGGTCGTAGGTTTCGGCAATCTCCTGCTCCACCTCAGCCAGCAGCGGCAGGGGCAGATAGGTCTCGCTGCGGACGGAAACAGAGACCTCACGCTCTCGCGGGCGGAGGTCTACGTTTTCCAGCGTATTCTGTTGCAGCAGAGGCTTGACCTCCTCCCGCAGCTCCAGGCCCTGGAAGAGATCCAGAAGGGAAATTGTATCTTCCATAAATCTATGTACAGCAATTACAATGCATCCACGTAACGGAGCAGGGCAGGCAGCAGTTCGTCGTAGGGCAGCTTTTCCTTCAGCTCGCCCTTGCAGAAGATGACGCCGCAGCCGTCGCCGCCGGCAACGCCCACGTCAGCCTCCCGGGCCTCCCCGGGGCCGTTTACCACGCAGCCCATGACCGCCACAGTGATGGGTTTCTTGCAGTCCTTCAGCGCCTCCTCCACCCGGTTTGCAAGGCCGATCAGATCGATCTGGGTTCTGCCGCAGGTGGGACAGGAGATGATATTCACCCCGTCCTTCCGCAGGCCGGCGGCCTTCAGGATGGCTTTGCCGGCTGCCACCTCCCGGACGGGATCCGCAGTCAGAGAGACCCGGATCGTGTCGCCGATACCCATGCAGAGCAGGCCGCCGATGCCCATGGCGGACTTTACGGTGCCCATGTATTCGGTGCCGGTTTCGGTGACGCCCACATGAAGGGGATAGTCTGATTTGGAGGCAAAGAGCCGGTAGGCCGCCATCATCAGGGGGACCGAGGAGGATTTCATGGACACGCAGGTGTCATAAAAGCCGTACTTCTCCAGGAGCCGAATGTGACCAAAGGCGGACTCCACCAGGGCCTCCGGGGTGGGATGGCCGTACTTCTCCAGCAGCTCCTTTTCCAGGCTGCCGCCGTTGACGCCCACCCGGATGGGGATGTGATGGGCCTTGCAGCAGTCCACCACCGCCTTGACCCGATCCTCGCCGCCGATGTTGCCGGGATTGATGCGGATCTTCGACGCGCCGTGCTCTGCGGCGGCAATGGCGCAGCGGTAGTCAAAGTGGATATCCGCCACCAACGGCAGGGGGCTTTGCTCCACGATCCTTCCGAAGGCCTCTGCGGCCTCCAGGGTGGGAACCGTCAGCCGGGCGATTTCGCAGCCGGCGGTATAGAGGGCCTTGAGCTGGGAAACGCTGCCCTCCACGTCGGTGGTTTTGGTGTTGCACATGGATTGGATGGAAACCGGGGCGCCGCCGCCCACCTGCACGGAACCCACCATGATTTGTCTGGTCATAAGCGTATACCTCGATTCGTATGCAACGGCCCGTAAGGGGCTATCGCCTGAGAATCACGAAAATGTCTTTCAGAAACAGGAAGGCCATCAGCCCCAGCAGCAGGACCATGGTCACACCGTGGATCCAGGCCTCGTATTTGGGGTTGATCTTCTTTTTGGTAATGGCGGTATAGACCGTGCCGATCAGCAGGAACAGAACCCGGCCGCCGTCCAAGGCGGGAATCGGCAGCATATTCATCACCGCCAGGTTCACGGCGATAAAGGCGCCGATATACAGGGCATAGCAGATGCCGTCTGAGGTTTTGCTCTCCTTACTGACCTCCGTGCCGCCCTGGACGATTACGTCCACCACCTGCACCGCGCCGCCCATATCCTTGAGGCCGGCTCTGCCCGTGAACAGATCCTGCAGACCGTACCACACCATCCGGGTGAAGTCTACGCACTGCAGGGCCCCGTATTTGGTGGCGTTGAGGAAGTTCGGCTCCTGCTGCTTTCCGAAGGAGAAGCCATAGAGCTCCTGGGGATTGCCGTCCTTATCCTTGAACTCCCGCTTTTCCATACGGAAGTGAGGATAGGTGACCTTTTCTCCGTTCCGAAGCACCACAAGCTCCACGTCATTCGGGTCGTATCTTCCCTCCAACAGATAAAAGTCGTCTCGGAAATAGAGACGCTTGCCGTCGAAGGAGTAAAGCTCGTCTCCGGGCTGCAGGCCCTGCTCTGACAGAGCGCTGCCCTGCTCAATCTTCAAGATCTCCGGGGTCAGCACCTGGTATTCGAAGCCGTAAAGGAACGCCATCACAACAAAGCCGGTAAGCAGGTTCATAAAGGCGCCGGCGCAGAGGATGATCAGCCGCTTCCACCATTTGGCGGAGGCAAAGCTCCGGGGATCCTCGCTGTCGCCGTCCTCGCCCTCCATGGCGCAGTAGCCGCCGATGGGGATCAGGCGGAAGGAATACTGGGTCTCCCCTCTCTTCCAGCCGAACAGCTTGGGGCCCATGTTGATGGAAAACTCATTGACCCGGACGCCGCAAAGCTTGGCGGTAATGAAATGTCCGAATTCATGAATGAAGATCAGAAATCCGAATATCAGAATGGCTATGAGAATGAATAATACCGTCAAATCAGAATACCTCGATTCGTTTTACTCAGGGACGTTCCGCAGACTGCCTGGCCAGCCGGTCCGCCTCCAGAATCTGCTCCAGCGTGGGCTCGGAGACAAAGGGAACCTCCTCCATGGCCCGACGGACCAGCCGGGGAATCTCATAGAAGCCGATCTCGTCCGCCAGGAACCTTGCAACTGCTGCCTCATTTGCACCGTTCATCACCGCGCAGGCAGTTCCGCCCTGCCTGGCAGCCTCCAGGGCAATGGCAAAGCAGGGGAAGGTCTCCGGATCCGGGGCCGCGAAGGTCAGCGGCGGGCAGGTCAACAGATCCAGCCCGGGGGCAGGATTTTCTGTGCGGTTGGGATAGGTCAGGGCCAGCTGGATCGGGATCCGCATATCCGGAACGCCCAGCTGTGCCATCACGGCGCCGTCGGCGAACTCCACCAGGGAATGGACGATGGACTGCCGGTGGATCACCACGTCCACCTGCTCGGCAGGCAGCTCATACAGGCGCATGGCCTCGATGACCTCCAGGCCCTTGTTCATCAGGGTGGCACAGTCCACGGTGATTTTCGGGCCCATCTTCCAATTGGGGTGCCGCAGGGCGTCCGCCTTGGTGACCCCCTCCAGCTCCTGCCGGGTCTTGCCGTAGAAGGGTCCGCCGGAGCAGGTCAGAATCAGCCGCTTGACCTCGGAACGGTCCCGGCTGCCCATGAGGCACTGGAAGATCGCGGAGTGCTCGGAATCCACGGGGATGATCTCGGCACCGTGGGCCTTGGCAGTCTGCATCACCAGCTCTCCGGCGCAGACCATGGTCTCTTTATTGGCCAGGCCGATCCGCTTGCCCTGCTCCAGGGCGGCCAGGGTTGGCTTCAGCCCCACCATTCCCACCACGGCAGTGACAACGGTGTCCGCCTCCGGCAGGGAGGCTGCGGCCATCAGACCTGCCTCTCCCCAGAGGATACGGGGAGTATACCCGCTCAAGCGGGCTTTTAATGCTTCGGCGGCTTCTTCTGTGGCCATGGAAACCAGAACAGGACGGAATTCGTCAATCTGCTCCGCCATGCGGTCCACATTGGTCCCCGCGGTGAGCGCCAGCACCCGGACGGGAAGATGACGCACCACGTCCAGGGTCTGCCGGCCAATGGAACCGGTGGAGCCCAGGATGGAAAGTGTTTTTGTCATAATGCGTTTTTCCTTATTATTTCACGGCAAAGGGGATGATGAGCAGCAGCATTTCCACCAGCGGCGCCACCACGATGGTGGAGTCGAACCGGTCCAGAATGCCGCCGTGGCCCGGCAGCAGGGTGCCGTAATCCTTGATCTTGGCCTGCCGCTTGATGACAGAGAAGGTCAAATCGCCCAGAATGGAGCCCCCAGCGCCGAGGATTCCATACAGGATGGTGTAGAAGTAATTCACCTTGAAGTGGAAGCCCACCTGGAGGATCAGCGTGTAGAGGATCATGCAGATCACCGTGGCAGCAGCGCCGCCCACGGCGCCCTCTACGGTCTTATTGGGGCTGATCACCGGGCAGAGCTTACGCTTGCCCAGGAACATGCCGGTAAAGTAGGCGCCGGTATCGGGGATCATGGTGAGCAGGAAGGCGGTCAGAATGTAGAACTTTCCGTTGGGGAAGATCCGCAGACGGACCAGGGCGCTCAGCATATAGGGAATGATCAGGCCGGCGAAGATGGCCACGCAGACCGTCCGGAGCTTCAGCTCCGTATGGGCCGCCAGCATCTCCCCAAACAGGGCGCAGAGGTAGATCATAATCCCCAGCATGCCAAAGGCCCGGGGCATCTCCAGCCAACTCCAGACGCAGACCAGCAGCGCCATCAAAGAGCTGTAGGCAAACAGGCGAACATGCTTGACGTATCCGGCGCCGATCATCAGCTCATAGGCGGCCAGAATGCACATGGCGGCCACCAAAATCGCGGTTGCCACAGAGGGAAGCACCAGCACGACCACCAGCAGCAGCGGAAGGCCGATGGCAGCAACGAGAATTCTTGTTTTCACGACAGATCCATCTCCTTTATATTTCAGTTCATTGGGATTCGTTTGTGTAGACCCGGGAATCCTGCATCAGCAGGTCCGGCGTCTTTGAATTGAAATCGTAGTCCTTTGCAAGCGGCCCCTCCGGAGCTTTCTCCGCTTCCGGGGAGTCGGCGTTTCTCTGCTTCAGGATCTCCTCCATGAGTCCGGCTGTGATGATGCCAGAGGGCAGGGCAATGATTGCAATGCCGAACACTGAGGAAATCATGGTGATGATCCGCCCAACGGTTGTCACCGGGGTGATGTCGCCGTAGCCCATGGTGGTCAGAGAGACTGTGGCCCAGTAGATCGCGTCGAAGTAGTTGCGGAAGGTGTCCGGCTCCGCGTTGAAAATCACCAGGGCGGAGATCAGAATATAGCCCACTGCCAGCAGGCAGACCGTGATCAGCGGTCGCTTGGAGTATTTGAACACCGACTTGATGACAAGCAGGCTCTTGGAATACCGCACCGCCTTGAACACCCGGAACACCCGGAAGGTCCGCAGCAGGCGGAACACCTTGAGGATCCGAAAGCCCCCGCCGATCAGATTCAGGGACGGCAGGATGCAGAGCAGATCCAGCAGCGCCATAGGTGTGAAGGGATACAGCAGGAAGGAAAGCTTTCCCCGCCTGACCTTATAATCCGCCGTATACAGCCGCAGCAGATAGTCGACGGCAAAAATCACCGCCGCGATCCCGTCCAGGATCACAAAGGCACGGTATTCTGTTTTGAAGGCCAGGGGAATCAGACTTGCCACGATCGTGACCATCATAAACACGTCATAGACGTTGCTGATCCGGTCGTTTTCGCTGGCTGCCTCGATGATCTCAAACAGGCGCAGCCGCTTGGAGGGCTTCTGTACGTTCATTTTTCTCTTCCTTGTGCGTTATTTTACGCCGCCGAACCTTCTGCTTCTGTGATTATAGGCCTCGATGGCCTCGTCCAGCTGCCGGGGCCCGAAATCAGGCCACAGGGTATCCGTAAAATAGTATTCGGAATAGGCGCTCTGCCATAACAGGAAGTTGGAAATCCGGATCTCCCCGCTGGGTCGGATGATCAGATCCGGGTCCGGGACGCCGGCGGACCAGAGCAGATCCGAGAAGCCTTCCTCCGTCAGATCCTCCGGCTTGGCCTCCCCGGCTGCGCATTTGGCCGCGAAGCTTTGCGCTGCCCGCAGGATTTCCGCCCTGGACCCGTAATTCAGGCAAAAATTCACCTGGACCCCGTCGTATTGCTTGGAGCGCTCCATCGTTTCGGCGGCTTCCGCCTGCAGCTCCGGGGACAGGCGGGTCAGATCTCCGAAGAAGCAGAATCGGACCCGGTTCTTGTCCATATCCCGGATCAGCTCCCGCAGGTAGGTCTCCAGCAGATCCATGATCGCGTTGACCTCTTCCTCGGAGCGTTTCCAGTTTTCCGTGGAAAACGCATAGACCGTCAGATATTTCAGGCCGATGGACTTGGCATAGTTGGCGATGGTTCGGAAGGCCTCCGCGCCGACCTTATGCCCCGCGGTTCTGGGGAGGCCCCGCTTTTTGGCCCAGCGCCCGTTGCCGTCCATTATAATGGCAATGTGGGTGGGAACCACCATGGGCGCGGTTTGCTTCTTGTGCTTCTTTGAAAACAGCTTCATGGGCGGACTCCTCCTATTACTTCTATTATAAAATACCACACGATATTGCGTTTGTCAATCGGCAGCGACAATATGTTGGGGATTTGAACAGGCACAAGGCCTCCCGCTTGATCCGGGAGGCCTTGTGGAAAAACATCAATGAATTGACGGGCGGCAGATTGTGTTCCTGCCGGGTGCAGGCGGTCAGCTCTGCAGATAGGGCGCAATCAGACTGGCCCATGGGCCGTAGGCGGTGAAATTCAGATGCAGGCCGTCCCGGGTCAGGGACGGATCCAGTTGGCCGTTCTTTTCGTAGGCGGGCCATAGATCCACGTACACGCAGCCCCGCCGCTCGGCAAGGGCTTGGATTTCCGCATTGAAGCGGCGGACGGTGTCGTTGGTCAGCAGCATCGGATCCGCCAGCTCCCGGCTCACGGGCAGCACGCTCTGCACGATCAGCTCCGCATCGGGACAGGCGGCCAGCAGCGCATCCAGCAGCGCGGCATATTCTTCCACGCAGCGGTCAAACCGGTCCTCCCGCAGGCAGTTGATGCCGCCCAGAAGAAAAATCCGGACCGGATGCTCCGACCGAACCTCCGGCACCCGGCGAAGCAAGTCCTCCAGAGTATCGCCGCAGACCCCCAGGTTGACGGTCAGCAGGTCCGGAAACAGCTCGTCAAAGTTGCTGTCGGCAGTGATGGAATCCCCGAAGAAGACAGCGTCACAGGTGAAAAAAGTCGGGGCGGTTGATTCCGGTATTAAATCTGAAGTTGGCATGGACGCAGCCTCCCTTGTCGGGGTTGTATGACTTCCCGCGGAATTGCAGGCTGTCAGAAACAGCATCAGCAGTATGAGCAAAACAGTTCTGTTCTTCATCCGGACCCTCCACCGGCCCAGAGGCCAATATCCTTCCCCGGAAGGCTTTGCTGCTCGGTAAGGTTTTCGCGCTCCAGGTTTTGATGGGAAGAAAAGCGGGCCCTGCGGCCCGCTCTGTTCTTACAGCTCCATGAGCTCCTTTTCCTTGACCGCACAGGCCTCGTCCACCTTCTTGATATACTTGTCGGTGAGCTCCTGCAGGTCCTTTTCCGCCTTCTTCTGATCGTCTTCGGTAATCTCGGAAGCCTTCTTCTGCTTCTTGATGTAGTCCATGGCGTCCCGACGGATGTTGCGGATCGCAACCTTGCCGCCTTCGCCCAGATTCTTGACCTGCTTGGTCAGGTCCTTACGACGCTCCTCGGTGAGCTGGGGGAACACCAGGCGGATCACTCTGCCGTCGTTCTGGGGGTTGATGCCAAGGTCGGAGGCCTGGATGGCCTTCTCGATGGGCTTCAGAAGGCCGCCGTCCCAGGGCTGGATCATCAGCGTCCGGGCGTCGGGAGAGGCGATGGTGCCCACCTGGCCGATGGGGGTATCTACGCCGTAGTAGGGCACGGTGATCCGGTCAAGCACACGGGCGTTGGGACGGCCGGTACGGATGGCGCCGAAGTCCTCCTGCAGAACCTCCAGGGTCTTTTCCATTTTTCTGGTGAACTCTTTGAAATCAACTGCCATTGTAAATTCCTCCTTTATATCCGATAAGTTTATTCATCTGATACGACGGTGCCGACTGCTTCGCCGGTGACGACCCGGTAGATGTTCTCCGGATCCTTCAGGGCAAAGACCAGGATCGGCATGTGGTTGTCCATGGCGAGGCTGGTGGCGGTGCTGTCCATAACGCCCAGGCGGCGGGCCAGCACTTCATCAAAGCTGATGCTGTCAAATTTCACAGCGGTAGGGTCCTTTGCGGGATCGGCGGAATAAACGCCGTCGATATTCTTGGCCAGAAGGATCGCGTCCGCGCCGATTTCCACGGCCTTCAGCACCGCGCCGGTGTCGGTGGAGAAGAAGGGGTTGCCTGTGCCGCAGCCGAAGACCACGACCCTTCCCTTCTCCAGGTGGCGAATGGCCTTGTCCCGGATATAGGGCTCCGCGATGCGGGGCATGTCGATGGCGGTCATCACCCGGGCCGCGACGCCGTGCTGCTCCAGGCTGTCACAGACCGCCAGGGCATTGATGGCAGTGGCCAGCATCCCCATGTGGTCCGCCCGGACCCGCTGCATCCGATCGCCGCCGTCCTTCAGGCCCCGCCAGAAGTTGCCGCCGCCCACCACGATGCCGATCTGCACGCCAGCGTCCACGCAGCGCTTGATCACATCGCAGACAGAACCGATCACATCGAAATTCAGGCCCCGGTGGGCGTCGCCCGCCAGCGCTTCGCCGCTGACCTTCAGCAGCACCCGCTTGTATTTGATTGCGTTCGCCAAGGAAAACACTCCTTTGAAATTTCGTTGCATATATTTTAACTGATTTCCCGCCGATTGACAACATAAATTTCTGTTTTCCCGAAAATATTTTTCCGGCTCCGCTTGTCAGCGCCTGTCCGGCTTGCTATAATACAGAAAAAACGATGGGGGGATCCGTATGCTTTGGGATGGAAAACTGCTGATCGGCAAGGGTGAGAATCCCGCCGTGCTGCTGCCCGGGATGGCAAATCGCCACGGTTTGATCTGCGGCGCCACCGGCACCGGCAAAACCGTGACCCTCAAGGTCATGGCGGAGTCCTTTTCCGCCCTGGGCGTGCCGGTTTTTCTGGCGGACGTCAAGGATGACCTGGCAGGCTGCTGCATGACCGGCTACGCCACAGAAAAAATCGACGAGCGGCTGCGCGGCATGGGGATGGATCCTGAGGAATTCGTCTATCGGCCCTTCCCGGTTCGGTTTTGGGACGTTTTCGGTCAGATGGGGCATCCCGTCCGCACAACCGTCAGCGAGATGGGCGCTTCCCTGCTGGGACGGCTGCTGGGCCTTACCGACGTACAGACCGGTGTGCTGACCATTGTGTTCCGGGTTGCCGACGACAAGGGCTGGCTGCTCATTGATCTCAAGGATCTGCGGTCCATGATCTCCTATGTGGCAGACCACGCCTCCGAGTATCAGAGTGTATACGGAAACGTATCCAAGCAGTCCGCCGGCGCGATCCAGCGGGCTCTGCTCCGGCTGGAGGACGAGGGCGGAGACCTTTTCTTCGGCGAGCCGGATATTCAGCTGGAGGACTGGCTGCAGGTGGACGAAAAGGGCCGCGGCATCATCAACATTCTGCACTGTGAAAGGCTCTATCAGTCTCCTCTGCTCTATTCCACCTTCCTGCTCTGGCTGCTGGCGGAGCTCTTCGAGCAGCTTCCCGAGGTGGGGGATCCGGAGAAGCCGAAGCTGGTCTTCTTCTTTGACGAGGCCCATCTGCTGTTCAAGGGCGCACCCCGGGCCCTGGTAGATAAGGTGGAGCAGGTGGTGAAGCTGATCCGTTCCAAAGGCGTGGGCGTCTTCTTTATCACCCAGCAGCCCTCCGATATCCCGGATCCCGTGCTGGCCCAGCTGGGCAACAAGGTCCAGCACGCCCTGCGGGCCTACACCCCCAACGAGCAAAAGGCGGTCCGGGCCGCAGCCCAGGGCTTCCGGCCCAATCCTGCCTTCGACACCCGGGAGGCCCTTCTGGACCTGGGCACCGGCGAGGCCCTTGTCAGCTTCCTGGACGAGAAGGGCCGCCCCAACATGGTGGAGCGGGCGACGATCCTGCCGCCTCAGTCTGTGATCGGTCCCATCGACGAGCGCCGGCGCAGGGCTGAAATCCAATTTGACGAGCTTTTCGGCAAGTATGAAGCCTCGGTGGACAGCGATTCAGCCTATGAGAACATCCAGGTCGACCAGCAGGCAGAAGCGGAGGCCGCCGAGCAGGCAAAAGCCGAGGCGGAGGCAGCCAGGCAGAAGGCGAAGGAGGAAAAGACCAGGAAAAACAGCACAAAAACCTCCTCCCGCAAGAAGACCTCCGCCGGAAAGCGAGTTGCCAACTCGGCTCTGAACGCCGTGGGACGGGAGGCCGGAAAAAGCTTCTACCGGGGTCTGTTCGGCACCCTGAAAAAATGGTTTTGACCTTCCGTTGACACAAATCCCTCCTGCTGCGCATAGGATGGCGCAGAACAGGAGGGATTTTTATGTCTATCGGCTTTATTAAGGTGCAGGCATCCACCTCCCGGGCCGAGCTGCCTGTGGAGGGCGCCACCGTCACCATTACGGAGGGAGATCCCGGCTCCGGCATGGACCTGCTTTCGCTGCAAAGAACCGACGAGAGCGGCCAGACCGACGCCATTTCTATAGACACGCCGGAGCTCAGCAACAGCCAGACCCCGGACCAGGCCAAGGGCTGGACAGACGTCACCGTCACCGTCAGTCACCCGGACTACGACGGGATCACGGTGACCCGGGTCCAGGTTTTCCCGGGTGTCACCACTGTGCAGGAAATGCTTTTGATTCCCCGAGGCGGATTCCCTCTGGATCCGGGCGCGTCAGAGCGCTTTGACGTGCCGCCCCAGGGGCTCTGAGGAGGTGTGCCATGGCAACCACGCTGCTTCCTTACATACCGTCCTATATCACAGTCCATCTGGGGTCACCTTCGTCCAACGCGGACAACGTGACCGTCAGCTTCCGGGATTATGTCAAGAATGTGGCCTCCAGCGAGGTCTACCCCACCTGGAACGAAAACGCCCTGCGGGCCAACATCCTGGCCATCACATCCTTTGCTCTGAACCGGGTTTACACCGAGTACTACCGGATCCGGGGCTATCCCTTTGACATCACCTCGTCCACGGCCTACGACCAGCAGTTCTACGCAGGGCGGAACTACTTTGCCAATATATCGTCCCTGGTCGACGAGCTGTTTGACGACTACATCCGCCGCATCGGCTTCATTGAGCCTCTGGCCGCAAAATTCTGCAACGGCACCACCGTCACCTGCGAGGGAATGAGCCAATGGGGCTCCCAGAATCTGGCCCGGCAGGGAGTGGGCTGGCTGCGGATTCTCCAGAGCTACTACGGCACCGACACCGAAATCGTCGTCAACGCCCCACAATTGGACGCCCAATCCTCCTATCCCGGCACCGCTCTGCGGGTGGGCAGCCGGGGAAGAAGCGTTGCGCTGATTCAGCGGGCTCTGAACCGGATCTCCCAGAACTTCCCCGCGATCCCAAAGGTGCAGGTGGACGGTATCTACGGCCGGGACACCGAGAACGCGGTCCGGACCTTTCAGCGGGTCTTTTCTCTGGATGCAGACGGAATCGTGGGGCGTATCACCTGGAACACCGTAGAGCTGGTCTATGGCGGTGTATTGAAGCTGTCAGAGCTGCGATCCGAGGGGCTCCGGTATGAGGATCTGTCCTTTGAGTTCCCGGAGCCCCTGCGGGTCGGGGATCGGGGCGAGAAGGTATCCCAGCTCCAATACATGCTGTCGATTGTGGGGCAGTTCGTTCGGGAGGTGCCTTCTCCCACGGTGGACGGGATCTTCGGTCCCAACACCCGGGACGCGGTGATCAGCTTCCAGCGCTGGCAGGGTCTGCCCCAGACCGGCGAAGCGGACGACCGTACCTGGGACGCGATCTTTGAACAATACTCCGGCATCGACAACCGGGTGCTGCAAAACCGGGCGGCCTTCCCTCAGCTTCAGAGCTCCGGCACCACCGTGGCAAACGCAAGGAGCCGGTTGGAGGCTCTGGGCTACACCGGCAGCAATCTGCAGCAGGCCCTGCTGGCCTTCCAGCGGGCCAACGGGCTCAGCGCCACCGGCCGGCTCACAAGCGACACCGCCGCCAGGATCACCCAGCAGTTTCAGGGGCTCAGCTACGGCAGCTCCACCAGAATGACCCAGTACCCGGGCTATCCCCTCTCCCAGGGCAGCCGGGACGCGCGCAGTTAGGAGGGAAATCATGTATCAGCAAGACGAGTCTTTTTTCGTCGGGAAGGCCGTTACCAGTCTGCAGACCATGCTGCGGACCATTGCCGTATGTCACGGTGAAATCCCGACAGTCATCCCGGATGGGATCTACGGACCTGCCACCGGTGAGGCGGTGCGGGCCTTTCAGAAGCTTGAAGGGCTTCCAGCCACGGGGGTCACAGACTTTGCCACCTGGAAGGCCATCCGGCAGGCCTTTGCCTCAGCCCAGGTGGAGATGGCCCCCTCCGAGCCCCTGGAGCCGGGATTTCTGCCAAACCAGGTCATTACCCCGGACAGCGACAACTTACATGTGCTCCTGATTCAGGCCATGCTGCACATCCTCCACGAGATCTACGGCAACATGAGCGACTGCGGCATGACCGGGATCTGGGACCCGAGAACGGTTCAGGCGGTAAAATGTCTGCAAAAGACCTGCGGCATGCAGGAAACGGGGATTTTTACAAAAGGGCTGTGGCAAATGCTGGCCAGCCTCTACTGCCAGGCGGTGGGAGACGGGGACCGGAAAACCCACTGCGGCAGTTCGTCGGCGGAGAAATGACGGCGATCCGGGGAAGCCTCGTTATTGAACGGCGGAGAAAACATAATTCGGGACTTGAAACTTTTCGCAAGCTGTGGCATAATAGGATAAATTAAGCTGCGGCTGAGAATCAGCGACGCAAGTCCAACTGCGGGAGATGAATTTATGAACCAATCCCTGCTTCCCCTGCCCGGGTTCTGGGCTCTGGCCGCCCGGGAGAAAAAAGCCCGGTACAGCCTGACACGGGAGCTGCTTCGGTTTCTCTTGGTCTATTTGATTGCTTCCACCATTCAGGGAATGCTGCTGGCGATTCCCATGACTGCCTGGATCTTCACCGCCCACGGAGAGGAGCTGTTCGCCGAAGGCAGAAGCATGGGCACCATCACGGATCAGCTGTTTGAGCTGATGAGCAATCTGCCCGACTGGCTGGTGATCCTTTCTCTGTTTGCCGCCTTGCCGGTGGGCATCGTACCCATGTTCTTCTGTCGGAAGATCGAACGCAGATCCTTTGCGTCCATGGGCCTGGGGAAGGATGGCGCCGCTACGGAATATCTGATCGGCATTGCCGCAGGCGCTGTTCTGTTCGTTGGAGTGGCGCTGATCGGCTCCGCCGCAGGCGCATTCCGGTTCGGAGCCTTTTCCCTGAACCGGGCTGACCTTCCCCTGCTTCTTGCCGCCTTGGTGGGCTGTCTGGTGGAGGGCGCCTGCTTTGAGATCATGCTCCGGGGCTATCTGGCGCCCACCATGTCTGTGGGCCGTCCGGTCTTTGTCCCGCTGATCATGTCCACCGTCCCTGCCATGCTGCTGGCCTCCGGCGACTCCGGCACGCTCGGCACCATCAACATTCTGCTTCTGAGCCTGATGCTCTGCCTGTTCACCATGCGCAGAGGCAGCATCTGGGGCGCCTGCGGCCTCCACGCCGCCTGGCTGTTTACCGGCAACTTTGTGTTTGGCTTCAGTCTTTCGGAAAAGGGCCCCGGGCCCTGCCTGATCCCGGTGGAAATCTCCTCCAGTCTGAAAAAGCTGTTGACCGGCGGATCCGCCGGGCCGGAGGCAAGCATCTGCGCCACCATCATGCTGCTGGCGGCCTTGGGCCTGGTCTTTGCCCTGCGGTCCAAGGATCCTGCCCCGCCGGAGGCTCCAACTCCGGCTTCCCAGGGACCGGATCAGAATCCCCTGTAACACCAGGTACTGAAAAACGCGCTGTCGTTCCGATAACCGAACGACAGCGCGCTATTTTTTTGTTTTATCTTTCTTGCAGCCACTTTTGCACCGCGGCAACCATTCTGTCCGGATGACGGTCATAGCAGTGGGTATCCCCCGGGATTTCAACCAGAGTGCAATCCTTGTAGCGTTTTGCCGCAAGCGCCGAGGCGGTCACGGGAACGGTGGCGTCCCCTGTCCCGTGGACGATCAATACGGGCCCGGGATAGCGGTCCATGGCTTCCTCCACCCGGATTTCCCGGGCGTCCCGAAGATATGCGCCTTCCAGGACATAGCCGTCCCAAAGCGGAAACCGGTCCGGCACGTTGGCCGGATCGAATTCTTGGCCCAGCAGGCAGCCGGTTCTGGCCCCCTCCGGGATCGTCCAGGCCGGCGACAGGGGGATCAGACCCCGGACGATGTCCGGACGTTCCGCAGCGGCCAGCATCACCGCCAGCCCGCCCTGGGAATGGCCGCAGAGATAGAGATCCGAAACAAAATCCAGCTGCTTCACCCGGTCGATGACCGTCAGCAGGTTGTGGACCCATTTGTGCAGCGTATGGGCGGCAAACTCCCCGCCGCTGCGGCCGTGGCCGTACAGGTCTACCCGCAGCACAGCAAAGCCGATCTCGTTCATGCCCGCCGCAAGAGCCTCGATATGGCGTTCCTCCGAATGGCCGGTGATGCCGTGGACCAGAATTACGGTCGGAATTCGCTCCGCGTCCGTTTCCGGCAGGTCCAGCTTCGCCTGCAGGCGGATTCCTTCATCCTGAATGATCATTGGATTTCTCCTCTTCTTTTCTCTCTTTTACCTTCCGATCAGCCTGTCAGCAGCTCTACGCCGATTTTGATCAGCAGCAGTAGCAGCACGCAAAGAATCACCGGGCGGACGATTTTGGAACCGTTTTTGATGGCCAGACCGGCGCCGAAGTAATGCCCGGCGATGGAAAAGCAGGCCGCAATCAGGCCGATGGGAATCAGCACCTTTCCTGCGGCCAGGGAGGTGATCAGCGCCCCCAGATTGGAGGACAGATTCACCAGCTTTACGTTGCCGGAGGCGGTCCGGACGTCCAGCTTGGCCAGGGTGCAGAAGGCCAGCAGCAGGAAGGTGCCGGTACCGGGACCGTAGAAGCCGTCATAGATGCCGATCAGAAAGGAGGCTCCCCAGACCACGCTGCGCCGCAGATGCTCCGGCATATCCCCCTGGGTCTCCGGCAGGGTCTTTTGCCGCAGCAGCACAAAGGCCGCCACAGGCAGGACCAGCAGAAGGACATATTTCAGAATCTTTTCATCCACCGCCAGCTGCAGCTTCGTTCCGAGAAAAGCACCGCCCACCGCCAGCACCACGGAAGGGATCACCAGGCCCCATCGGACAAAGCCCCGCTTGAGATACCGGGCGGTGGAGACAGCGGTGCCGATGCAGGAGGACATCTTGTTGGTGCCCAGGGCCACATGGGTCGGAAGCCCCGCCAGCAGGTAAATCGGCACGGATATGATTCCGCCGCCGCCACCGATGGCATCCACGAAGCCGGCGCAGAACACGCCCGCTCCAATCAGCAGCACCGTCCAGATCGGATAACCGAAAACCATTCCGGTCTCTCCCTTCTCCCCGGCTCTTCGCCGGTCTCATTTCTTGGGCCATTATATACGATAAACCGCGGATTGTAAACACCGATCTGCGGAGAATTGCCGGTCTTGACACCTTTTCCGGAAAAGAGTATAATAGCAGTCAGAATGAGAAGGTTCAGCCGCTTCGGCTTTGATTTCAGCAGATTGGAGCTGCGTTATGAAACGTACATTAAAAATTGTTCTTCCCATTGTCATCATCCTTGCCCTTCTGGGGACCGGATACTGGTTCTTCTTCCGGTACAGGACGGATCTGACCACGGATTTTTTGACAAATCTGGGGGATTCCAGATTGGAGGCAGGCCGTAACGAAGCCGCCGTTCGCTGCTATGAATGGGCCCGCAAGCTCTCCCCGGAGGACACGGCGCTTTCCCTGAAGCTGGCGGAGGCCTATCGGCAAAGCGGCAATTATACAAAAACCGAGCGGACACTGGCGAAGGCCATCGCCGCTTCTCCGGAGGACACCTCCCTTTACGTGGCCCTTTGCTCCGCATTTGTGGAGCAGGACAAGCTGCTGGAGGCGCAGAATTTCCTGGACAAGCGGATCACGAACGAAAAGGTGGCCGCTGAATTGGCCGAACGCAGACCAGCAATGCCTGAAATCACCCCGCCTCCCAAGGACGATTATGATGATTACATCACCATAGAGCTCTCTGTGGGAGACCCGGAGGACGTCTGTTACTGCACAACAAACGGGGAACATCCCTCCTGCAAGACCAACGCCTATGCCGGGCCGATCACCCTTGGGGCAGGCAAAACCGTGGTACGGGCCGTTGCCGTGAACAAGGAGGGCCTGGTCAGCCCTGCGCTGGAGGTTCAGTATACGGTTTCCGGAGTGGTGGAAGAGGTGGTCTTCCAGGATTCCGCCCTCAAGCAGCAGATTCAGGCGCTGCTGAATCGGGGCGACCGTGCCATTCTGACCAGCGACCTTTGGGGCATTACCGACCTCAAGCTTCCCGAGGGCATGACCACCCTGGAGGATCTGCGGCATTTCACCGGCTTGATCAAGCTGACCGGCTGGGACCTGGGGCGTCTGGACTACAGCGTGTTGAAGGAGATGCCCT
>CACXJE010000025.1 GCA_902767915.1 Oscillospiraceae bacterium | reverse complement strand
CCTTTCGGCGTTAGGGGAGGTTTTTTCATAAAAAAATTAATGTTTTTCGTTAAAAAGTACTTGACAAACGCAAATCACTGTGATATGATGTCGCCAGAAATTAATGATAAACATTAATTATTTAATGACAAGAAAGGACGTTATCACAATGGAAAACATGAAAGTTGCACGCACTGCCCGTATTGTGGACCGGATTCTGAAGATCCTCCAGGGCCTCCTGGTGGCCGGTCTCATTGTCTGCGCCGTCTTCATCCCCCTCACCGCTATCTTCGGACAGAAGAAAGATCGTCGCCGACGCCTCCACCCTGAACTTTGACTGCCTCAAGATCACATTCCGGGGCGATATGGCGGACTACCTGGATCTGGGCAAGCTGAAGCTCTGCATCATTGCCACGCTGCTGTCCGCCATGCTGGCCCTGGCCGCCGGCTGGTACTGCATCCGGGTCCTGCGGGAGATCCTGGTGCCCATGAAGGAAGGGCAGCCCTTTGCCTCCGGCATCTCCCGGAAGCTCCGCAAGCTGGGCTGGACTGTTATGATCAGCGGCGTCCTGGTGGAGATCGGAGGCCGGCTGGCTGAAATCTTCAACCTTAAGGCCTACCGCATCACGGAGTTTTTCACCAATCCCGTCGTGGAATCCGTCAAAGTCGGCGGGAACACCTCCATTTTCTGTTGGTCCATCCCTGCCGGTCTGCTGGTGCTCTTCCTGTCCTTTGTGTTCCGATACGGCGAAGAGCTGCAGCAGCAATCCGACGAGACCCTGTGAGGTGCCGTCATGGGACAGATCATTTTGCGACTGGACCGGGTCATGGCGGACCGGAAGATGAGTCTGAAGGAGCTTTCCGAGCTGGTGGGCGTCTCCAACGTCAACCTTTCAAAGATGAAGACCGGAAAGATCAGCGCCATCCGCTTTTCCACCCTGGTGGCCATCTGCGAGGCCCTCCACTGCCAGCCCGGGGACATCCTCGAATACGATCCCACGGCAGAGGACCCGGAGACAGTTGAAAATTGAAAGTTGAAAATTGAAAATGAATGTGCGGTTCAACTTTCAACTGTTTTGAACCTCTTCCCTCCCCTGTCGCCTGACGGCCTCAGGGGAGGTTTCTCGCTGTCGGAGCGTGGAAGCCGTGGCGCACTGCTCTGCATAAGTTCCGGCTGCCAAATCAAAGATTTGGGCCGTCACTTAACTGTGCGCCGCTACAGGCGGGCACCCATGTTGCCCGTTGCCTGCTGCCCGTCGCCCGCAATTGTAGGGAGCGATGCCCACATCGCTCCGGTCATTGCCGCAGGCAATGACGCCGCCGTACCGGCGGCGGAGGCATCTGGGGATGCCTCCCTACGGGTGGTGCGAGGAACGGCGGACAGGCACGGCTTGTCCCTAAAGGCGTGGGCGTTGCCCGTTACCCCGTCGGATCGTGGACGCTGTGGCGCACACTGTGCGCCGCTACAGGCGCTCCCCTGATGCCTGATGCCTAGCCACTGATGCCTATCGTCCCAACTATTTCTCGCAATCGGTGATTGCCAACCGGGCAGGCTTGTGCTATACTGGAATCGAGGCGAAGCAGTATGGGTAGAAAAGAAGCTAAAACCAACGCGATGCGGATTCTGGAGCGGATGGGGATCCCCTTCTCCCATCGGGAGTACGACTGCGGGGAATTCACCGACGGCAGCGCCGTGGCGGATCTGCTGGGGCTTGACCACGACCGGGTCTTCAAGACCCTGGTGGCCGTCGGCAGCGACGGTCAGCACTATGTGTTCGTGCTGCCGGTGGACGCAGAGCTGGATTTCAAAAAATGTGCCCGCTCCGTGGGCGCCAAGGCGGTGCGTCTGATCCCCCAAAAGGAGCTGCTGCCGCTGACAGGCTACGTCCGGGGCGGCTGTACCGCCGTGGGCATGAAAAAGCCCTTCCCCACCCGGATCCATGAGACCGCGGTGTTATTTGACAAAATCTACGTCAGCGGCGGGCGGATCGGCAGCCAGCTGGAGCTGGCCCCGGAGGACCTCCGCCGGGCAGCCGGAGCGGAATTCGCGGATTTAACCGGGGACTGAGCAAAACGGGTTTCTGGTGCCTTGGTGACCGGTGCTTCCCGTGGCGCACACTGTGCGCCGCTACCGTAGCTCCAGTGACTGGTCACTGGTGACTGATTACAAGAAACGAGGAACAACTATGGATTTTCACAAGCTGACGGAGGCACGGCTGCTGCGGTATGCAGCCGTTACCACCCAATCCAAGCATTTTGATGGCGTCTGGCCCACGACGCCCTGCCAGCGGGATCTGGCAAAGCTGCTCTACGAGGAGCTGCAGGAGCTGGGGATCGAGACCGCCTATGACGAGGAGCACTGTGTGGTCTACGGCTGGCTGCGCTCCAATCTGAAGGGACCGGACCGGCCCTTCGGCCTGGTGGCCCACCTGGACACGGCACCGGACGTGAAGGGCTGGGACGTGAAGCCCTGGGTTCTGCGGAACTATGACGGGGGCGACATCGTCTTAAACCCGGAGCAGGGCATTGTGATGCACGCGGCGGATTATCCCAACCTGGCCCAGTACAAGGGACAGGATCTGGTGCTCACCGACGGCACCACCCTTCTGGGAGGCGACGACAAGGCCTCCATCGCCGCCATTATGACCCTGGCGGAGTTTTACGCCCGGCATCCGGAGGCAAAGCACGGCACCGTCTGTCTGGCCTTCACCCCCGACGAGGAGGTAGGAGGTCTGGCCCAGGATCTGGATCTGGACCGGTTCGGCGCCCCCTATGCCTACACCCTGGACGGCGACCACCTGGGCTGGTATCAGGATCAGACCTTCAACGCGGTGGAGGCTCTGGTGACGATCACCGGGCGGAGCGTCCACCCCGCCACCGCCAAGGGCATCATGGTGAACGCCTGCGACATTGCTGGTGAATTCCTGACCGGCCTGCCCAAGGCCCAGAAGCCCCAGTACACCGACGGCATCGACGGCTTCATCCACGTGCTTTCGGTGGAGGCCGACTGCGAAAAGGCCGAGATCCGGATGATCCTGCGGGATTTTGACCGGGCCCTGCTGGAGCAGAAGCGGGAGACCGTCCTTGGTCTGGCCCGGGCGCTGGAGGCCGAATACGGGCAGGGCCGGATCCGGGTCGAATTTGAGGAACAGTACCGGAATATGGGCGAGGTCATCGGGCAGTATCCCTTCCTGGTGGAAAACCTGCGGAATGCCATCCGGGCCGCAGGTCTGGAGCCCAAGAGCGAGCCCTTCCGGGGCGGCACCGACGGCTCCGCCCTGAGCTTCCGAGGCCTGCCTGCCCCGAATCTCTCCGCCGGTTACGAAAACGCCCACGGCCGGTTCGAGTTCGTGCCGGTGCCCTCCATGGCGAAAAACGTCGAGATCCTGATCCGGCTGTGCGAGATCTACGCCGAGGCCGGATAACCATCCCCTTCTCTGAACTGATTGGAGGTTGTAATCATGGTCATTGCGCTGATCGGCGGCCGGTGCTGCGGGAAATCCGCCCTGGCCAAGGCAATCTGCGAAAAGGTCCACGCCACGGTCTACACCGGCAGAGGCTATCAGGAGCTGGCCTCCGATGAGCTGGTGGCAAGAGAGCGGTTTCGCAGGCTGCTGGCAGAGGCCCAGGAGGCTGACGAGTACGTCATCTATCTGGTAACCGAAAAGGAGCAGCAGGAGCTGCTGCCCCTCGGCTGCCTGCGGGTGCTCTGCAAGGCCACGCTGAAAACCGTCAAGGCCCGCTTTGCCGCCCAGATGGGCGAGCCTCTGACGCCGGCTATGTCCGCCATGCTGGAAAAGCAGCACGGCAATTTTGACAGCTGTCCCCACATGATGGCCCTGGACCCCACCGGCGGCGACATCGACCTGCTGGCCGTGGAAATCCTGGAGCAGGTTGGACTGTAGCCCCGAAAAATTGTATATTCTGCGACGCTCTGTCGGCCGAAGGGCCGGCAGAGCGTATTTTATTTTTCGTCTTAAAAAATCTTTGAAAAAATCTCAGAAAATGATTGCAATTTCGTAACAAACGATATATAATGTGAGCAAAGTGGATGAAAGTGGTGGAGTTTCCCATAGTTTGGAGGAGGTGAGCAGGTTGTTCGGCAAGTTTACACACAATGTAGACCCCAAGGGTCGTCTTTTCGTCCCCGCAAAGCTCCGGGAGGAGCTGGGCGACGTCTTTTATGTGATGATCGGCCTGGATAACAGCCTGCTGGTCTACCCCGAGGCGAAATGGGAAAAGGTCAGCGAGAGCTTCAACTCCGTCCGGCTCTCCCAGTCCGCCAACCTTCGCTACATCCGGGCAAACGTGGCCCGGTGCGAGCCCGACAAGCAGGGCCGTTTCGTGATCCCTCCCATTCTGCGGGATTACGCCCACCTGAAGGAGAACGTCACCTTCCTGGGAGAGGGCGACCACGCGGAAATCTGGAACGCCGAAGAATACGCAGCCAGAGAGGCCGCCTTCCTGGAGGAGCCCGGCAAGCTGGCAAGCGCGCTGGAGGAGCTGGGACTGTGACGGAATTCCATCATGTCTCCGTCCTGCTGCGGGAATCCGTAGAGGCCTTGAACATCCGGCCGGACGGGATCTATCTGGACGGAACCTTAGGCGGCGCCGGCCACTCCTCCGAGATTGCCAAGCGGCTGACCACCGGCCGGCTGATCGGTGTGGATCGGGACCCCGCTGCCCTGGCGGCAGCCAGAGAACGGCTTGCCCCCTGGATGGATCGGGTGACCCTGGTACATTCCAACTTCGCCGCGCTGGATCAGATTTTGGACGAGCTGGGGATCCCTGCCGTGGACGGGATGCTCTTCGATCTGGGGGTCTCCTCTCCCCAGCTGGACGAGGCCTCCCGGGGCTTCTCCTATATGGCGGATGCACCGCTGGATATGCGGATGGATCCCGGCGACAGTCTCAGCGCCTTTGAAATCGTCAACACCTGGTCCCAGGAGGACCTGCGACATATCCTCTACGCCTACGGGGAGGAACGCTACGCTCCCCAGATCGCGGCGGCCATTGTCCGTCGCCGGGCCGAAAGGCCCATTGAGACCACGCTGGAGCTGGTGGACGTGATCCGCTCCGGCATGCCCCCCAAGGCTCTGCGGGAAAAGCAGCACCCGGCCAAGCGAAGCTTCCAGGCCATCCGGATCGCGGTGAACGACGAGCTCAGCGCCGTGGACCGGATGATGCAGCGGGCTCCGGACCGGTTGAACCCCGGCGGGCGGCTGGCGGTGATCACCTTCCACTCCCTGGAGGACCGGATCGTCAAGAACGCCATGGCCCAGGCAGCCAAGGGCTGCACCTGTCCCCCGGAATTTCCCGTCTGTGTCTGCGGCAAAAAGCCCACCCTTCGGCTGGTGAGCCGGAAGCCCATCCAATCCGAGGACGCCGAGCTGGCAGACAATCCCCGGGCCAGAAGCGCAAAGCTCCGGGTAGCCGAGAAGCTCGACAGAAACCCACAATACGACGGCCTGTAATCGGGCCGAAGGCAGGAGAATACAATGGCAGCAAAGATGAATCAATTGCCCGAAACCATGGGTTCCGTGGCATACGACGTATACAAAGTCAGGTTTGACGGCAGCACCGCCGTCAAGCCGATTCCTGCTGCCCTTCCGGAAGAAAAGGTCGCCCCCAAAAAGCAGCGGGCCCCGAAGGCCAAGCTGACCATTGCCCCCTTCGCAGCGGTGGGTCTGGCGATTGCGGTCTTCCTGCTGGCCATGGTGGTATACAGCTATGTGCAGCTCTACGAAACCACCAACCGCACCGGCGAGCTCCGGCAGGAGCTGGCGGCGGCTGAGGTGGACATGAGCAAGCTCCGCTCCGCCTATGAGAGCAAGATCAACCTGGACGACATCGAGCTCAGGGCCCGGGAGCTGGGCATGAGCCAGCCCACCACAAAGCAGACGGTCTACCTGAATGTGGCCGGCACAGACCGGGCAGAGGTACTACAGGTAGACAACCGGAGCTTCCTGGAGAAGGCCTGGGGCGCTGTCACCGGCAGCTTCCGGGGCATCGTGGAATATTTCCGTTGACGAAACCATATATCAAAAGGGGCGACACCCGGTGCCGCCCCTTTTGCAGCATTTTCCGGAACCCGCTATTTTGCGGAAAATCCATCCAATCCAACCGGGAGGGGAGGTTTTCCCTTGTCAAAATTGCATAGAAAGCCAAAAATCAAGATCGTCCGTGAGAGCAAGCGTCCGGTCTACGACCGGGAAAAGGCCAACCACGGGGTGCTGCGCAGAACGTTTTTTATGATGTTTCTGTGCGGCGTTGTCCTGTTTTTGCCGCTGATTTATCAGCTGTTCCGCCTGATGGTCCTGGAGCACAACCGGTATGAGGCCAACGCCATCAACAATCAGACCCGGTCCACCATCATCACCGCCGACCGGGGCACCATCTATGACCGGAACATGAAAAAGCTGGCCTTCTCCACCACGGTGGAAACCATCTTCCTGGATCCCCTGGAGATCCACCATGCCGAGGAGGACGTGGATTTCATCGCCGAAAATCTGGGCAGGATCCTCAATGTGGATCCGGATATGATCCGGGAGCGCTGCGGCAGAGTGGACCGGCAGTATGAGGTCATCGCCAAAAAGCAGAGCTGGGAGGTCGCGGAGCAGGTCCGGCAGTTCATCACCGACAACAAGCTCACCGGCATCCACCTGGAATCCGACTCCAAACGGCAGTATGCCTCCCCGGCCACCGCTGCCCAGGTGGTTGGCTTCACCAACGCGGAAAACCAGGGCGCCGACGGCCTGGAGGCCTACTATGATACGATCCTCAAGGGCACCCCTGGCGCGGTCATCACCACCAAGGGCAACTACGAAACCGCTATGCCCAACTCCTACGAAAAATACTACGAGGCCTCTGACGGCTGCTCTCTGGTACTGACCATCGACTACCAGGTGCAGCGGTATCTGGAGAAAAACCTGCAGAACGCCATTGAAAAATACGACGTGCAAAACGGCGGCTTCGCCATTATGATGGACGTGAACACCGGGGCCATCCTGGGTATGGCCATTGAGGGCAGCTACGATCCCAACAACTACCTGGAGATCACGGATCTCAGCGTGGTGGAAAAGCTGGAGGAGCTGGCGAACCAGATGCACAGTCTGAACCAGGACAGCGAGGAGTATCAGGAGCTGGCGGGAGAATACAACAAGCTCCAGTCCGCCGCTCGGCTGCGGCAGTGGCGAAACCGCTGCGTATCCGACGGCTACGAGCCCGGCTCCACCTTCAAAACCATCACCCTGGCCTCCGCCCTGGAGGAGAAGGCCGTGGATCTGAACAACGGCTTCTACTGCCGGGGTGAAAAGGACTATCCCGGCCGTGAATCCACCCTTCACTGCTGGAAGGCCCAGGGCCACGGCGCCGAGACCACGGCCCAGGCCCTGCAGAATTCCTGCAACATTGCCTTCGCGGACATCGGTCTGCTGCTGGGCGGCGAAAAGCTCTACCAGTATGTGGACGCCTTCGGTCTGTTGGAGCGGACCGGCATCGATATGCAGGGAGAAGCGTTGGGCGTCTTCCACCCCAAGGAGGAATTCGTCAAGAACGCCCAGCTGACCACCATCGCCTTCGGCCAGTCCGTGAAGCCCACCCCCATTCAGATGGTGCGGGCCATCGCAGCCGTGGTCAACGGCGGCTATGTGCTGCAGCCCTACGTGGTCTCTGAGATTCTGGACGGAGACGGCAACATCGTTCAGAAGAACGGCAGAACCGTGATCCGTCAGGCCATCAGCGAGGAGACCTCCGCCCTCATGTGCCAGCTGCTGGAATCCGTTGTCACCAAGGGCACTGCCGGCAACGCCAAGCTGGCCGGCTACCGGATCGGCGGCAAGACCGGCACCTCCGAAAAGCTGGACGAATACAACGAATACGGCGAGCAGACCGACGATAAGATCGTCTCCTTTGTGGGCGTGGCTCCC
Source organism: Oscillospiraceae bacterium (assembly GCA_902767915.1). Classification (GTDB taxonomy): domain Bacteria; phylum Bacillota; class Clostridia; order Oscillospirales; family Oscillospiraceae; genus JAFRPC01. Next base: position 15,588 of record CACXJE010000025.1, on the reverse strand, counting down.
ATGGACCATCCCCAGTACATCTGTCTGATCGCCCTGGACACCCCCAGCAAGAAGACCGGCATCTACATCTCCGGCGGCGTTATGGCTGCCCCGGTGGTCCGGGATATTTTTGCGGACACCCTGCTGTATCTGGGCGTCCAGCCCGACTACACCAACGTGGATATGTCCACCGTCAACGTGCAGATGCCCGACGTCCGGGATCTGACGGAGAGCGAGGCCTCCGAGGCCCTGAAGGCCCAGAGCCTCACCTATATCACCGTGGGCACCGGCGACACCGTCAGCGGTCAGATCCCTGCTCCCAACGAAAAGGTCCCGGGCAACTCCGAGGTCATTCTGTATATGGGGGCCCAGATGCCGACTGACAAGATCGTCGTTCCGAATCTGAACGGAAAAACCAAGGCCCAGGCCGAGGCGGCGCTGGCAAACAGCGGTCTGTATCTGCAGACCAAGGGCTCCTCCCTCTATTACGCGGTGATCACCGACCAGGATTACCCTGCCGGCGAGGAGGTCCCCAGAGGCACCACCATCACCGTGGAGCTCACGGACACCACGGCGCTGGACTAATTGGACCTTGCGGCCCGAAAATGAATAATGAACAATGAAGAGTGAATAATTAATGAAATTATCTGATTTACTGCAAAACATTCAAATTCAGGAAACGAATGCGGACCTGGGCGTCGAGATCTCCGGGGTCAGCTATGACTCCCGGAAAACGGCCCCCGGCCACCTGTTTGTGGCTGTGACCGGCTATGCTGCCGACGGCCATCGGTTCATCCCCATGGCCCTGGAAAAGGGCGCTGCCTGCGTTCTCTGCGAGCGGGTTCCGGAGACGGACTGTTCCTATATCCGGGTGGCGGACACCCGGGCCGCTCTGGCGGTGCTGGGAGCAAACTGGTTCGGCCGGCCTGCGGAAAAGCTGACTGTCATCGGCATCACCGGCACCAACGGCAAAACCACCACCACACTGCTGCTCAAGCATCTGCTGGAGCGGTGTCTCGGCGCCAAGGTGGGTCTGATCGGCACCATCCAGAACATGATCGGTGAGGAGATCCTCGAAACCGAACGCACCACCCCCGAGAGCTTTGAGCTCCAGGCGCTGTTTGCCGAAATGGTTGAAAAGGGCTGCACCCACGCGGTGATGGAGGTCTCCTCCCACGCCCTGTACCTGCACCGGGTGGACTGCATTCCCTTTGCCGTAGGCGCCTTCACGAATCTGACCGAGGACCACCTGGACTTCCACAAGACCATGGAGGCCTATCGGCAGGCCAAGGCGATTTTGTTCCGGCGCTGCAGGGTCGGCGTGTTCAATGTGGACGACGCCGAGGTCCGCAGGACCATCCCCGAGAGCAGCTGCAGGGTTCTCACTACCTCCCTGGATCCGGAAAAGCAGCCGGATCTGCTGGCGGAGAACATCTTCCTGGGGGCTGACCATGTGGCCTTTGACCTCCGACGGGAAGACGGGGTTCTCCCGGTCCGGCTGGGGATCCCCGGCGGCTTCACAGTCTACAACGCGCTGACGGTGCTGGGCTGCGCCGAGGCCCTGGGCATCCCGATGGCGGAGGCTGTCGCCTCCCTGTCCGACGCCAAGGGCGTAACCGGACGGATGGAGGTGGTTCCCACCCCCGGCAAGCCCTACACGGTTCTCATCGACTACGCCCACACCCCCGACGCCCTGGAAAACGTGCTGCGCTCGGTCCGGGGCTTCTGCAAGGGCAGAGTCATCGCAGTCTTCGGCTGCGGCGGCGACCGGGACCCCCTGAAGCGGCCCATTATGGGGCGGATCGGGGTGGAGCTGTCCGACCTGGCCGTGATCACCTCCGACAACCCCCGCACGGAGGATCCCATGAAGATCATCGAGGACATCCTGGCCGGGGTGAAGGACCTCCAAAAGCCCTATCTGGTAGTAGAAAACCGCCGGGCAGCCATTGCCCGGGCCATGGCAGAAGCCCGGCAGGACGACATCATCGTCCTGTGCGGCAAGGGCCACGAAACCTATCAGATCCTCGGCACGGAGAAAACCCATCTCGACGAGAGGGAAGAGGTTGCAAAGAATCTATGATTACATTGAAACAGGCTGCCCAATGGTGCGGCGGCAAGGTGCTGCCGGAATATGAAACCGTCTGCTTTTCCGGGGCCCGGGCGGATTCCCGTCTGGTGCAGCCCGGCCAGCTCTTCGCGGCCCTTTCAGGGGCCCGGGACGGTCACGATTTTATCCCCATGGCCATGGAAAAGGGGGCCGCTGCGGCCCTGGGCCAGCGGCAGCTTCCCGGCGTTCCCATGATCGTGGCGGAAAACAGCCTGCGGGCTCTGGGGGACATTGCCCGGGGCTACCGACAGACCCTCTCTCCCCGGGTGGTGGGCATCACCGGCAGCGTGGGCAAGACCACCACAAAGGAAATGATCGCCGCCGTGCTGGGAACCGGCTATGTGACCCGCAAGACCGAAAAGAACTTCAACAACGACATCGGTCTGCCCATGACGGTCCTGGATCTGACCCAGGACACCGAGGCCGCCGTTATCGAAATGGGCATGAACCATTTCGGTGAGATCTCCTATCTCACCCGGATTGCCCGGCCGGACATTGCCGTGATCACCAACATCGGCACCATGCACATTGAAAATCTGGGCTCCCGGGAGGGCATCTGCCAGGCCAAGCTGGAGATTCTGGAAGGGCTCTCCGAGGACGGCATCGTGATTCTGAACGGCGACGAGCCCCTGCTCACCGCCGCCCACACCGGACACCGGACCCTGTATTTCGGCTTCGGCGCCAACTGCGATCTGCGGGCGGAGAACCTGCGGGAGAGCGAGGGCCAAACCCGCTTTACCGCTGTGAGCCGGAACGGCAGCTTTGAAATCCTTCTGCCGGTGGAGGGTCGTCACAACGTGATGGACGCCCTGGCTGCCGCCTTGACAGGGCTGACGCTGGGTCTGTCGGAGGCGCAGATCGCCGAGGGCCTGGCCAATTTCCGCAACACCGGAGAGCGCCAGAACATCTACGAGAAGAACGGCTTTACCATCATCAGCGACTGCTACAACGCCGGCCCCGAGTCCATGGCGGCAGCCCTGTCCATCCTGGCCCGGCGGCAGACTGCCGGCCGCAGGATCGCGGTTCTGGGTGATATGCTGGAGCTGGGGGACTACGGCCCCGCGGCCCATTCCCGGGTGGGAAGGCTGGCGGCTGAACAGGCAGATCTGGTGTGGACCTACGGTCCTCTGAGCCTGCTGACCGCCGAGGCCGCCGGCGAAAAGGGCCGCCACTTCGACACCCACGCTGATCTGGCGAACGCCCTGCGGGCCCTGGCCCGTCCCGGGGACGTGCTGCTTTTCAAGGGCAGCCACGGCATGCACATGGAACAGGTCCTGGATCTGTTTTTCCGATAATCTGAACAGCAACGACTCTGCATTGACACACGAACGGAGGTCCCTCCCATGACAAACGGACAAATACTTACCACCATTCTTTCCCTCGTGCCCTGCTTCCTGATTGCGCTGGTGCTGGGCAGGGTGATCATTCCCTGGCTCCGGGCTCTGAAGGCCGGTCAGACCATCCGGGAAATCGGCCCCAAGTGGCACAATTCCAAGGCCGGAACGCCGGCCATGGGCGGTTTGATCTTCATCTTCACCGCCATGATCGGCACCTTTGTGCTCTGCCTGATCACCGGCTACTGGGATTCCGCCCTGGTTTTCGTCTTCGCTCTGGTTTTCGGCGCCATCGGCTTTCTGGACGACTTCTTCAAGGTCAAGAAAAAGCAGAACCTGGGCCTGAAGGCCTGGCAGAAGCTGGCTTTGCAGCTGGTGGTCTCCGCCGCCTATCTCTTCCTGCTCTATAAGGTGGGCCATCTGTCCGCACGGATCTGGATCCCCTTCACCTCCACCTGGGTCCCCATCAAGGTTTGGCTGTACATCTTCTTTGCGGTGTTTGTCATTGTGGGCACCGTGAACGCGGTCAATCTGACCGACGGCATCGACGGCCTTGCCACCGGCGTCACCATGCCGGTGATGATCTTCTTCCTGGTCACCGCCCTGGGCCTGAAGGTGAACGGCGACAAGACCGCTCTGGCCATCTTCCCGGCAGTCCTGCTGGGCGGCCTGGCTGGCTTCCTCTGCTACAACTTCCACCCCGCCAAAACCTTCATGGGCGACACCGGCTCCCTGTTTTTGGGCGGCGCGGTCTGCGGCCTGGCCTTTGCCCTGGATATGCCCCTGATCCTTGTCCTGGTGGGCATCGTCTATATCGTGGAGACCGTATCCGTCATCATGCAGGTCACTTACTTCAAGCTGACCCACGGCAAGCGGATCTTCAAAATGACCCCGATCCACCACCACTTTGAGATGTGCGGCTGGAGTGAGGTCAAGATCTGGGTGGTGTTCGTTTCCGTCAGCGTGGTGATGTGCGTTGTGGCCTATCTGGCTACGGCTCCCCTCCGGTAATTCCCGGCCCTCAAACCATCCTTTTGGAAGGAGGCTCTTATGAGCTTATTCCGTAAAAAAACCGCTCCCGGTGAGAAGCCCTCTCCCCTGGAGCTGGATGAAACCGGCATTCTGGACGTCCCCTATCTGGTGCTGACTGTGCTGCTGGTGTGCATCGGCGTTTTGATGATGTTCTCCGCCAGCTACGCCCGCTCCTACTATGATACCGGCAACTCGGCCTACTACTTTGTGCGGCAGGCCATCTTTGCCGTGGGCGGAATCCTGGTTATGATCCTGGTGGGCAGACTCAACTACTTTATCTGGTACCGGCTGGCTGTTCCGATTCTGGCGGCCTCTGTGGTGCTGCTGGGCGTGCTGCTGCTGCACATCCCCGGCATCTGCGTCACCCGAAACGGCGCCACCCGCTGGATCAAAATCGGCATTGAATTCCAGCCCTCCGAAATCGCAAAGCTGGGCATGATCCTGACCTTCGGCGCCATGATGGCCGCCTGGCAGGACCGGATGCACACCTTTCTCCAGGGCGTGCTGCCCTTTGTGCTGATCATGGTTTTGCTGGCCGTACTGCTCTATTTTGAGCCGCACCTCTCCGCCACCCTGATCATCTTCATGGTGGGCGCCACCATGATGCTCATCGGCGGCACCCGAAAATACTGGTTTGTGCTGGGTATCGCCGTGGTGGCTGTCTTCCTGCTGTTCTATCTGAAAAAAGCCGGCTATGCCAGCAACCGGATCACCGCCTTCCTCCACCCCGAGGACGACCCCAGAGGCGTGGGTTATCAGGGCATCCAGTCCCGCTATGCCATCGGCTCCGGCGGTCTGCTGGGTCTGGGCTTCGGCAAAAGCCGTCAAAAATATCTCTATCTCCCTGAGGGTCACAACGACTATATCTTCGCCATCGTCTGCGAGGAGCTGGGCTTCATCGGCGCGCTGGGCGTGCTGCTGCTGTTCGTGATGCTGATCCTCCGGGGTTATTGGATCGCCCTCCACGCCCGGGACCGCTTCGGTACCCTGGTGGCCGCAGGCTTCACCACAAAGCTGGCCACCCAGGTTTTCTTCAACATCGGCGTGGTTTCCGGCCTGCTGCCCCCCACCGGCATTTCTCTGCCCTTCTTCTCCTACGGCGGTACCGCGCTGCTGCTGCAGATGTTTGAGATGGGCGTGGTTTTGAGTATTTCCAGATGGTGCGTCAACAAGGAAGCCGCAGCCCAGAGGAGGAACACATGACCCAGGCACCAGGCACTAGGCACCAGGCACCAGAAATTGCCTTGGAATACTTACTTACACGCCATGGAGGGAACTGAATGTCATCGAATACGGTCTGCCGGGACTTCAAGGATCTGCTCGTTTGGAAAAAAAGTATGCGGCTGACAGGAGAAATCTATCAGCTGACGGATCAGCTCCCAAAGGCAGAATTGTTCGGACTTACCAGCCAGCTGCGCAGAGCCGTTGTCTCCATTCCTTCCAATATTGCGGAGGGATATGGTCGTAACTCCAAGCAGGACTATCTGCATTTCCTGAAGGTTGCGCGAGGCTCTCTCTATGAACTGGAGACACAGCTTTGGATCTGTATAGGGCTTCGATACTTCTCAAAGGATGATGCGGCATCCAGTTTCTCCCTGCTTGGAGAGATCAGCCGAATGCTTTACAGCTTGATTCTGCGCGTATCAGCAAATGATACGAAGTAATTGTTCTTATAAGCCATTGCGGCTGACTCATAGCCAAGCTTCTTTTCGTTCCCCTGGTGCCTGGTGCCTAGTGCCTGGTGCCTCTTACCCCCCCAAGAAGGAGGAAAACATGAACGTAATATTCACCTGCGGCGGGACCGCGGGACATATCAATCCGGCCATTTCCGTGGCCAATCTGCTTCGAAGCCGCCGGCCAGACGCCAACATTCTCTTCGTCGGCGCGGAGGACGGCATGGAGAACAAGCTGGTGCCCAAGGAGGGCTACCGGCTGGAAACCCTCCGGATCTCCAACTATCAGCGGAAGCTGACCCCCAAGGGGATCTGGCACAATATGAAAACCCTGAAAAATATCCGCGGCTCCCTCAAAAAAGCCGACCGGATCATCCGGGACTTTCAGCCGGATGTGATTGTCGGCACCGGCGGCTACGCCAGCTTCCCCATGCTCAAGCAGGGGGCAAAGCGGGGCATCCCCACCGCCGTCCATGAGGCCAACGCCATGCCCGGTCTCACCACCCGGATGGCTGCGGATGCGGCAGACCGGATCCTGGTCTGTTTTGAGGAAAGCCGGGAATACTATAAAAATCCCGACCGGGTCCAGGTGGTGGGCATGCCGGTACGGGAGGAATTCATCTACACCAAACGGGCCGACGCCCGCGCCAGGCTGGGCCTCACAGATGACCGGCCGCTTGTGGTTTCCGCCTGGGGCAGCCTGGGCGCCCGGGAAATGAACAAGCGGATCGCCGACTTCTTCAAGCTGGAATGCCGGGACGGCAACCCCTGGCACCATGTCCACGCCACCGGCTCCTACGGCTGGCGCTGGATGCCGGACTATGTGAAGGAGCAGGGCGTGGATCTGCAGGCCCATCCCGAAATCGACATGCGGGAGTATATCTTCAACATGCCGGATCTGATGGCCGCTGCGGATTTAATCATCACCCGGGCTGGCGCCTCCTCCCTCAGCGAGATCCAGGCCGCCGGCACCCCCTGCATCATCGTCCCCTCCCCCAACGTCACCGACAACCACCAGGAAAAAAACGCTCGGGTCCTCGAACGCCGGGGCGCGGCCCAGGTCCTTCTGGAGCCGGGCCTTACCGCCGAAGCCCTCTATGCGGCGGCCAAAGCTCTGCTGGAGGACCCCGCTCGCAGCGAGGCCATGCGGAAGGCGCTGCATGACATGGCCGTGGTGGACAGCGCCGAGCGGATCTATTCCATCATTCTGGAGCTGGCAAAATAATACGCACCAATTCCTCTGCCGCCGCATAGGATATCTTATCATCCTATGCAAGGGGGCCGGGTATTGAAGACGTTACATATCACCGGTGGGCGGCCGCTTTCCGGCACCGTGGAAATCCACGGCGGAAAAAATGCCGCCCTGCCGATTCTGACCGCAGCAGCGGCCATTCCCGGCCGCTTCCTGCTTCGCAACTGTCCCGAAATCCGGGACGTGGAGATCACAAGAGAGATCCTGGCCCTTCTGGGCGTCACCAGCCACAGAGCCGGAAGCGAGCTCCGGCTGGACAGCACCGGCCTTCGGCCCGCCGCCATTCCCCCCGCTCTGGCGGGGCAGCTCCGGTCCTCGGTGCTGTTTCTGGGGGCTCTGCTCAGTTCCTTCGGCAACGCTTCAATCCCGCTGCCCGGAGGCTGCGTACTCGGTGCCCGTCCCCTGGATCTGCACCGCTCTGCCCTCGAAACCCTGGGGGCACAAACCGAAGCCCTCTCTGATGGGATCTCCTGCCGGGGCAGGCTCCGGGCCGGAACCGTGATTTTACGCTATCCCAGCGTCGGCGCCACGGAAAATCTGCTGCTGGCCGCTCTGCACGCGGAAGGGCCCGTCCGGATCCTGGGCGCTGCCGCGGAGCCGGAGGTGGACGACCTGATCGCCTTCCTCACCGCCTGTGGGGCTGAGATCTCCGGGGCGGGAGGCCCCTGCCTCACGATTCGGCCAAGTTCTCTCCACGGGGCTGAACACCGGATCCTTCCGGACCGGATGGAAGCCGCCACCTGGCTCTGCGCGGCGGCCTGCGCCGGCGGCTCCCTGGCTTTGACCGGACTTGTTCCGGCCCATCTGCGGCCGGTCTCCGATGCCCTGCGTCTGGCAGGCTGTCGTATCACAGAAGAAGCGGAGCGATTGTCCGTCACGGCAGGTCCCCTTCGGGCCATTCCGCCCATCGTGACGGGGCCCTATCCTGCCTTCCCCACCGATGCCCAGGCGCCTTTGATGGCGGCCCTTCTGAAAGCCTCCGGGACAACAATTCTGGAAGAGACCGTCTTTGAAGATCGTTTCCGCCACATTCCGGCCCTGCGGGCCATGGGCGGCGACATTGAAACCGTGGGCCGTCTGGCCCGGATCCGGGGCGTGAAGCAGCTTCACGGGGCCCGGATTCGGGCAACGGATCTGCGGGGCGGCGCCGCCATGGTCTGCGCCGCACTTGGGGCCGAAGGGGAAACCGTTCTGACGGATGCCGCCCTTCTGGACCGGGGCTATCAGGACCTGATCAAGAATCTGAATCTGCTGGGGGCAAGCGTCTCCGCAGACTGACGCACACATACACCTCACGGAGGAAACAGACATGGATGACAGAGAAAACCGCAGGCCCACAGAACGCCGGGGCTCTGCCGCCACACGGGAGCGGCCTTTGCCTCCCAGGCGCAGGCCCCAGGCCGCCAGGCCCAGGACCGGAACCGCCTCTGAGCAGGCCCGGGCCAGGCAGGAACGATTGGCGGCTCGGGCGGCCGCAGCCGAGGCTGTTCGGGAGGAGCCCCGGCAGACCCGGTCCCGGCCCGTTACAAAGGACTCCGGCGCCACCCGGGCCGTCAGGCCCGTGGAACCGGCCGCGGAGGAAGCCGCGCAGCAACCGGAAAGAACCGAACGCGCCGATCGGTCCAAAGCCGCCGCCCGCCGCCGGAGCACGGACACCCGCAAGCAAAAACGGGCCAGGAAAAAGAAGCCCCATCGGATCTATAACACCAATTTCGGGTTCAAATTTCTGACGATGCTGGCCGTGGTCGGCGTCATTGTCCTGGCCATGCTGATCTTTTTCCGGGTGCGGCACATCGAAACCGCCTTCCGGGGCGTCACAGACCGCAGCACCGCCACCGACGCGGAGGGAAACCCGATTGCAGGAATCTCTGTGGAGTCAGCGGACGGCACGGCCTTGAGCTACTACACCGCCCAGGAAATCATCGATGCCTCCGGCATCAATGTGGACGACAACCTGCTGAGCTTGAGCAAGGCCGCCGTAGCCTCCCGGATCCACGCTGCCCTGCCCTATATCAACGAGATCCAGATCAAGAAAAAGCTGCCCAGCACCGTGATCATCACGGTCTCCGAATTCACCGTCACCTACAGCATTCAGGATCTGGCGGGCCAGTGGTGGCTGATCAGCCGGGAGGGCCGGGTTCTGGAGCCCGCGGACGCCCAAATCGCAAAGAACCACATGGTGGTGACCGGCATGCCCATCCAGGTGCCGAACCCCGGCGACTACATCAAGCCCGTGGCCACCGACGGCGCGGACCTTTCGGAAATCGCCGCCAAGCGGACCGCCACGTTGACCGCCCTGCCCCTGCTGGAGCGCTCCTCCTTTGCAAAGCAGATCGTCAGCATGGACGTCAGCACCTCCTACGACATCATTCTATGGTACGGCACCCAGTATGAGATCAAGCTGGGCAACACGGAAAACCTGGAATACAAGCTGCAATATCTGCAGGCAGTCCTTGAGGAGCTGGGGAAAGAGAAATCCGGTACCATTGATCTGACCTTTACCGAGGACAACGGCGCCCATTTCCTGCCCTTTGGCTGATTTTGAAGAAAAATTTACAAAAAAACGGATTTTTCTATTGACCAAACGGGAAAAGCACGATAAAATAAAACAGTATAAATGGGGGCACATTGTGCCACAATATCCCTTAGAATTGAATTTCACGATTATAGATACATAGGAGGACGTACTCATGGCAGATTATCCTGAAAAAGTTGTAAATATTAAGGTGATCGGCGTCGGCGGCGCCGGCAACAACGTCGTCAACCGGATGCTGGCTTCCGGCGTGGAAGGCGTGGATTTCCTGGTTGTCAACACCGACCGACAGGACCTGAATAAGTCCAAGTGCCCGAACAAGCTCCCCATCGGTGAGAAGCTCACCGGCGGCATGGGCGCCGGCTCCAAGCCCGAAATCGGCAAGAAGTCTGCCGAGGAATCCCGGGCTGCCATCGCCAAGGCCCTGGAAGGCGCCGACATGGTCTTTATCACCGCCGGTATGGGCGGCGGCACCGGCACCGGTGCGGCTCCCATCATTGCCGATCTGGCCCACGAGGCCGGGATCCTCACCGTCGGTGTTGTGACCCGTCCCTTCCGTTTTGAGGGCGCCAACCGGATGAAGCAGGCTGACGCCGGCATCACCGCTCTGGCCGAAAAGGTCGACTCCCTGATCGTGATCCCCAACGATCGGCTGAAATACGTCACCGACCAGAAGATCACCTTCGCCAACGCCTTCGGCATCGCCGACGACGTTCTGAAGCAGGCTGTTACTTCCATCTCCGAGCTGGTCGGCTACTCCGACAAGGTCATCATCAACCTGGACTTCGCCGACGTCAGCTCCATCATGAAGAACGCCGGCCGGGCCCACATGGGCGTCGGCACCGCCTCCGGCCGCGAGAAGGCTGAGCAGGCCGCCATGACCGCCGTGGCCAGCCCCCTGCTGGAGACCTCTATCAACGGCGCCACCGGCGTGCTGATCAACGTGACCGGTTCCCAGGATCTGAGCCTGGACGACGTGGAGACCGCCGCCAACATCGTTATGGAAGCCGCCAACCCCGATGCCAACATCATCTTCGGCGCTACCTTCAGCGAGGACTTTGAAGACGAGATGCGGGTCACCGTCATTGCCACCGGCTTTGACGCCGACAAGAAGGAAGAAAAGAAGCCCGAGCGTCGTTCCTTCTCCAACCTGTCCTCTGACTTCGGCCGTCCCGCTGCTCCCGCTGCGACCGCTCCTGCTGCGCCTGCAGCCCCCGTGGTTCCCGCCAACGACGGCGACATCAACGACATCGACGCCATCTTCTCCATCTTCAAGAAGTAAGCCGCAATTCGGCTGCATAAAACGGAATGCCGCGCACAAGCCTTGTGCGCGGCATTCCGTTTTTGCCTCCCCGGAAAAAAGCCGAAATCCGGCGGAAATGGTTGCAATCGGGGAAATTCCATGGTAAACTTGTCGTATAAAGGACTTTATGGCTCTGAGAGTGCAGGTGATTTCTTTTGAAACAGACTCCCTCAAAACGCAGCTACCTCCTGCTGGCGGGCATTCTGCTGGCAGCAATTCTTATAGCAGTCCTGACCTCTTCCAAGCCCAAGGCCGCCTCTGACCGCGCAACTGCTGCCGAGCTGCAGGCAGGCCGCTCCTATCTTGAAGCGCTGTCCCGGAAGGATCCCGCCCAGGTTGATACGGCCCTGAAGGAGCGAGACGAGGCCAAGCGAGCCCGGGACCGGGCGGATTTGCTGGACGAGCTCTGCCAGGATGAGGCCAACGTCTGGTCTTTGTTCGACAACTACGTTCTGATGGGCGAGGCGCTGGGCAGCGGCTTTTCAGTTTACGGCTTTTTCAGCGAAGATCGGGTTCTTGCCGGCAGCTCCTATACCCTCCGCAACGTGGCAACCAGTCTGGATAAGGCCGCCGCGCTGAAGCCTGAGGTGGTCTTCCTCTGCTTCGGCCTCAATGACCTGAACAGCGGCAATTGGCCCACCCCGGACAGCTATGCCCAGGCTATGGTGGAGGCGGTAACCCTGGTCCGCCAGCGGATTCCCGGCGTCACTGTGGTGGTTTCCTCTATCCTTCCCGTGCAGGAAAAGGCCCTTCGGATCTGTCAGAAATGGGCGGAGATCCCTGCATACAATGAAGCCCTGGAGAAAGCCTGCCGGAAAAACAGCATCGAATTTGCAAACGTCTCCGGGCTGGCCGCCGAGCACCAGGATCTCTGGGAGTCCGACGGTTATCATCTGCGTTCCGGTTTCTATCGCTATTGGGCTTGCAGCCTGATCGTTCCAGTGGAGGTGCCCGCTTATGAAAGTTAACGGTCGATTCCTTCGCATCGATCGGATTGGGAGGGCATCACGATGAGTTTCCACACCTTGCTCTTCCCGATTGCGGCTCTGCCCTGTATCCTGATCCTTTGGGCGCTGGCACCCAGGCGCTGGAAGGATCCGGTTCTGGTGCTGCTGAGCCTGCTGCTTTACGCCTGGGGCAGCCCGATCTGCGCGATCATTCTGCTGATCAGCATTCTGTTTAACTTTTTTGTCGGCAAAAGGATTGTTCTGTCAGAGGCAAAACAGCGAAAGCGGTCCCTGCTCCTCTTCGGACTGGCCGGCAATTTGCTTCTGCTGCTGGCTGCCCGCTACTGGCCTGTGCTTTGGTCTGTCTTCGGCGGAACCGCCGACACAGCTGCAGGCCTCCTCACCTACTCTGTAATCGGCACCGGGTTCTTTACGCTCTCTGCCCTGTCCTATCTGTTTGATCTCTATCGCGCCCAGGAGGCGCTCCCCGCCAGCCTGACGGGCTGCGCCCTTTACCTCTCCTTCTTCCCCAAGCTGTTCGGCGGCCCTGTCATTCTCTATCGGGATATGGCCCCCCAGCTGCAGAACCACCCCATTCGAGCGGAAAAGGCTCTGGCTGGCGGCAGACGGTTTTTAATCGGTCTCGCAAAAAAGGTCCTGCTGTCCAACCAGCTGAGCCGGGTATTCTTCTCAGTCACGTCCATGCATCCGGGACGCATTTCCCTGGTTACCGCATGGATCGGCGCCCTGAGCTACGGGCTGATGCTCTACTATGATCTCAGCGGCTACGCCGACATGGCCATCGGCCTTGGTGGGATCTTCGGCTTCACCCTGCCGGAAAATTTCAACTATCCGCTGGCCTCCAAGTCTCTCAACGAATTCTGGAGCCGCTGGCACAGCACCCTGGGCGGCTGGTTCCGGGAATACGTTTTCGAGCCCTTGGGCGGCAATCACGGCCGCAGAAGCAAAACCTTGCGGAATCTGATCCTGGCCTGGCTGCTTGTGGGCCTGTGGCACGGCATCAACTGGACCTTCCTGGTCTGGGCCATCTTCAGTGCCGGTCTGCTGGCCTTGGAAGCCCTGGTGCTGGATCATCGGCTGAGCCGGTTGCCAGGCTGGCTCCGGCGGGGGCTGACCCTGCTGCTGATATTTCTGGGCTGGTCCTTCTTCTTCTCTCCGGACGTGGGCACCGGTTTGACGTATTTCCATCGAATGATCGGCATCTTCACCGTACCCTTTGCCGATGACGGCGCAACGTATTATCTGCGCAGCAGTTGGCTGATTCTTTTGATCGCCCTCATCGGCGGTCTGCCGGTGGTACGGGGCCTTTGTCAGAGCGTCATGCAGAGCAAGCACCTGGTGCTGCAGGGCGTCGCAGTCATCGTGTTCGGCGTCCTGCTCTGGTTCTGCATCGCCGCAATGGTCAGCGCCCCGAATGCGATCCTGTTCTATCCGCAGTTTTGATTTTCGACACTTTCCGGCCTTATCTGCCGGACAATCGGCTGCCGGGTGAGACCCCGCAGCAATGCAATCCTGTTTTGGGAGGCTACATCCATGGCGCAGGAAGGGAAAACCCGCTGGCAGCGCATCCAGGCTGTCAGTCGAAAAAACCGATATCAAAACAGTCTTTTGATCTGTCTGCTGGCTCTGGCATTTGCAGCAGTCTTTCTGATTTTAACTGTTTTTTCCCACCCTAAAGTTGAAAAGCAGGAACAGCCAGTCGGTCTTTCGGTAAAAACCCTGCTGGACGGAAGCTGGTCCGCAGGCGTCGAGGAGGGCTTCCGGGATCGATTTGCCGGACGGGAACGTTGGCTCAGAACCGGTCTGGTGATGAACCGTCTGTTCGGCGCCGAGGAGAACGGCGGCGTTTACCTGGGGAAAGACGGATATCTGTTCGAAAAGCCTGCAGATCGCAGTCTTGAGAACGGGCTGAAATGCATGAAGCTCATGGAGCGCTTCGCTGCTTCCCATCCGGAGCTGCGAGTAAGCCTGATTACCCTGCCGAGCAGTTGGACCGTGCTTTCTGAGAAGGTTCCCGAGGGTGTTGTGACTCCGAACCAAAAGGGCCAGCTGAACCAGTTGCAGCAAGCCGCGGAGCACGTCACCGTGGTAGACCTCACCGACGCTTTGAAAGCAAATCAGAAAGAAGTGCTCTACTATCACACGGATCCCCATATAACTGCGCTCGGCGCAGCCAGGGCTATGGAGGCGGCCTCGGAAGCGCTTGGGATAGAGCCTGTGGAATTTGACGCCTATACAGTTTCAGATCAGTATTCCGGCTATTTGGCGGTACAGAGCGGAAACGTGGATTCCATGGATCGGATCTGGATCAGCGTTCCGAAAGAAGAAACAGCTTATAAGGTCATAGATCCGGAGACGGGAGAAGTCACCACAACGCTGTTTGACGAAAAGGCCTTGGATTCCGAAGCCCCACTGGACGTTTTTCTCAGCGGCGGAAAACCGGAAACAGAGATCATCACCACCGCAAACACCGGCCGCAGACTGCTGATCATCGGTGACGACTGGGCCCGCAGCTGTCTGCCGCTGCTGGTTCCATCCTTCGAGATGATTCTGTTTCTGGAGCCGGATTCCGGCGATATCCATCGCGAAGAGCCCATAAAGGCGGAAGACTATACCGATGTATGGATCCTGTGCAGCCAGGAAACCTTCCTGCGGGATGCCAGACTTGCTAATCTCCTGGCAGACGGAACAATTGAGTAAGAATGTAATACAAAACCCCTCCACCGGCCTTGAGGCCGGTCCCCCTGTTTCATTGTTGCCAGTTGTGCCAGCACAGCTGTCACACTGGCGATCAAACCCAAAACAGTCCCCCGGACTGTTTTGTCCTATAGCCTTCGGCGATAGGGGAGGTTTTGCGCAGGCCCAGGTGACCGCAATTGTAGGGAGGCATCCCCAGATGCCTCCGGCTGCTTCGCAGAAGCGGCATCATTGCCGCAGCAATGACCGGAGCGATGAGGGCAACGCTCCCTACGACTTTATAATTGAGAGTTGAGAATTGAGAATTTGCGGTGATTTCAAATTGCCATTTGAAATCATTGAAAAAGGAAAAACGGATTGCCACGGCCGCAAGCGGCCTCGCAATGACAAAATATACGGCTATTGCCTATTGCCTGTTGCCTAGTCCCTGTTGCCTGTTGCCTTTCTTTTGCCGCAGGCAAAAGAAAAGCTCCAGCCAAACGGCTGGAGCTTAAATGTTGGCATTATCTATTTTCACATGTAGGCAGACTATCGTCGCTTTGCGGCCGCAAACAGTCCGGTGGACTGTTTGCAGCAAAGAAAAACCTCCAGCCTTTCGACTGGAGGTTTTGTGTTGGCATTATCTATTTTCACATGCAGTCACCCGCATACTATCGTCGACGAACCTGAGCTTAACTTCTGTGTTCGGGATGGGAACAGGTGGACCCTCA
>CACXJE010000024.1 GCA_902767915.1 Oscillospiraceae bacterium | reverse complement strand
GTACACTTGTACGGATGTTTTCACTTACTCATAACTTTTTATCAATTCAGGAGGTAATTGCCTATGACAGAAACCCAGAGCATAAACATGCATACATCCCTGCTCATTTCTCAGAAGCCGCATTTTAAGGATTACCCGGATGTGCTGACGGTCCAGGAGGCAGCAGAGCTGTTGTCTGTCTGCAAGAACACGATCTACAAGCTGGTGAAGGAGCAGGAGCTTCCCTCCCGCAGGATCGGCTCGACCATCCGCATCCGAAAAAAGGACGTGCTGGCGTATATGGCCGGCACAAATATGAACTGAAATCCGTACTTGAATCGCCTGCTGTCGCATGGTATAATTTGCATGCAACAGCAGGCCTTTTTCGTACCTGTCTACTGAAAGGAGTTATTATGACAGGAAGCCTGCAAATTAAAAACAACAAGTATTATCTCGTTTTGAACACTTACGAAAACGGAAAGCGAAAGCCCAAATGGATTGCCACTGAGCTTGCCGCCAAGGGCAACAAAACCCGTGCGCAAAAGCTGCTTCGCGATACCATCAAGGAATACGAACAAGCCGAAGAAGCTCGGGTTGAGCAGGAAGCAAATCGTTCGCTCATGCCGTTTACGGAGGCCATCCGACTCTGGTATGAGGACAAGATCTCAGACTTTGAGCATCCGATTGACGAGGTCACGAAGCAAGGCTATGACACGCTGATGAAAAACCATGTGTATCCTTATTTCCGAAAAAAAGGATTTCGTCTCTGCGAAATCACAAAGGACAATCTGCAGGAATACATCAGCGAAAAAGCCAAAAACGGAAAGCTGAACGGCAAGGGCGGCCTTGCACCGCGGAGTTTGAAGCTGATCAAGAACATCGTGAATCAAACGCTTCAATTCTGTGTTGCGGAGGGAATGATTCCCAGTAATCCCTGTCAGTTCGTGAAGCTTCCGGCTTGCCAGCGTTATGAGGCGAAATTCTACACCAAATCTCAGATCGATGAGCTTCTGGAAAAGATCAAAAGCGAACCCCTCTATCCGCTCATCCGGCTGACCGCCCTTTACGGACTGCGGCGGAGCGAGGCGCTGGGTCTGTGTTGGGACTGCGTCAACTTTGAGGCCGAGACCATCACAATCCGCCGCACTGTTTCCAAGGTCACCACCGTGGTCGCCAAAGACAAGACAAAGAACAATTCCAGCCGCAGATCTTTTCCTATGACGCCGGATATCAAGCAGCTTCTGCTGGAGCTTCAGACCCAGCAGGAGAAGGATAAGAAGTTCTTTGGTAAGGAGTACCACGACTGCGACTATGTGTTCCGCTGGCCGGACGGCAGGCCCTTTTCACCGGATTATGTATCCGATAAGTTTCCGAGGCTGCTCAAGGCAAACAACATGCCAAAGATTCGATTTCACGAACTGCGCCACAGCGCTGCAAGTAATCTTTTGAGCATGGGTTTTTCCCTCAAGGACGTGCAGGAATGGCTGGGGCACAGTGACATCAAAACCACGGCAAACATCTACGGACACCTGGACGCAAAGCGGAAAAAATCCATGGCGGAAGCATTGTCCGGGTGATCACAGGGAAGAAACCAAGGTTTTCTGAATCGGCAAGTGTTAGAAAAAGTGTTAGAATCGCGCTTGGATGAGGAATGAAGCTGCAATGATTTGAATCCAAAAGGGTACAAAAAAGCCCTGAAACCATACGATTTCAGGACTTTTTATGGTCCGAGTGACTGGATTCGAACCAGCGGCCTCTTGAACCCCATTCAAGCGCGATACCAAACTTCGCCACACCCGGATTTCTCTCAGCGGCATTTATAATAGCACAGTTGTCCGAAAAATGCAAGCATTATTTTGCAAAAATGCAAAAAATTTTTCCAGTGATTTCCGGACAAATAAAACCCAGCCGCTGGGACCCGGCAGCAGGCGTGAATTCTCGCCTGCTGCCGGGCCCTTCAGATTAAGCCTGAGGCTTCAGGCCGTAGGACTCCGCCAGCTTCTTGAAGGCGGGCAGACTCCGCTGGATCATCTCGGGGCTCACGCAGGTGCTGAACCGGGTGAAGCCCGGGCAGCCGAAGCCGTCACAGGGAACGGTCAGAATGTTCAGCGCCTTGGCGCGATCGGAGAAGCCCAGAGAATCACCGTCCGGGGTTTCAACCATCATGTAGAAGGCACCCTGGGGCTTCACGCAGCGGAAGCCCAGCTTGGTGAGCTCGGTATACAGGGTGACCCGGTTGTGGTCATAGGTCTTCAGGTCGGGCCGGAGCTCGGTGCACCGGGCCACAACTCTCTGCCACAGAGAAGGCGCACAGACGTGGCCGATGGCACGGGCAGCACCGGCAATGGCGGCGTACAGGGCATCACTGTCCACGCAGCAGTCAGGCACGCAGACGTAGCCGATACGCTCACCGGGCATAGACAGGATCTTGGAATAGGAGTAGCAGATCACGGTATTGGGATAAATGGTGGGAACGTACGGGGCATCCAGTCCGTCATAGGTCAGCTCCCGGTAGGGCTCGTCGGACAGCACATAGATGGGATGGCCGAACTCTTCGCCCTTTCGGGTCAGGATCTCACCCAGCTTTTTCAAGGTATCCTCGAAATAGATGACGCCGGAGGGGTTGTTGGGAGAGTTGATGATGACAGCCTGGGTGTGCTCGTTGATCCGCTTCTCCAGCTCGTCAAACCGGATCTGGAAGTGCTCGGTATCGGGAGGCACCACCACGCACTTTGCGCCGGTAGAGGCGCAGTAGGCAGGGTACTCGGAGAAATAGGGAGCGATCAGCAGGAACTCGGCGTTCTCCACAGCCAGCGCCTGCATACAGGACGTCATAGCAGGTGCAGCGCCGCAGGTGAAGAAGATATTCTCGGGACGAACCTTGGTGCCGGTACGCTTGCAAAGATCTGCAGCGATGGATTCCCGGGCCTCGGCGCAGCCGCCGGCGGGGGTGTAACCATGCAGCGCGATGGGGTCCATCTCCAGCAGCTCACGGACAACGTCCGCCACCTTCGCGGGGGCGGGAACAGAGGGATTGCCGATGGAGAAGTCATAGACGTTCTCCTTGCCAACGATCTTAGCCTGCTCCATACCGTACTCAAACAGCACGCGGATGGGGCTCTTGGCAACGCCCATTTGATGGAATTTTTCTACGAACATCAGAGTTCCTTCCTTTCCGGTAAATGATATACGTTTGCTTGCTCCTGCCCGGTCAGCAGCCGAAGACCGCCCTGGGCCAGAGCTTCCATTTCGTTTTCGCCGGGAATGACGACCACCGGTGCCAGAAAACCGGCATAGTCCTTGATTCGATCTGTCAGCAGCTTGGAATAGGCCAGGCCGCCGGTAAGGATAATCGCGTCACACTTGCCCTTCAGAGCCACGGAAAGCAGGCCGATGGTCTTTGCAATCTGATAGGCCTGGGCCTGAAGGATCTCATCGGCATGCCGGTCCCCCGCCTGGATCCGACGCTCGATCTCCCGGCAGTCGCTGGTGCCCAGGTGGGCAAACATGCCGCCCCTGCCCCGGATCTTCTTGTCCATCTCCGCCTTGGTGTACTTGCCGGAGAAGCAGAGCTTATTCAGCTCCAGGGAGGGTACGCAGCCCGCCCGCTCGGGAGAGAACTGCCCGTCGTCGTCCCCAACGGAATCAATCATGGTACCGTGCTGATGGACGCTGGCGGAGGTGCCGCCGCCCAGATGGAACACGATCAGGTCCATGTCCTCGTAGCGTTTACCCAGGGAGGCCGCATAGCGGATGGCCTGGGCCCGGCTGTTGAGCACATGACTGAAGGATCTGCGGGTGATCTCGGGGATGCCGGTGATTTGGGCCACCGGGCTCAGATCGCCGGAGGTCACGGCGTCGTAGATATAGGCAGGGATCTGATACTCCTCCGCCACAGCCCGGGCAAGCAGCCCCCCCAGATTGGAGGCATGGGGAGAGCTGTAGGCCGGATTCACCAGGGCCTCGGCCAGCTCGTCATTCACCTGATAGCCGCCGGTTTTCAGGCCGAACACCAGGCCGCCCCGGCCCATCACGGCGGAGAGCTCCTCGCCCTTGATGTGGTTTTCCGCCATGAAGTCCCGGATCAGCCCCAGACGGTAGGGCACCTGATCGGCAATGGTTTCAAACCGGTGAAGCTCCTCAGCCTTGTGCTCCACGCTGGACTGCAGGATCTTTTGCTCCCCGTCATAGAGCGCCAGCTTGGTGCTGGTGGAGCCGGGGTTGATTATCAGCTGCAAATAGCCCATGGCGCCTCCCCTATCCGCAGATGGCGGCGCAGGCCATCAGAGAATAATACTTCTCCTCAAAGCTGGCGCTGCGGGAATTCAGGGCAATGGGACACTTGGCGCCGGTGACGACGCCCACCATCCGGGCGCCGGCATAGAGCAGCAGGCCCTTGACGAAGATATTGCCAACCGCCATATAGGGCACCAGCAGAATGTCGGTGTTGCCGCTGACGGGGCTGTCGTACTTCTTGATCTGGCAGGAGTTCTTGTCCATGGCCAGGTCCAGAGAGATGGGGCCCTCCACATAGCAGCTGCCGAACTCACCGGCAAGGGCCGCTTCCTTCAGAGCCGCGGCATCCACGGTCTCAATGATCTTGGGGCTCACCGTTTCGGCGGCGCAGACCGCAGCAACCAGCGGACGCTCATAGCCCAGGCCCCGGAAGGCCTCCACCGCATTGCGGAGGATACCCTTCTTCTGCTCCAGGTCGGGATGGGGCACCATACCGCCGTCGGCCACACCCAGCAGCTTATGGTAGCCGGGGATCTCGATAAAGGCAGTGTGGGAAATGATGCCGCCCATGCCGATGCCAGTCTGCTTGTTGACTACAGCCTTCAAAATGGTGGAGGTCTGCATATAGCCCTTCTGCAGGAAGTCCGCCTTGTCCTCCCGGATCAGCCGGACCGCCAGGGCAGCAGCCTCTTCGTCGGTCTCGGCATCCACGATGGTATCCTCTGGGATCTCATGTCCCAGCTCGGCTCCAATCCGCAGGATCTCCTCCCGATGGCCCACCAGGATGTACTTGAGGATGCCCTCGGAGGTGGCGTGCAGCACCGCCTCCAGGGTATGGGCATCATGGGCGCAGGCCACGGCCACGGTTTTCGCTTTCCCGGCGCCGACCCGCTCCCGAAGGGCGTTGAAATCTTTTAACATGACGCTACCTCTCAGGCCTTGACAGCATCGTGACCTGCGCGATAGGCCTTCAGGTTCAGCTCCTTGAACTTGGGGGGAACGGTATCGGCAATGACCTGCTCCCAGTCCACCACGTCGTCCATGCCCAGGGCCTTGACCATGGAGCCGAAGAGGACGATGTTCATGCACTTGGCGGAGCCCAGGCTCTGGGCGATCTCGCCGGCGTTGAGGATGTGGCAGGTGAAATGCTGCTGCATCGCCTCCAGGCAGCCTTCGGGGTAGGCGGCAAGTCCGGCCGCGATACTTGAGGAAGCCATTTCATAGTCGTTGATGACGGCGATACCGTCGGGCTTGAGGTAGTCGGAGTAGCGAACAGCCTCCATCTTCTCGAAGGCCACGATGATATCTGCGGCGCCCTTGCCAATGACGGGAGAGTTGACCTTCTCGCCCCAATGGACCTGGGTGGAGACCGAGCCGCCTCTCTGGCTCATGCCGTGGACCTCAGACATTTTGACGTCATAGCCGGCCTTCATCAGACCGTTGACCAGTACCTTTGCGGTGAGGATGGCACCCTGACCGCCTACGCCGACCAGTAGCGCGCTTTTCGTCTTTGTCATGGTTGATTACTCCTCTCTGCTGATGGCCCCCATGGGGCAGACCTGGGCGCAGACCGTGCAGCCGACGCACTGGTTCGGGTCGATCTTCGCCTTCTTGTTTTCAACGAGCACGGCGGGGCAGCCCACGGTGAGGCAGCGCTTGCAGCCGATGCACTTATCGGTATCCACCTTGCACTTGCCGATGTTGTGCTTGATGCGCTTGATCAGCAGGCAGGGACGGCGGGTGATGATGGCGGCGGGAACCTCGGAATGGAGGGCATCCTGAACGGCCTGCTCCATGGCCTTCAGGTCCTGGGGATCCACGATGATGACGTTCTTGTAGCCGTAGGCCTTGAGAATGTCCTCGATCTTCAGAGCCTCGGCGATCTCGCCCTGGAGGTTGAAGCCGGTGCCGGGGTTATCCTGGTGGCCGGTCATGCCGGTGATGGAGTTATCCAGCACCACGGGGATCAGATTGCCGTTATTATAGATGATTTCGGCAGCGCCGGTCATGCCGCTGTGGAAGAAGGTGGAATCGCCGAGAACGCCGAAGACCTTCTTGTCGGTGACGCCGGAGGCCTCGAAGGCCTTGGCCATACCCATGGCAACGGAGAAGCCGCCGCCCATGCAGACCACGGAGTCCAGCGCGTTCAGAGGGGCAGAGCCGCCCAGCGTGTAGCAGCCGATGTCGCCGGCAATCACGAAGTCCTTATGCTTGGACATGGTGTAGAAGAAGCCTCTGTGGGGGCAGCCGGGGCACAGTGCAGGGGGACGGGAAACCGCCTGAACGCCCACGTCGGTGACGGGGGCAGCCTCGCCGAATACCCGCTCCTTGATAAGCTGGGGGTTCAGCTCATACATGTTGCCGATGAGCTCCTTGCCGACGCAGGGGATGCCGGCAGCCTTGATCTGCTCTTCCATAAAGCCGTCCAGCTCTTCGATGACGTAGAGCTTCTCCACCTTGGAGGCGAAGTCCCGGATCAGATCCATGGGCAGGGGGTTGGTCAGACCCAGCTTCAGGAAGGAGGTTCCCTCGGGGAAGGCGTCCTTGGCGTAGTAGTAGGCGATGGAGGCCGTGACGACGCCGATCTTGCCGTCGCCCAGCTCCACCTTGTTCAGGGGGCTGGTGCAGCCGTAGGCTTCCAGCTTCTTCAGGTTCTCCTCCAGCTTGGGATGGTTGCGGTAGGCGTTGGCGGGAGCGGAGATGTACTTGCGGGTGTTGCGCACATAGGCGGGGGCCTCATGCTCCACCCGCTCGCCGAAGGTGACGATGCTCTTGGAGTGGGCCACGCGGGTGGTGGTACGGTACAGCACCGGCATGTCGAACTGCTCGGAGATCTCGTAGGCCGCCTTCATAAAATCCAGGCATTCCTGAGAATCGGAGGGCTCCACCATGGCGATCTTGGCGGACTTGGCGTAATAGCGGTTGTCCTGCTCGTTCTGGGAGGAGTGCATGCTGGGGTCGTCGGCGGAGACGATGACAAAGCCGCCGCTGACGCCGTTGTAGGCCGCGGTGAAAATGGGGTCGGCCGCCACGTTGACGCCCACATGCTTCATGGCGCAAAGGCTGCGGACACCGGCAATGCTGGCGCCGTAGGCAACCTCTGTGGCCACCTTTTCGTTGGGAGCCCACTCGCAGTAAAGGGAATCCTTGTACTGGGGCAGATTCTCAAAAATCTCCGTGCTGGGGGTGCCGGGATAGGCGGAGCAGACCTTCACGCCGGCCTCGTAGGCTCCTCTGGCAATGGCCTCATTGCCGGAAAGAAGTTTTCGATCCAATGTAATAACCACCTTTCTGATTTGCTGCTTCGGTTTGTGAATAATCTACAAAATAATTATATAAAAAGACTTGCAAACTGTAAAGGATAAACTTATAATAACGATATAAGATTTTCTTATACTTATCGGGAGCGAACCCCTCCCGATAGGCTTGGAGGGATGTACCGTGACAATTCAACAGATTCTCTATGTACTGGAGGTGGCCTCTCTGCGCAGCGTTTCCCAGGCGGCGCAGCGGCTGTATATCTCCCAGTCCGCCCTGTCTCAGCAGCTGCGGCGGCTGGAGGAGGAGCTGGGCTATTCCCTGTTCACCCGATCAGCCCACGGCCTGGAGCTGACGCAGGACGGGGAAGTCTTCTGCGCCGAGGCCAGGCCTGTGGCCGAGGCCTGGACCGGTCTTTGCGAGCGGGTCCGGAGGGAACGGCCCTCCGAACGGATCCGACTGCGGCTGGGCATCGGCTCCCGGGTCTACTCCAACGGACTTTTCCCGCAAATCATGGCGTTTTTTGAGGCCAACCCCCGCTATGAAATCACCCTGGTGACCGAGGCCGGGCAGGACGTATTGGAGGCCCTCCGGCGGGGAGAGCTGGATATGGCCCTGGACCGGCTGCCCTTCAACGAGGACCTGGCGGACAATCCCCTGTTCTTCTCCTGTCCGCTGATCCGGGAGCGGCAGTGCGTCCTCATGTCCCGGGAGGACCCAAGGGCTTCCCGTTCTTCCATCTCTGTGGCTGAGCTCCAGGGCTGCACCATGATGTCCGGCCTGGAGGATTCCGCCGAGGACCGGGCCATGAAGGCCATCGCCCGGCGCTACCACATCTCCTTCAACCGGGTCTACCGCTCTGACGGCATTGACACCAACATGCAGCTGGTCCGGGAGGGCGTGGGCGTGGCTATGGGCCCGGAGTCCTTCGGAGAATACTTCCATGTGGTCGCAGTGCCGCTGGCGCCGGAAATGCAGATCTCTCTGCAGTTCATCTGTTTGAAAAGCAGTCTCAAGCGGCAGGAAACCCGTCAGTTCCGGGACTATCTTCTGGCCGTCACCAAAGATTCTCTCCTGTCAGCGGACCAAAAAGACGACACTTAACTCTGACCCATCGGCTGCGAAGCATTTAGGAGTTACAATGGATAATATCGAACGGAAACGAATTTGTATCGGTCTGCTGGCCCATGTGGACGCAGGCAAAACCACCCTGGCGGAGGCAATGCTCTACCGGGGCGGTCTGCTGCGGAGTCCCGGCCGGGTGGATCACGGCGACACCGCCATGGATTTCAACCCGCTGGAGCGGGAACGGGGCATTACGATTTTTGCCAGTCAGGCCCATTTTACCCTTGCCGACTGGGAGCTGACCCTGTTGGACACCCCGGGTCACGTGGATTTCTCCGCGGAGACAGAGCGGATCCTGCAGGTTTTGGATTACGCGATCCTGGTCATCAGCGGCATCGATGGGGTGCAGGCCCACACCCGGACCCTCTGGCAGCTTTTGAAGCACTACCAGATCCCCACCTTTCTGTTTATCACCAAGATGGATCTGGCCCGGAACACGAGGTCAGATCTGCTGCAGGGGCTGAAAAAGGATCTCAGCGACCGCTGTGTGGATTTCTCCCCGGAGAATCCCGAGCTGGACGAGGAGCTGGCCCTCTGCGGGGAGGCGGCAATGGACGCCTATCTCAACGGCGGCTCGGTTCCGGAGGCGCTGCGGCGGGAGCTTACGGCGAGCCGGGAGGTATTCCCCTGCTTCTTCGGCTCCGGTCTGCGGCTGGACGGAGTCGACGAATTTATGACTGCGTTGACGGGTCTGCTGCGTCCGGGCCAGGAAAAGGCGGAATTCGGAGCCAGGGTCTTCAAAATCAGTCATGACGCCCAGGGCAACCGGCTCACCCACATGAAAATCACCGGTGGCAGCCTGCGCGTGCGCACCTCCCTGTCCTATGACGGCAGAGAGGAAAAGCTCACCCAGCTCCGCCGCTACAACGGCGGGAAATTCACCGCTGTGGAGGAGGTCTTTGCGGGCCAGGTCTGCGCGGCGGTGGGACTCTCCGCCGTGGAAAACGGCAGGGGCTTCGGCACGGAATCCTCCGCCGGCGCGCCGGTCTTGGAGCCGGTGATGCGCTACCGGATCCTGCTGCCCACCGGGGCGGATCCCCGGTTGATGCTGCCCAAGCTCCGGCAGCTGGAGGCCGAGGATCCCATGCTGCGGCTCCATTGGAACCCCCGGCTCCAGGAGATCCAGGTGGGCCTTATGGGGGAGATTCAGGCGGAGGTGCTGAAGGCTCTGATCCTGGACCGCTTCGATCTGGCGGTGGAGATCGACCAGGGCAGAGTGCTCTACAAGGAGACCATCTCCTCCACCGTGGAGGGCGTCGGACACTATGAGCCCCTGCGGCATTACGCGGAGGTCCATCTGATCCTGGAGCCCCTGCCCAGAGGCAGCGGACTGGTCTTTGCCACCCGCTGCAGCGAGGACCGGCTGGACCGGAACTGGCAGCGGCTGATTCTGACCCACCTGGCCGAAAAAGAGCATCTGGGCGTGGGGATCGGGGCTCCCATCACAGATATGAAGATAACGCTGGCGGCAGGCCGCGCCAATCTGAAGCACACAGAGGGCGGTGATTTCCGGCAGGCCACCTACCGGGCGGTGCGGCAGGGCTTGATGCAGACGGAACCGGTCCTTTTAGAGCCCTG
This sequence comes from Oscillospiraceae bacterium, assembly GCA_902767915.1. Taxonomy (GTDB): domain Bacteria; phylum Bacillota; class Clostridia; order Oscillospirales; family Oscillospiraceae; genus JAFRPC01. The sequence goes on along the minus strand of CACXJE010000024.1, from coordinate 13,262 downwards.
GTATCGGTTCCGGCTGGAGGTGCCTACGGAACAGATCGGACGGGGCATCACCGACATCAAGGCCCGCTCCGGAACGGTGGACGGCACCGAGGAGCTGGGCGGCTCCAGCCTGATTCTTGGCAGGGCACCGGTCTCCACCCTCAATGATTATGCTTCTGAGGTTGCCTCCTATACCCGGGGCCGGGGACGGCTCTGGGCGGAGGTGGACGGTTACGATCTCTGCCACAACCCGGCGCAGGTGCTGGAGGCGGCCAATTACGACCCGGAAGGAGATTTGGACAATACGCCGGATTCCGTATTCTGCGCCCACGGCGGCGGATTTACGGTCAAATGGAATCAGGTTTTTTCCCAGATGCATCTGGACAGCGTGCTGGCAGCGCCCAAGCCCACCGCTCCCCCGCCCCGGCGCAGACAGCTTTCCATAGACGAGAAAGAGCTGCAGGCCATTATGGAACGGGAATTCGGCCCCATCCGGCGGCCCCAGTATTCCAAGGGTGTGTGGGCAGCGTCTTCTGACGGAGCTCGTCCCGCAGCCGGCATGGGGCAGGCCCGGGACGAGGCCTTCCCCCAGCAGAGAAGGCAGGTATTGGTGGTGGACGGCTTCAACGTGATCTTCGCCTGGCCGGATCTGGCCGCTCTGGCGGAGACGGAGCTGGAGCAGGCCAGGCAGCGGCTCATGGAGCTGCTGGCCAATTACAGCGCCTTTACCCGGACCGAAACCATTCTGGTCTTCGACGCCTACCGGGTCAAGGGCGGCAAGGGCGAGCGCTTTGACTACCACGGAATCCATGTGGTATACACCAAGGAAAATGAAACCGGCGACGCCTATATCGAACGGCTCTGCCATGACATCGGCAAAAACGGACAGGTGCGGATCGTGACCTCAGACAATCTGATCCAGGTTTCCGCCCTGCGCTCCGGCGTCATGCGGGTATCCGCCCGGGAATTCGGCGAGGAGCTGGACCGGATCTACGGAGACATTGACCTGTTCCTGCGGGGCCTCAATCGGCAGCGGATGGGCACGGTGGGAGACAATCTGACCCAGGCGGAGAACCCGGATGCTCTTAAGAAGTGAGAACTGACTATGGAATTTGAAGCATTGCTGCGGCGGGTGCAGGATCTGCAGAGCCGCTGTGAACGAACGGGGCAGCTGACCGCGACCCAATTTCTGACCCCGGCCGAGCAAGCCGCGGTGGACCGGTGGTGCAAGAATCAGCCGGGACCCCGGCCCCTGTTTTTCGGGGGCGCGGAGGACTGTGAGCGGCGAGCGGCCTTCTTCCTGCCCGACTGGATGGAGCCGGAGGCCTTTGACCCCTCCGAGCAGCTCTCCGCCCTTCGGATCGACGCCTTTTACGGCACCCCGGGCCACCGGGATTACCTGGGCGCCCTGCTGGCGCTGGGGGTCCGGCGGGAATGGATCGGGGACATCCGGATCCGGGAGCAGACCGCCTGGGTCTTCTGCCTGCCCTCGGTGGCAGGCCAGCTATCCGGCCTGGAGCAGGCAGGCCGGGTCAGCGTCAAGGTCCGTCCCATCGCGCTGGAGGAGGTTCCAGCCCCGGAGGTGAAACGAAAGGCTGTCCGCTTTACGGTACAGAGCCCCCGGTTTGACGCGGTGGTCAGCGAGACCTTCCGCCTGTCCAGAACAAATGCGGTAAAGCTGATTGCCGCCGACGCAGCCAGTTTGAATTATCTATGCTGCACAAAAAATGACGCCCCCGTTTCCGAGGGCGACGTGATTTCACTCAAGGGGTATGGAAAGGCGAAGATCCTGGAGATCGGCGGTTCCTCCCGGAAGGGCAGACTGTTCGTCTCCGGGGAGATCTACTGCTGATACTGAACGCATTTATTCAGGAATCGTATAAGACTACTCCTCCCGGATGGGCTGGAAGACCTCCAGGAAGGCCTGTGCGGCCTCCACCGAATAATCCGCCGAGGTGGCAAAATCCCCCTGTGAGACCATGCCTACCAGCTTTCCGTTGGAGGTCACCGGCAGACGGCGGACCTGACTTCGGCCCATGATCCGGGCTGCGGTGCCTGTGGACTCCTCCGCGGGAACCGTTACGGCACCGGTACTCATGATGGTTCGGACCCGGGTGATATTGGGATCGAAGTTTGCCGCCACGCAGCGGACCGTGATGTCCCGATCCGTCAGCATGCCCACCAGTCTCCCCTCTCCGGAGGTCACGGGCAGAGCGCCGATGTTATGTCTGCTCAGCAGTCTTGCGGCCGCCGCCACGGTTTCCTCCCGATCCACCGTAATCAGGTGGCTGGTCATAACGTCCTGTACTTTCATAAAAACATCCTCCCTTTGATCGGTTTCAAAGGGAGGATGTCCGTTATTGTGGGATTTTATTCAGTTCAGGCCCAGCTTTTCCCGGATAAATGCCGCGGTTTCGGAGAGGCTCTCCGCCCGGAAGGGATTGCTCATTTCAGCGTCCTCCATCACCTGCTGCACGCCCGCGCCGCCTTCCCGCTCCAGCAGCCGGAAATAGGCGTCCACGCCGGCGCCGGATTCCGCGTCCTCCAGCTCATAGACCTGCAGGGCGTTTTCCGCGGAAACACAGTAGCTGATCACGTAATAGGGCACCTCAAAGAAATGCACCACGTCGATCCAATACTGGGAATAATAGAAGTCAAAGCCGAAATCGTAGAGGCCGAAATCCTTGCAGCTCTGCAGGAAGATCTCATTGACCCGTTCCACGGTCAGCTCCTCCTCCGGCAGCTCGTATACCTGCTCTTCAAACCGGGCGAAGGCTGCCTGGCTGGTAAAGGTCTGGATCACGTCCATCAGCTGCAGCTGGATAAAGTCCTGCTTCTCCTGCCTGGTAAGCTTGTCGGTATAGGTCAGGGCCAGGAATTCCATGGCCTGGGAGAAGGTCTCCGCAGTCTCCAGATCCTCCTCGGCCCGGTAGGTGTAGTAGGAGTCGGTAAAATGTCCGAACTCATGGGCAAAGGTCGTATAGTCTCTGGAGCTGCCTTCGGAATTCACAAACACAAAGGGGGCCTCGTAGTTGTAGATATAGGTCTGGAAGGAGGAATCGGTCTTCTCCGCCGCCTGGGTGATGTCAAACAGATTGTAGGCCTCCATGAAATGGTAGGCGTCCGCCACGTAGCCGCCGATGTTTTCGGCAGCGTTTTTCACCATGGCCTTGACCTTGTCCTCACTGATACCGTTCTTGTGCTGGATCCGGGCAAGGGCATAGCTGCTGCCCAAATCCTCCTGGACCGGCACCAGATAGGTCTCGATGGCGTCCACGAAGATCTTTCCCTGTTCCGGCGTATAATCTCTGCCGTAGGTGAAATCGTAGCAGTAATCGGCGTAGCTGTCATAGTCCAGGGCCTCCGCCATCTGCTTGCGGATCCGCACCAGCTCCAGGTACTTCTCACCCACCAGAGGATTATACTTCTCATAATACGCCTTCAGAATGGCAATATACTCGGAATAATTGTCCGTCTCCATCAGGTCCCACACGGACTGCTCCGTGCCGTTGTACTCGATGGTGGGCTCCGCGATCAGAGCCCGGTATTCCGCCAAAACGGATTCCTCCTGCTGGGCCAGCCCGAGATAGGTCTCGTTGGTATAGACCTCGTAATCGTCGTACGTCTCAAAGAAGCCCTCGCCGAAGAACCTGCCCTCCAGCTCATTTCGCACAGGGCTGGCCGCAAAGGCCTTATACATGGATTCCAGCTTCTCCTCCACGTTGGGGGATTCCCCTTCGCAGTAATCGTATTCCTCGTTATAGTAGGCGTTGGTGGTGTCCAGGCTGTGGTGGATATTGGCCAGGGTGTCCATGGTGTAGAAGTTGATGTACTGGTCGTACACATTGTAGAACAGGTCCAGCAGCGCGTCCGCGTCCGCAGAATCGGCCTGTGCGATCAATTCATCAAAATCCGCGTAGAGGCGTTCCATATCCGGACGGCTGTAATCCATCTCCTCAAAGGGCACCATCTGCACCGGCTCGTCCGGCAGATACTCTCTGGCGCCGGCATTCTGCCAGCGGAGCATGGGATCGTCCAGTCCTTCGCGGCCGGGACGCACCGGAGGCTCCGGCGTTTCTGTTTCCGTGGGAGGCTCCGTCCAGATGATTTCCTCTGTTGTGGTGGGCTGCTCTTCGGACTCGGAGGTGTCTGGCAGCTCTGTGGGAACCGTGGGTCTCTGCTCGGTCTGCAGGGAAGCATCCTCGCTTTCTTCCGGAAGATGTCCTACAGTGCTGCAGCCCTGCAGCAGCATGGCGGCGATCAAAAGGATCGCAAGCAAAAAGGTGAGTTTCTGTTTCATTCCAAGACTCCTTTCTCGTCGCGCAGAACTTCGGAAATCCGCTCCCATGCCCTCGGACTTCCGGCCAGGACGGAACACTTGTGGTCAAACCTTAGGGGTTCCCCGGTCATTTGGGTGACCCGACAGCCTGCCTCCTCCGCAATCAGAGAGCCCGCCGCATAGTCCCAGGGACAGAGCCGGCATTCGTAGAAGGCACCAGCCTTTCCGGCAGCCAGATAACAGAGATCCAGGGCGGCAGAACCGAAGCGCCGGATATCCTGCACCAGGGGGAACAGCCGGTTGAACACGGCCAGGGTCTGCCCCACCAGCTCCCGGTAATACAGGGCGGAGCCGAAAATCAGCAGGCTGTGCTCCAGATCCCGGTCCGCTGTGTGGATCGGGGCGCCGTTCAGCCAGGCCCCCTTGCCGCGCTGGGCCGTGTAGAGCTCGCCGTCATAGGGATTATAGACCAGGCCGTACTCCATCCGGCCCTTATACATCAGGCCGACGGATACGCAGCTGTTGTGGAAGCCCTGGACAAAATTTGTGGTGCCGTCGATGGGATCCACGATAAACAGCCATTCAAACCGGGACCAATCCGTATCGGAGAAGCCCTCCTCTCCCATGAAGCCCGCTTCCGGCAGAAGGGCGGTCAGCTCCCGCTGCAGGTAGGCCTGCACCATGGTGTCGTATTTTGTAACCAGGTCCCGGTGGCCGGTCTTCTCGTGGACGCTCTGCCCGATATCCCGGGCGGACCGGATGATGGCGCCGGCCTGCAGGACAATTTCCGATAAACGATTCAGCATTTGCAGTTCTCTCCGATTATTGATTGTATTTTATTATATCCGTTTTTCGTCGGAAAATCAATCGTTTGCAGGAAATTAGACGACGGAAATCCCTCCGGGTTCCGAGGGTCTCCCGGATCACAACGGGACTTAACAGCAGAATCCCGATCAAATTCGGCACCGCCATCAAGCCATTGCAAATATTGGCCGCCATCCACAGGGATTGCACCGGAAAATATGGCGCGAAAAACACCGTGACCACATAGACGATCCGATAGACCAGAGCGGCGGCAGCGTTGTTTGCCGTCAGAAATTCCAGGCAGCGGAGACCGTAAAAGCTCCAACCCACCACGGTGGTGAAGGCAAACAGGGTCAGGCAGACTACCACCAGGCCCCGGGCACAGACCGTTGGCAGCGGGAGGGCCGCGGAAAAGGCCTCCATCACGGCCCAGCTTCCGCCCTGGGCCAGACTTCCCTCTACGCTCAGAATCACCAGGCCGGTCATGGTGCAAACCAGAAGCGTATCAAATACCGAGGCCGTCATAGACACCAGACCTTGCTCCGCCGGGGTGACGCCCTCCGCACTGGCGGCAGCAATGGGAGCAGTCCCGAGGCCCGCCTCATTGGAGAAGACGCCCCGGCTGACACCGGCACTCACTGCCCCGAAAAAGCCTCCGAAGGCCGCCTCCGGTCTGACAGCGCCCCGGATTACCCGAACCAGGACTGCCGGCAGGACCTGCAGTCTGCCCATGAGGATCCAAAGGCAGCAGAGCAGATACAGTCCCCCCATCAGGGGGACCAGCAGCGCGGAAACCCGGCTGATTACCCGGATGTCCCGAAAGATCAGCAGAGCGGACGCAAGGGTCAATCCCAAGCCTGTCACAACAACGGCTGCGGGAACGGATCTGCCTGCCAGCAGCACATGCGATGCTCCCGGAAAGCATCTGGTCAGATACCCGCTCAGGCAGGCGGTGATGCTGCCCACCTGGACGAAGGTCCCTACGCCGCAGAGCCCGGCAGCCGCTCCAAGGGCCGCAAAGCACACCGCCAGGGGCCGCCAGCGGGGACCAAGGCCCCTCACGATATAGGTAGCGGGACCGCCGAAGGGACGGCCGGAAGGATCTCGATCCCGAAACCGGACTGCCAGAAAGCCCTCCGCGTATTTGACGGCCATTCCGGTGACGGCACTGATCTCCATCCAAAACAGGGCTCCCGGGCCTCCAAGGGCCAGGGCGGAGGCAACCCCCACCAGGTTCCCGGTGCCGATGGTGGCGGAAAGGGTGGTGCAAAGAGCGCCGAAGGGCGTTACGCCCGTTCCCTCTCCCGGTCGGAACAGCAGCCCCATGGCCTTTTTCAGACGCCGCAGCGGAAGAAACCGCAGTCGGACGGTGAGATACAGACCGGTCCCGAGAATCAGACACAAAAGAGGCCAGCTCCAAACCGCTCGCTCCAGCAAATACAAAAGCCGTTCCATAGGTCCCTCCGGGTTCTGTTCAAGGCACAGTTTTTCTGTCCACTCTATGCATGGTTGGCTTCCGTTTATGCAGCGCAACTCCTGTGAGGCTTTATTCTGCTCCGAAAGAAGTCGGAAAAAAATACGGAATCCCGTAAAAAAACCCTTGCGATTTCCTGGCATACATACTATAATACTTCAAGTTATCCAGAAACCGAGCGGTATGATCCGCATTGATGATAGAAGCGAGGCAAACAACAATGGCCAAAGACAGAACCCAGAAAATGAGATTCTTCTTCCAGCCCGGTAAGCGGGTCCACCTGGTGGGCATCGGCGGCGTTTCGATGCGGCCCCTGGCCCTGGTGCTCCGGGAACGGGGCTTGGAAATCACCGGCTCCGATATGAATTCCTCCGTTTCCACCGACGAGCTGATCTCCAAGGGGATCCGGGTCTTCATCGGGCATCGGGCCGAGAACATCCAGGGCGCGGACTGCATTATCCGCACCGCCGCCGCCCACAACGACAACCCGGAAATCGCCGCCGCCCGGGCTGCCGGCATCCCGGTGTTTGAACGGGCCGAGGCCTGGGGCGTGCTGATGCAGGAGTACAAAAACGCTGTCTGCATCGCCGGCACCCACGGCAAAACCACCACCACCAGCATGGTCACCCATATCTTCATGGAGGCCCGGAAGGATCCCACCGTGATGATCGGCGGGTATCTCCCTCTGCTCCACGCCGGCCACAGAGTCGGCAGCGGCGACACCATCATTGCCGAGAGCTGCGAATACTGCAACTCCTTCCACAACTTCTTCCCCACGGTGGCGGTCATCAACAACATCGAAGAGGATCACCTGGATTTCTTCAAGGACCTGGCGGACATTCAGGCCTCCTTCCGGCATTTCGCGGAGCTGGTCCCCCCTTCCGGCATCATCATTGCCAACGGCGACGACGCCAACACCCGCAAGGCGCTGGAGGGTCTGACGTATCTCACCTTCGGACTCAGCCCGGAGAACGACGTACATCCCGCCAACCTGTCCGAGGATTTCCGGAGCTTTGACGTGATCTGCAAGGGCAGCCTGTACTGCCACCTGGAGCTTTCTGTCTACGGGAAGTTCAACGCGGTCAACGCCCTGGGCGCCGCTGCCGTGGCCTGGCACATGGGCATTGACGGGGACTCCACGGCCCGGGGCATCGCCGGATTCCGGGGCGCCGGCCGCCGGCTGGAGTTCAAGGGCCGCTGCAACGGCGCGGACATCTATGACGACTACGCCCACCATCCCGGCGAGCTGGCAGCCATGCTGACTGCTGTTCGGACCATGGGCTATCAGCGGATCGTCCTGGCCTTCCAGCCCCACACCTACACCAGGACCAAGGCCCTGTTCTCCCAGTTTGTAGACGTGCTGAAAACCGTGGATCATCTGGTGCTGGCGGAAATCTATGCCGCCCGGGAACAGAACACCGTCGGCATCCACTCCAGCGATCTGGCCGCGGAGATTCCCGGCTCGGTCTGCTTTGAGACCCTGCCTCAGGTTTCGGACTATCTGAAGTCCATTGCCCGGCCCGGTGACATCATTCTCACCGTCGGTGCAGGCGACATCTACAAGGCCGGCGAGGCCATCTGCGAATAAGCATCAGGCGCTCTCCCAAAGGAGGGCGCCTTTTTTCCAAAAATTTACAATTCGGCCATACTTTTTCCCGGCTTTGGGATTGACAGGCTATGTTATAATATTTTAAGAAATCCACAGAAAAGAAGGTTTTTTTATGACAAGAATTGATATTTTCTCCGGCTTCCTGGGCGCGGGCAAAACCACCCTCATCAAGAAGCTGATTTCCGAGGCCTATGCCGGCGAAAAGCTGGTGCTGATCGAGAATGAATTCGGCGAGATCGGCATTGACGGCGGCTTCCTCAAGGAGGCCGGCATCCAGATCACCGAAATGAACTCCGGCTGCATCTGCTGCTCCCTGGTGGGCGATTTCGGCGAGGCTCTGCGGAAGGTCATCCATGAGTACCATCCCGATCGGATCCTGATCGAGCCCTCCGGCGTGGGCAAGCTCAGCGACGTCATCGTTGCCGTGCAGAATGCCGCCGAGCACGAGGCTGTTCTGGGCTCCGCCGTTGCCGTGGCGGACGCCACCAAGGTCAAGGTCTATATGAAGAACTTCGGTGAGTTCTACAACAACCAGATCGAGACCGCCGCCTGCATCATTCTCAGCCGCACCCAGGGCATGAAGCCCGAAAAGCTGGCCGCCGCTGTGGAGCTGATCCGGCAGCACAACCAGAAGGCCGCTCTGGTCACCACCCCCTGGGACGAGCTCACCGGCGCCCAGCTGCGGAAGGCCATGGAGACCCCAGACACCCTGGAGGCCATGCTGAAGGAGCTGGAGGAGGAGCACCATCACGATCACGACGAGGACGAGGAATGCGAGTGCCACCATCATCACCATGACCATGATGAGGACGAGGAGGAGCACGCGCATCATCACCATCATCATGACGAGGACGAGGCTTGCGAGTGCCACCACCATCATCACGATCATGAGGATGACGAGCACGAACATCATCACGACCACGAGCATCATCATCACCATCATCACGCCGACGAGGTCTTCACCAGCTGGGGCAAGGAAACCGCAAAGCAGTTCACCGAGGCCGAGCTTCGGGAGGCTCTGGAATCCCTGGACGACACTCTGGAATACGGCATGGTCCTGCGGGCAAAGGGCATTGTCCCCTGCACCGACGGCCGCTGGCTCCACTTTGACCATGTGCCCGGCGAGATCGACGTCCGCTACGGCCCTGCCGACGTGATCGGCCGGCTCTGCGTCATCGGCTCCAAGATCGACGAGGCCGCCATTGCCGAGCTGTTCGGCGTGTAAGCGGGAGGTTGGAAATGCCGATTCCCGTCTATGCCTTTACCGGCTTTCTGGACGCCGGAAAAACCAAGTTCATCCAGGAAACTCTGGAGGATCCCCGGTTCAACGCCGGAGAACGGACCCTGGTTCTGATCTGTGAGGAGGGCGAGGAGGAATATGATCCCTCCACCTACCCCCACAAGGAGGTCTACGCCGAGGTGATCGACCAGGAGACCGTCACCACAGAGGAGCTGGCTGCTCTGGCCAAGAAGCATCGGGCTGCCCGGGTGATCGTAGAGCTCAACGGCATGCAGATGATCGAGCCCTTCTACCGAAAAATGCCTGAGGACTGGCAGTTGGCCCAGGAGGTCATGTTTGCCGACGCCGGGACCATTCTCAGCTATAACACAAATCTGCGCGCTCTGGTGGTGGACAAGCTCTCCGGAGCGGAAATGGTGGTTTTCAACCGCATGACCGCCGACATCGACAAGATGGCCCTGCACAAGCTGGCCCGGGCTCTGAACCGCCGGATCGACATCGTTTACGATCACACCGACGGCACCACCGAGTTCGACGACATTCAGGATCCCCTGCCCTTCGATCTGAACGCCCCCATCGTGACCGTGCAGGATGAGGATTACGCCTTGTTTTACCGGGACATCACCGAGGAGCCCAAGAAGTATGACGGCAAAACCGTCCGGTTCAAGGGGCAGGTGGCCCGGCTCAAGAACGACAAGCCCGGCGTCTTTGCCCCCGGCCGGTTCGTGATGACCTGCTGCGAGGCGGACATCACCTTCATGGGCCTGCCCTGCAAGTACGCGGACTGCAAAAAGCTGGAGATGCGCTCCTGGGTCACAGTGACCGCCAAGGTCTCCGTCAAGCACCATCCCCTGTACAAGGGCACCGGCCCGATCCTGACAGCCGTTTCCGTGGTGCCTGCCGAAGCCCCCGCCCAGGAGGTTGCCACGTTCTGACCAACGCCCCGCCGTGTAAGAAAAGAATAAAAAAGAGGTATCCGGAAGGCTCCGGGTGCCTCTTTTTCATTGCAAATGAATGATCGCATGTTTATCTGGAGGGCCGATGTGGGCATCGGCCCCTACGAACTGCAGCAGCATTAGAATCGTACGAAAAAACAGGTACCCAAATAATCTTGGGTACCTGTTTGACTGAAAATCAATACTCGCTCTTGCGGAAGTGCTTCCACTGCATGGCGTAGAAGATCAGGCCCAGAACGATCCAGACCGCCAGCATGATATAGCTCTCATTGCCGAAGTGGACGCCCTCCAGGCCGGGGATCGGGATCAGCTGCAGAACCATGAAGGCCACGGAGAACACAACGCCGATGGCAGCCATCACCTTCAGGAAGACGGAAGCATCCTTGTGCTTTCTGGCGGTGACCAGGGTGCTGGCACAGGTGAAGAAGTAGCCGATGGAGGCGCCGATGGCGCACATATCCACGAACCAGCCCAGCGCTTCACGGCCCAGGACAGGACCGGAAAGGCTCACGGCCACGCAGAAGATCATGGCGTTCTTGGGGGTGCCGAACCGGTTGTCGACCTTGCCGAACCAGGCGGGCAGATAGCCGTCCCGGGCCATGGAGTACATCAGACGGGAGGAGGCCAGATAGAAGCCCATGATACCGGACAGGACCGCGCAGGAGACGCCCACGCCTACCAGCACCTTGCCGAAGGGCCCGAGCAGCTCTTCCGCAGCCACCAGGACCACCCACTCGCCGGCCATCACACGCTCGGGCCAGTTGGCCAGGGCTGCGGCAGCCACGGTGTTATTGCTGGTGTAAACGAAGCAGCCGAAGACAATGGCGATCATCATAATGAAGCTGACCTTCTTGAAGGAGAAGTTGAACTCCTCCGCAGCCTGGGGAATGGCGTCAAAGCCCACATAGGCCCAGGGCGCAATGGCGAAGGTGGCCAGGATCGCGCTCATGATGCCGGCGGTTCCGGCATGGGAGGTCCGGGAAATTGCCTGGCCGATCTCCTCCGGCTTCAGACCTGCGTTCACAGCAGCTTTGGCGGCCTCTTTATCGTAATCGAAGCCCCAGATGGGAGCCATATTCACACCCTTGGCCTTGGCGCTGAACAGCGCGCTGAGGAACAGGGTGAACACACAGACCACCAGCAGGCAGGCCAGGATGGTCTGGACGATGCCGGCCTTCTTGACGCCGATGATGTTCAAAAATCCGAACAGGATCAAAATCGACATGGCCGGGATCATCTGACCGAAGTAGATGTCGGTTCCTGCCAGGGTATAGTGGAAGCCGAAGTTCAGGATGCCCTTATGGCCGGTCAGGCCGTCAATGATCAGGGCAATGGCGGTGCTGTTCATGGGGACGTTGGTCAGATAGGCCGCCACCAGGAACCAGCCGCAGAGGAAGGCCATCCGCTTGCCGAAGCAGTTCTTTGTGAAGGTGAACTCACCGCCGGCCTTGGGGTACTTGGGCACCATGTAGGCGTAGGAGAAGGCGATGATGATCATAACCAGGGCGCCGAGGACCATGGCGATGGCGGTGCCGGCCACGCCGGAATTAGACAGGAACTTCTTGCCGGGATTGATGAAGGAGCCCCAGCCGATCACGCAGCCGAAGGCGATTGCCCACACGTGCATGGGGGAAAGCTGACGCTTCAGAGAGCCGTTGCTCTGCTGGATTTCCGGTGTCTGTTTCTTCATTTGTTTGTGTTTCCTCTCACATTAGTTTTTCAAACGTCATAGGTGCTGTCCACAGCCTTGAGCTCCCGGAAGGTATCGATCTCTACGATATCCTCATCGAAGCACTCGCGGACCTCAACCGCATAATGCTCCTTGCGGTAGACCAGGGGGGCCTGCTCCCAATAGCGTTCCTTGCCGCCGGGGGAATTGTACACGTCGGGGATGTCCTGGGAAAGCTTGTGACCGTCGGCCTCGTTCCAGTAGGAAATGCCCACCATCTGCCAGCAGTTTTCGCCGCCCACCTTCTCCTCGGTGATCACGTCGTTCTTCACCTCGAAGCACCAGTCGTCGGTCCGGTCCTTGCGGATGGCGAGGAAGTTGGAGGTGTAGTGGTACTTGGTGATGATGTTGGGGTTGGAGATCAGCAGATCCGCCTCAAACACATAGGCGTTGGAAAGCAGATACCGGGCCACCAGGGCGCTGGAAATGTTGTTGGCCTCATTGAAGGCCGGGTTCTCCAGGAACCGGATCATGGGGTACTTATACAGCAGCTGGTCAAACTGCTCCGCCAGATAGCCCCGGACGATGTAAATCTCATTGATTCCGGCAGCCAGGCAGGCGTCGATCAGACGGTCGATGATGCGAACCCCGTGGATCCGAACCAGAGGCTTGGGGGTATTCAGGGTGATGGGCACCAGACGGGTTCCGAACCCGGCGGCGATGAACACCGCCCGCTTTACCCGATAGGGCTCCAGGGCGTACAGGCCGTTGTTCGTGATCTTGCCCATGCTTACATAGCCCAGATCGGCCAATTCCTTCATGCAGCGGTTGATGGCGCCCAGAGAATGGCCGGTGACTTTTTCCAGATCCCGCTGAGTGGTCACAGAGGGCACTGTGGCCAGGGTCTGAAGAATGTCAAATTGTCTGCGAGTCAGTTCCATGTTCATGCTCCCTCGGATTTCGTTCAAATCAATTCAAAGTGTCGGTTGATCTGAACGGTGTATTTCTGAAAAGTGATAAAAACAGCAAGCAAAAAGGCCGTTGTTCAAAACAGGCCCCATTTGCTTTCATCTTACTTGTTCTTTATACCACTGATTCCGGCAAATGTCAAGCCTTGATGTTCAAAAAAAGTTTACAATTCTCAAAATAAGAACAAAAAAACATGAAAGCAGCCCAATGCCGCTCTCATGTTTTTCCGTTTCCCGACTTAATGCGGGACGGCTTCCTTCTCCCGCTTTGCATGCCGACGGGA
>CACXJE010000023.1 GCA_902767915.1 Oscillospiraceae bacterium | reverse complement strand
CGCCTTCCTGACGCTGTGCGCCCTGCAGTATTTCGGCGTGGTGAACCTGCCCTTCCTGGGCAAGCTCCTGGGGGGCGTCGGCCTGACCAGGGGCCCGGAAGCGGACGGCCCGCGGATCATTCCGGAGGAGACCCTGGAACGCCCGGACCCGGAGGCGTATCTGACCGAGCAAGGCTCGATTTTGGAACGGACGGATGCGAAGAACGCCGGAACGATCCGGACCGAGGCGGAGATCAGCAGGATCTTCGCCGAACGCGGCTTCACGGGATACCCCATCGTGGCCTGCTATGACATGGATGGAAGGTATATCGGAGAGCAGGAAATCTCAGAGACCGGAACCGGGAAGCATCCCTTTTATCAGACCTATTACGTCTCGGAGGACGGGGCGCTCTGGTCGGTGACGGAGATCAACGGGGTGTTCCAGGCGGAGCCTATGACCTATAACGCCGACACGGGCTGGGGCCAGGCCTGTCTGATCTCCGAGTCCATCACAATCATGAACTATGACGGCGAAAGCAATCGGTTCTATACCGTCGTGCCGGACAGCAATCAGATCTTTTTGAAGACGATCGAGCACATCGACGCCCGGGCGCTGGACGAGCTGGACCGTTGGGAGGTGAGCCAGAGATGAAAAAGAACAGATGGATGAAGCGGATACTGACCTGGCTGCTCTGTGCGGCGCTGGTCCTTCCGATGGTCCTGCAGGGCTCCGTCAGGGCCGAGGCAGAGACGACCTCGACTGGCGCAAACGACAGACCCATCATTGTGTCCCTCGGCGATTCCTATTCCTCCGGAGAGGGAATCGAACCGTTTTACGGGCAGGATTCTTCCATGGGAACCAAGTGCAGGGAGGACGACTGGCTGGCCCACCGTTCGAAAAACGCCTGGTCCGGCATGCTGACCCTGCCCAACGTGGGTCGGATGAGCGACCACAGGAATGAAAACTGGTATTTTGTGGCGTCCTCCGGCGCAACCACCGAGCACATCAGACGGACCGGCACGAAGGTGGTCAACGAGAAGACCGGAGAAAAAGAGGGAGAACAGCGCAAGGACTATGACAGAGACGGCATAAAAGGCTATAAAATGCTCCCCGGACAGCTGGACGTGTTTTATAACACCCCGGGCCTGGATCGGTACGACGTGGATTACGTGACCATCACCATCGGGGGAAACGACGTGGACTTTGTCGGCGTCCTGAAGCAGGCCCATCATACCATTCTCAGCACGGCCCTGTATGATTTCATCGACGACAAGCTGAATCATTTCTATGATGAGGGCGGCATCTATTACAAGCTGCGCGACGCCTACAAGCGGATCGAAGAGGCCGCGCCCAACGCGACGATCCTTGTGGCAGGCTATCCGGAGCTGTTGGACTACAGCGGCAAGGGCGCAGCCTTCAACCGGTATGAATCCGAGTACATCAACTGGGCGGTCCGGATCCTGAACAACCGGATCGCTGCCCTGATTACAGAGTGCCGGCAGGACGGCATGAAGATCGAGTTTGTCGATGTGGCGTCAAAGTTCCAGGGTCACCAGGCCTACTCGGACGACGCCTATATCAATCCGATCTATTACTTCCCGGACATCAAGTCCCAGGATCTGAAGGGCGTTGACTTGACCAGCTCCTATTCCATGCACCCCAACTATTGGGGGGCGCAGCGGTATGCCGCAGCCGTCCAGGAGAAGCTCAACCTGCTGGAGAATGAGCGGCTCTACGGCCAGTCGGTGCGGGAGACCTCCGACGTCCGGGACGTGGTCCTGGTGCTGGACACCTCCGGCAGTATGGACGGCTACAAGCTCCGGGAGACCAAGGAGGCCGCCTGCAGCTTCATCGAGACGGTGCTGCAGAATGACGCCAGTGTCGGAATCGTCAGCTATGACGACGCTGCCGCCATGCGGGCGGATTTCAGCATGTCCGAGCAGTATTTGAAGGACACGGTCAACGCCATGTATACCGGCGGCAGTACCAACACCGATGCCGGTCTGCAGACCGCTGAGCAGATGCTGCAGGAATCCCACGCCCGGAAACGGATCATCGTTCTGATGAGCGACGGCGAAGCCAACGAGGGCAGGACAGACGAAGCGCTGACCGCCTATGCCAACGAGCTGAAGGAGCAGGGCATCATCATCTACACCCTGGGCTTCTTCGACGGCTGGGGCTCCTCCTACGCTGCCCAGCGGTCCATGGAGGGCATCGCCAGCCCCGGCTGCCACTTCGAGGTGGACGAGGCCGAGAATCTGCAGTTCTTCTTCGAGGACGTGGCGGATCAGCTGAACGGCACCCCCTACATCTACGTCCGGGTGGCCTGCCCGGTGGACGTAGAGGTCACCTACAACGGGGAGACCCTGAGCTCCAACCAGAATCTGAACCGCACCAGCTTCGGCAGTCTGACCTATGAGGACGGAGAAGGCGACTCCTGGTACGGGGACAACCGGACCAAGATCCTGCGGCTGCGGGAGGGTGTGAACTACCAGATCGACATCACCGGCAACGGGGAAGGCACCATGAACTACACCGTCCGCTATATGGACGGCGAGGGCGAGTATACCGACGTCCGGGAGATCAAGGACGTGGAGATCCGGCCCGAGACCCAGATCCGGGGCAATTCCACCCGGAGCGAGTCCACCAAGCTCTGGGTGGACTATGACGGCGACGGAAGGATCGACGACACCCTGGACGGCGGCGGCGGAGAACCGGCAGAGAAGGATCTGAGCTTCCTGATCTGGATCGGCCTGGGCCTGCTGGTGCTGGCAGCGGCGGTCGTGGTGACGATCCTGCTGCTGAAGCGCAAAAAGAACGCGGGCCTGAAGCCCCCCAAGCCGCAGACCCCGCCCGCCTATCCCGGCACGCCGGTCCCGCCTGCCTATGCGGGGACCCCTGCCGGCCTCAAATACGGCGGAGCGAAAAAGCCCTCCGGTTTCTGCGGCAGCTGCGGCGCCCCCCTGGACGGCAAATCCGCCTTCTGCGGCTCCTGCGGCGCAAAGGTTAGATAGCAGGCAACAGGCACCAGGCACCAGGCACCAGGCACTAGGCACTAGTCACCAGGGCTCCGAAAAAACCTCCCCTATCGCCGTAGGCTATAGGGGAGGGGGACCGCCGCGCAAAGCGCGGTGGTGGAGGGGTGCTAATTAAGTGAATAGTGAATAATTTCAAAGCTTTGCAAATCGGGATTTGTCGATTTCAATTCGTAGGGGCCGACTGCGTGCCCTGCGGGTATGCCCACATCGGCCCTCACGCTGATCCGGGGTAGGGCCGATGTGGGCATCGGCCCCTACGGGCACAGCCCGACAAATCCCAATCTGTAAAACAGCGCAAATACTCAATTCTCAATTCTCAATTTTCAATTCTCAATTGAACAAACGCACCGGCCCACACCCGAACGGATGTGGGCCGGTGCTTTTGTTCTTACTTTTCGTAGGCCACGATGACGCGGCGGTTGGGCTCAGTGCCGGTGGAATAGGTGGTGACGTTGGGCATGTCCTGCAGGGTGGCGTGGATCACATGGCGCTCATAGGCGTTCATGGGCTCCAGCATCTTCTCCCGCTTGTTCTTGACCACGTTGGCGGCCACCTTCCGGGCCAGCTGCTGGAGCGTCTGCTCCCGCTTGCCCCGGTAATTCTCCGCGTCCACGCTGATCCGGGTCCGCTTGGAGGAATCGTGGTTCAGGGCGTAGTTGGCCAGGTGCTGGATGGCGTCCAGGGTCTCGCCCCGGCGGCCGATCAGCGCGCCCAGATTCTCGCCCACCAGCTCCACTCGGATGGTCTCGCTGTCCTTCCGGTAGGCATGGGGCACCGCGTCGGAATCCATCCGCTCCAGAAGGCCCTTCAGGAAGATCTCAGCCTTCTCCTCCAGGGAGCCGGGCTCCGCGGGGGCGAATTCCCTCCGGACCGCGGGGGTCTTGGGCGCTTCCCGGCGGGGAGCCTGCTTCTTGGCGGGCTTTTCGGCCTTGGGGGCCTCCTGCTTGGGGGCCTCGGCGGGCTTTTCAATCTTGGGGGCCTCGGGCTTCCGGACGGGAGCCGGCATCTCCAGAGGCTTTTCCAGCTTGGGGGCCTGCTTCTTGGGCTTCCGGGAGGCGGAGGACAGGGCGGGGGCGGGCTCTGCGGGCTTGGGATCGGGGACCTCGTAGGTCACCTTCACCTTGGCAGGGCAGGCGCCGATGCCCAGGAAACCGGACCGGGCGTTCTCCAGCACTTCCACCGAGACCGCGTCCCGGTTCAGCTGCAGCTCGGCCAGAGCGCTCTGGATGGCCAGATCAATGCTCTTGCCGGTGGTGATGATATATTTTTCCATTGCTTGCTAACTCCTTCGGTGCTCCTCAATCCTCGGAGGAGCTGTCGTTGTCGGTCTTGTAGCGGTTGGGATCGTAGTTTCTGCCGCGGCGATTGGGACGGCTGGTGTCGACGGGCTCGGCGGCGGGTTCGGAGTCCCGGGCCTTTTCAGCGGCCCGCTTTTCCTGGTAGGCGGCTTCCTTGGCAGCCTGCTCGTTCCTTTCCCGCTGCTGCTGCTTTTTCTTGCTGGCGCTGCCCACCATGCCGTCGGGATTCTCAGCCCGGCGCAGGGCGCGCTGACGCTCCCGTTCCGCCTCCAGGGCAGCCTCCTTGGCGGCCTCGGCCTGCTTCACGGCGTCCTCGGCGTCGTAGATCTTCTTGTAGTGCTTGGTGAGGAAGTAGTCCTGGACCAGGCTGAACAGACCCTGGACAATCCAGTAGATGGACAGACCTGCCGGCGCCACGAAGCCGATGTACACGGACATCAGAGGCATCATGTAGGTCATGATCTTGTTGGTCTGGTTCTGCTTGGCCATCTCGGCGTCCTGCCGGCCCTTGTCGTCCACGATGACGGTGTTGTTCAGCTTGGTGCTGACCCACATGGAAATCAGGTTCATGCCGCCGGAGATGATGGGCAGCAGGAACTGGCCGATGGCGTTCCACCAGCCCTGATCGGTGTTCTTCCAGAACAGGAACTTGGGGATGGTCGCCAGCTCGATGCCCAGGAACTTGGTGTTCATGGAGACGATCTGCTGGCTGATGACCTGCATCTCTTCCTTCACGCCGCCCTTGATAAAGGGAATGGCCTGCATCTGCCAATAGACGTTCTTGATGTCCATGCTGACCTTGTTCCGAAGCAGCACGTTCTGGATCTGGCCCAGCTGCAGCTCGGAGACCTTGCCGTGGAACATCAGCCAGGTGATGGGCTCGCGGATGATCTCATACAGGGGGATCAGGATCAGCAGGGGCAGCAGAGACCAGATACAGCCGCCGCAGCCGCTGGCGCCCTCCTCCCGGTAGAGCTTGTTGACCTCCATCTGGTAGGCCTGCTTGTCGTCGCCGTACTTCTCCTCCAGGGCCTTGACCTTGGGGGTGAGACGGGACATCTTCATCATGCCCTTCTTGCTCTTGGCGGAGGCGGGCAGGAGGATGATCTTGACGATCAGGGCGAAGAGGATCAGGGCCCAGCCGTAGCTCTGGGTGAAGTCGTAGAGCCAGCGCAGCAGGTAGGAGAAGGGCAGCTTCACATAGTCGAAGAAGCCCAGCTTGTAGCTGTCGTTGAGCTTGGACTCGTCCACCCGGGAGCCGGTCTCGGGGCCGGTCTCTTCTTCGGGTTCGGTGGGCGCTTCGGTTTCGGAGGGCTCTCCGGTTTCACCGGTTTCGCCGGGCTCGGTGCTCTCGGCGGTTTCGGAGCCGGCAGGGCCGGAAGCGCTCTCGGTTTCGGGAGGCTCTGTGATTTCCAGGGTCTCGCCGTCGGCGCCGATCTGATACTCCTTCAGATACTTGGACGCCGGGTTGGTGTTGCTGCAGCCCGTGAGCGTCAGAATGCCGACCAGCAGCATCAGGATCGCCAGCAGGCTCACAGCGCGGGTTACAAATCGTTTTTTCATCTTGTGTGTCACTCCATACACAATGGTGATGGCCGGAAAACCGGTCTTTCTTCCGGGGTTCGCTGGTTGCGCAGGGTGCGCCCGTCAGGGCACAGGATCGAAATAGTCCCGTTTGGACCAGGGATGGCAGCGGCAGAGACGGCGAGTGGCCAGCGCGCCTCCTTTGAGGGCGCCGTATTTGCCGATGGCCTGGACGGCGTATTCGCTGCAGGTGGGCTCAAAGCGGCAGCGGCGGGGAAAGGCAGGGGAGATATGCCGCTGGTAGAAGCGGATCAGCGCGAGAAAAATTTTCTTCATAGCTTACTCCTCCCGCAGCAGGCGCAGCTTTTTGCACTGGTGCAGAAAGCTCCGCTGCAGCTCCTCAAAATCCCCGGTGATGCTTCTGGATCGGGCCACGAGCACGATGTCGTAGCCCTGCTTGAGCCGATGCTCATTGAGACGGTAGGTTTCCCGCAGCCGGCGCCGGGCCCGGTTCCGCTGGACGGCGTGCCCCAGCTTGGTGCCGGTGGTGATGCCGAGGCGGTTTTCTGAAAGGCCGTTGCGCCGGCAGTAGACCACGACAAAGCTGCCAACAGCGGAATCGCCCTTGGCATAGAGCCTGCGGAATACGTGGTTGAGCTTCAGCGCCGTGGTAAATTCCAAAATGAAGGCCTCCCCGGGGTGGGTCAATACGGGTTCGGGGCGAACAGATGCTCCATCCGTTCACCCCGAACGCTTTCATGGCAATATACGGACTGCCTGACCGTTCTCTGTGTTGTACAGGGACGCGCCGATGCAGGCGCGCCGCCATCCGATGTTCCGATTAAGCAGAAATGACGGCTCTGCCCTTGGCACGACGGCGAGCAAGGACCTTGCGGCCGTTGGCGGTAGCCATTCTCTTTCTGAAACCGTGGACTTTGGATCTGTGACGCTTTCTGGGCTGATAGGTACGCAGCATGGTG
The DNA here is from genome assembly GCA_902767915.1 of Oscillospiraceae bacterium. GTDB lineage: Bacteria > Bacillota > Clostridia > Oscillospirales > Oscillospiraceae > JAFRPC01. Next base: position 17,525 of record CACXJE010000023.1, on the reverse strand, counting down.
TACACCTCCTATAGAAGAATATGCTCAACAGCTGTGAAACAGCCGCAGCGAGTGAATTTGGAGCCTTTCGGCTCATACGGCGTATATTATAGCCTGTAAAGGGGGAAAAAGTCAACATAAATTTCCGGTTTTTGCCCGTTTTGAGAAAAATTGTGGTCGCAAACCGGGCAATCCACAAGATACGGCCTCCCCCGTTGCCGGGGAAGGCCGTGTGGTGATTAATTGTCCTCCGGTTTTTCACCCTTCAGCAGCCGGTCCAGCTCCTCCAGGGAGTAGACCTCCTCTCCGGAATCCGGCGGAGGCGGCGCGGGCAGGTTGCGCTCCGGCAGGGGGGTGGTGTCTGCCGTCATGGGCGGGGCCTCGGGCAGAGGGGATGCCGGCATCGGCTCGTCGGCAGCAGGCGCCGCCGGGGTCGGGGACTGGGCGGGATCTTGCGATGCCTCGGGGCTCAGGAAAGAGGCCACCAGCCGGTCCAGCTCCTCGTCGCCCAGGGACTCCTGCTCCGGCAGAGCGGGCTTCGGGGCGGGCTCCGCCGAAGGCGGTGTGGGCAGACCCCGGAGCTCGGAGTCCTCCAGCGGCGGCATGGTGAGGGTGGGGGCAGAGCCGCTGCCCGGGGGCAGGGGCTGCTCCTCCGCGGGGGGAAGCGCCTCCGGCAGATCCGTTCTCGGGTCGGCCAGCTTCATCCTGACCTTGACGATGGGGGGCTGCCGGAACCGCAGCAGCAGCGACAGGGCCAGCAGCAGCAGGAAGGCCACGGTGCAGATCAGGGAGATCTTGGCGCCCAGGGAGAAGCCCGGGGTCTCAAACTCCAGCCGGATCATGTGCAGGCCCGGCTCGGCCCGGAAGGCGATCATGGCGTCGCCCACGGGGGTGATCTTGGCGGGCTTTCCGTCGATGGTGAGGGTCCAGCCGTTGTCGTAGGGGATCGAGGTGTAGACCAGGCCGGGCTCGTTGAGCTGGACGGCGCCCTCGATCAGCGTATCGGTGAGATTGGTGAGCATCAGACCGTTCCGGGACAGGTCTTCATAGGCCGCGTCAAACCGGTCGGAGCGGAAAACCGCGGCGCCGAAGGTGGCGTAATAAGAGGTGCCCTTGCCGGCGATATAGCGCAGGGAGATCTCGTCGCCGGCGTCAAAGATGCCCATATAGCGGTTGTAGCCGTATTTGTCGCTGTAGGTGTACTGCCGGACCCCGTTGAGATACCAGACCAGATCCTTGGCGTTGGTGCTCTTGGAGTAGATGCACAGGTGGCCGGTGTAGGGCATCCGGAAGGTGACCTGGACGCAGTTGTTTTCGTCGGGACCGGATTTGCAGGTGAAGCTGGTGGACCCGGAGCGGGTCAGCTCCGCCGTGCCCAGGGCCTCCACAGAGCTGGAGTAGAAGGGGTCGAACAGGGGCTCCTCCCGGCCGGTCATCTGCTTGAACAGCAGATTCAGCTGGTCATAGGGCAGAGACTTGACCTCCGGGGTATAATTTGCGGCGGCCTCGTGCACCACAAAGCCCATGGGCAGATAGGCCTTGTTTTCCAGCAGCAGGACGCTGCCGGACTGATCCACCTGCTCGAAGTACTCGGGATCCACATGGCGGCCCTGCCGGTCGATCAGGTATTTGACCCCCAGCAGCAGGTTCGTGAAGGGGTCCGCCTCCTGGTAGGAGTAGCGATTGCCCGCCACGCTGGCGGCCAGACCGATGGACTGGAGGAAGGCCGAAATCCGGCTGTTGGCGGCGGAGGAGAAGACGCTGACCCCGTTGAAGTTGAACAGGGTGCTGTCGTTGAGGGTGTGCTTTGTGGCCAATTCCGCCCGCCACAGGTCCAGGGAATCCGCTTCCCGGTCCTTCATCACCGCCACCATGGCCTTGACGTCCGCGCCCTTGTAGGGATAGGAGGCGCCGTCGGTGGTGCCCACCTGGGCCACGCCGCAGATGGCGCTCAGCACGCCCTCACAGAACATGAGGATGCAGAGCCCCCAGACCAGCACGGTCTTGGGCAGCAGCTTCAGGGAGTGGAGCAGCAGCAGGGCAGTGAGCACCAGGCTCACGGCGATGGTGGGCACCAGCACCCGGGCCTCCTTGGTGGTCCGGCAGACGCAGATCAGGATCAGCACCAGGGGGATCACCATCAGGGCCACCCGCCACCAGCGGAGGGTTTCCAGCTGGGTGTAGGCCCGGTAGGCCATAAAGATGACCACGAAGCTCCAAAGGAAGCTGAACCGGTGGGGCAGCATATTCGGGAAGTGGAACCCGTGCCAGATATAATCCAGGGTGCGGAGAATGAAGCTCAGGCCGAAGAAGAACAGCAGCAGCACCATCACGATCCGTTCCTTGAGGGGGATCTTTTTACAGAACAGATACAGCAGGGCCAGGATCAGGGTGGTGAAGCCGCAGGCAACGTTGGGCAGGCCCTCCATGGAGGTGGGCGTCACCCCGTCGGCGGTGTTGGCCAGCACAGAGCGCATGGCGGTCATCGGCATCCGGAAGGAGCGGAAGAATTCTCCCACGTAGCCGTGCTTCAGGGCCCGGAAGGCGCCGGAGGTGCCGATCCAGGAGGTTTTTACGGTGGCGTCGGGGGAGCCCGTCGGGGGCTCCTTGCCGAAGAAATGGTACAGCTCCGCCAGACTGCCTCTGCTGAGGGCCTGCATGGCCTCTTCCGTGGAGATGGACTCGCTCTTGACAATGTTAAGGGCGTTGTCCTCCGGGAACTTGTTGACGGCGGAGGAGGTGGACTGGAGCCCCAGATAGGCGGGGATCGTCAGCACGGCGGTCATACCCAGAGCCACCACGGTGAAGACGAAGAATTTCAGCAGCCGCAGGCCGAAGCCGCCCAGATCGTCCCAGTTGACGATGTGCCAGCCGATGAAGATCAGCAGCACGAAGATGCAGGTAAACAGGCCGATATAGTAGCTGCAAAAGACGGACAGAGCCAGGCTGCTCATATAAAGCATGTATTTGCCGTCCTTGAGCAGGCTGAAGGTCCCCAGCACCACCAGCGGCAGCAGGGCCACGGTGTCCAGCCAGATGGCGTTCCAGTAATAGCCCATCAAGAAAGCGCAAAGGGCGTACATGGTGGAGAAGAAGGACAGGGTCAGCTCGCTGCGGTCAAAGGTTTTCCGCAGGAAGATGGCAAAGAACATACCTGCCAGACCCAGCCGCAGCAGCACCATGGCGGTGTAGTAGACCATGGCCAGCTTGTCCGGCAGCAGGGCGGCCAGATAGTTCAGGGGGCTGGCCAGATAGTAGGCGAACAGGGGCAGATAGCTGGTGCCCATGCCGGTGGTCCAGGAGTGGAGCAGGGAGTCGCCGTTCCGGAGCCTGTCCCGCAGGTCCAGATAGAAGGGGTAGTATTGGTGCCACTGGTCGTGGGCCAGGATCATCCGGCTGCCGAAGGGGGTCACCTTGTTGATGATCCAGAGGATGCCCATGATCAACGTGGGCAGCAGGAAAGCCACCAGATAGACCTGCCAGGGCTTTCGCTGGCGGGCCAGGAAGCCGCCGCCGGTCCGGAGCTGTTTGCCCGGGTCCGGAGGCAGGGCTTTGCGGGGCCGGCTGGGATGTGAGGAAAGCAGCGTCATAGCGTTCACCTTTATAAGCAATCAAATGTCGGATTGGTTTCGGATACGCCGGAGCTCCGGCGGAAAAGCATTGTTACCCATTATTTTATCATGCCGGGCTATCACTGTCAAGACGAATGAAGCCCCGGAAAGGTTCCCGCCCGGAGGGCGGGCAAATTGCCCGGTTAGAGAACAGGGACCAGGGATTAGGGAACAGGGAACAGGGAACAGGGAACAGGGTTGGAGTTTTGCAAATTGCTATTTGCAAAACACAATCATTCTCAATTCTCAACTGAAAAAAGCACGCCCCTTGCGGGGCGTGAGTGGGCTGCCCGGCTGTGCCGGGGTTTCTCTGTCTGCGGATAGTATATGCGGCAGCCCGTGAAACCATACGCCGGCTGCCGCAAAATCCGTTATTGCAGGGGGCTGTCGTCGGCCTTGACTTCCTCTTCCGCCGGGATGGGGGCGTCGTTGCCTGCGGGATCGGGTTCCGTCAGCAGCATGCCGCCGTGGAAGCCGCACCACAGCGCCTGGCCCAGCCAGATCAGCAGCGCATAGATGTCCGTCTTTGCGCCCAGCAGATAATCCGGCAGGATCATGGCCGTGCAGATCACCGCCATGGCGCACCAGATCCCGGTGCTGCGCCGACGGCCCACGCTGACGGAAAAGCCCGAGATCATCACCACGGCCAGCAGGAAGCAGAGGGCGGACAGAGCCATGGGGGCGATGTCCAGCACGATGGGGTCGTGGCTCCAGGCCCGGAAGTGGCGGATCATGTTGGTGCCGGTGAACAGGATCAGGGGCAGCTGCAGCCAAAAGGCGTTTTTGCCCAGCAGGCTCCGGCGCAGCAGCACCGCGGCCATCAGCAGGGCGGAGATCAGACCGAAGAGGGCGCTCAGCAGCTGAAGCTTGCCGATGGCGCGAATCGCCTCGTCGAAGGACTGCTTTCCGAAGCTCCGCAGCAGCGAAAGCACCGGAGGCAGGCTGCCGATTAACAGCAGAAGGGCCCCTGCCAGGGGCAGGATGAACCAATAGCCGCCCCGGGAAAAGACTCTGTCCGTGCAGGGCTTTTTGCGGAAAAATCCGCTGAGTCCCCACAGCAGAAGCAAACCCGCCAGAGCCAGGATCAGGGTCCAGAGCAGAGCGGACCGGCCCGCCAGGATCCGGCCGTGGGCAACCACGCTGTTATGCAGGATCAGGAACCGAAGGCCGAAGGACGCGACGGTCCATACCGCCGCCGCGATCCAGAAGAACCGCCGTTGATTGGAAGCTTCCATGGGATTCCCTCCAAAGAATTTTTCCGTATTATACCACACCCGGAGCCTCTCTGTCAATGCCGGGACAGAGGCCCCGGCGCCCTTGGCGCCCGGGGAATGAACAGTGAATAGTGAATAATGAATAATTGAGGTGTTTTGCAAATTGATATTTGCAAAACACAAGCATTGTCAATTATCAACCGTCGCCTGCCTGCCCGGCCGGATTGACAAAATCCGGATCCTGTGGTATCTTATATTGAAATAATATCGGGATTCTTCCCGTCAGATACAAGGAGCATTCCCTATGCGAATCCTTTTCGACAGCCGTGATCCCCAATATAAAACCCCCTTCGGCGTGCTGACCTGCGAGGAAAAATGCACCCTCCACGTCCGGGTCCCCCGGGAGATCGAGCCCCGGAATGTCCAGCTGGTGATCGAGCGGGAGGGCGGCGCCTCCGCCTTTGAGTTTGCCTTCTCCTGGGCGGGTCAGGAGGGAGATTACGACGTCTTCAAATGTGAATTCGAGCTGCCCTGCAAGGGACTGTATTTCTACTGGTTCCGGATCACCGCCAAAACCGGCGCCTTCCGTCTGTTCAAGGAGGGAGCCGGCACCAACATGGAGTCCGGCGACCGCTGGCAGCTCAGCGTGGTGCCCGCGGACTTCACCGTGCCCCGGGATTTCCAGGGCCGGGTCATGTATCAGATCTTCCCGGACCGGTTCTGCAAGGCGGGTGACTGCGACCTTACCGACAAGCTGCAGCCCTACCGGCTGCGGGAGGACTGGGGCGGGGTCCCGGAATACCGGCCGGACCCGGACTGCGGCGAGATCCTCTGCAACGATTTCTTCGGGGGCAACCTGAAGGGCATCGAATCCAAGCTGGAATACCTCTACAGCCTGGGGGTGGGGATCCTGTATCTGAATCCCATCTCCATGGCCTTCTCCAACCACCGCTACGACACCGCCGACTACAAGCGCCCGGATCCCATGCTGGGCACCGAGGCGGACTTCGCCTCCCTCTGCGATCACGCGCACCGTCTGGGGATGAAGGTGATCCTGGACGGGGTCTACTCCCACACCGGCTGCAACTCCGTCTATTTCGACCGGTACGGGGTCTTCGGAAACGGCGCCTATTCCAAGGGGAAGGCCTCTCCCTACTATTCCTGGTACACCTTCCGCCGGTTCCCCGACAAGTATGACAGCTGGTGGGGCTTTGCCACCCTGCCCAACGTCAACGAGCTGGACGAGGGCTATCTGGACTACATCATCCGGGACGAGGACAGCGTCATCGCCCATTGGCTGAGGCTGGGCGCCGACGGCTTCCGGCTGGACGTGGCCGACGAGCTGCCAGACGAGTTCATCCGCCGGTTCAAGGGCCGGCTGCGGCAGCTCAAGCCCGATTCTCTGCTTTTGGGGGAGGTCTGGGAGGACGCCTCCAATAAATCCGCCTATTCGGTCCGCCGCCGCTATTTCATCGACGGCGAGCTGGACTCCGTCATGAACTACCCCTGGCGGGGGGCCATCCTGGGCTTTGTCCGGGGCCAGGACGACGGAACCCTGCTGGGGGAGAGCATCATGACCATTGCGGAGAACTACCCCAAGCAGGTGCTCCACACCCTGATGAACTCCCTGGGCACCCACGACACCGCCCGGATCCTCACCACCCTGATCGGCGACTTCAACGGCGACCGGGAATATCAGGCCCAGGTGCGGCTGAGCTGGGAGCAGCGGGAATTCGCCCTGGAGCGGCTGCGGCTGGCGGCCTTCCTCCAGTATACCCTGCCGGGCTGTCCCTGCATCTACTACGGCGACGACGCGGGCATGGAGGGCTGCAAGGATCCCTTCAACCGGGGCTGCTACCCCTGGGGCCATGAGGACCAGCGGTTCCGGGAGCTGTTCCGGACCCTGGGCCAGCTGAAGAACAACACCCCGGCTCTGCAGCTGGGCGACGTGCGGGTGACCCTGGCCGGGGGCGGCAAAATCGCCTTCCTCCGGACCTATCAGGGGGAGAAGCTTCTGTGCTGCGTGAACCGTACCGGCGAGCCCATGACCCTTTCTGCCCGCCACAGCCTGCTGTCCCACAACACCTTCCGCAACGGCGGCGCCTTCACCGTGAACCCCGGCGGCTTCGGCTGCTTCGCGGTGGACTGAGCCATCGTCCCCTACGGGCTGGAAATTTCCCTGTTTTGTCATTGCGAGGGCCGGAACGGCCCGTGGCAATCTCCAACACCAGGGAACAGGGAACAGGGAATAGGGAACAGGGTCGACGTTTTGCAAATTGCTATTTGCAAAACACAACTAATTCTCAACTCTCAATTGTCAATTCTCAATTCAAGGCCGCGCCTGCGCGGCCGCTGCGGGCGGGCCGCCGCCCTTTCTCTTCTCGAAAGGAGGCTTCCAATATGCGAAAAGCCGGCTGGATCACCGCGATTTTCGGCGCGGTGCTGAGCGCAGCGCTGCTGCTGGTGCTGCAATCCGACTGGTATCGGGGCCAAAGCACCGGAGCGGGCTCTGATTTTGCCGAAATGGCGGCTGCCTCCTTCTGGGCGGCCCTGGTGATGGTGGGCTTCGGCATCGTGCTGGTGCTGGTGAGCCTGCGGCAGACGGACCGGGAGCCGGAGATCGAAAAACCCGCCCCCCTGGAGGTTACCTGGATCTGTCCCTACTGCGGCGGAGAAAATACCAAGGCCGACCAGGTCTGCTGCGAATGCGGCCAGCCCCGGTATATCCCCCCCGGAAAATGGACCTGCGACTGGTGCGGCACCGAAAACTCGGAGACCGAAAAAACCTGCGCCCTCTGCCATGCCCCTGCCGAGGGAGAGGTGGAGGCCTGGTACTGCCCGGCCTGCGGCAGCCGGAACCCGGAAACCATTCTGATCTGTCTGAACTGCGGCGAGTTTTATCCCCTTTCCGCAGAAACCTGGACCTGCCGGTCCTGCGGGACCAAGGTCCCGGGCACGGAGACCCGCTGCACCCAATGCGGAAAGCCCCGGGAGCGGAACACCGCCTGGATCTGCGCCAACTGCGGCACCAAAAATCCCGAGGGACTTGTTCAATGCTGCGTCTGCCGCCGGCCCCGGGGGCTGGCGCAGGAGGCCCCGGAGCAGCAGACCGCGCCCCCGGCCCAGACCTGGACCTGCCGGAGCTGCGGCAGCAAAAACGACACCCGGCGGAATAACTGCCTGGTCTGCGGCAGAGCCCGGCCCGCGCCGGACTGGTATTGCCCGGAATGCGGCTGCAAAAACCCGGGCACGATCCGGATGTGTCTGGTCTGCGGCACCCCTTTGCCGGAGGAAGACGGCGACTACACCTTTTCAATGAACCAGGAGGATACCCCATGAAAAAACTGATTGCTCTGCTCTGCCTGCTGTCTCTGCTGGCGGCGCTGCTTGCCGGCTGCGCCAAGACCGGCACCCTTCCCGGGACCGAGCCGGCCCCGGAATCCGCTTCTGAAACCGCCGCTCCCACGGAGACGACCCCCGAAACCGAGGAACCGACGCCCGAAACCGAAGCGCCGACCCCGGAAACCGAGGAACCCACCCCTGAAACCGAAGCGCCCACGGGGCCCGTTGAGATTGACCCGGAGGTCCATCCCATGCTGTTCCGCGTCACCGGTGCTGACGGCCAGGAGATGTACCTCTTCGGCACCATCCATGTGGGAGATGACCGGACCACCGACGCGCTGAACAGGGTCCTGCCCTATCTGGAGACCTGCGACGCGCTGGCGGTGGAATTCAACATTGCCGCCTATGAGCGGGATTATGACGCCCAGACCCGGGACATGATGCAGTTTGTGCTGACCGACGGCACCACCATCGAGGACTATCTGGACGACGACCTCTACGCCCGGGCCGGAGACCTGCTGGAGCAGGCGGGGCTGTTCCCCTCCATGATGCGGCAGTTCAACCTGGCCATGTGGAGCCAGCTGGTGGAGCAGGCGGCCCTGATGACTACCTGCACGGACCTGGACTTTGGCGGCGGCATGGACCGGCAGCTCATCGCCTGGTGTGAGGACCGGGGCATAGAGGTCCGGGACGTGGAATCCTCCGAGCTGCAGTACAGTCTGCTGGCGGGCTTCCCCGACGAGCTGAACGTGCTGATGATCGAGCATACGCTGGACAATCTGGACACCTACGCCGAGGGCGTCCACGAGCTGTACGAGGCCTGGCTGAAGGGAGACTATGACGAGATTCTGCGCCTGGCAAAGTCCGAGGAAGAGGACGAGGAGGGGGAATACACCCCGGAGCAGATTGCCATGGTGGAGGACTACAACTACCAGATGCTGGACAACCGGAATCTGGGCATGCGGGACAAGGCCGTCCAGTGGCTGGAGGCCGGAGACAAGGTCTTCTTCGCCGTGGGCGCCGCCCACCTGGTGGACGACATGGGCCTGGTGAACCTGCTGCGCCAGGCCGGCTACACCGTGGAGCAGATCGAGGGCGCCTCGGCCCACTGACGAACCCGGTCGAGGTCTCCATGTCATACTGCTTTTCTTCCATCGGAAGGACGCCGAACAATCCGCGGCGTCCTTCCGTTTTTCCTGAAAAAACCCTGTTTGCGCTGTAGCAAACAGGGTTGAAATGGTAGTATATAGGTGAAGACAGAAAGGAGGGATTCCATGCTGGAGGACGAGCAGATCATCGCCCTGTTCTTTTCCCGCTCTGAGCAGGCGATCCGGGAACTGGACGCGAAATACGGCGGCGCCTGTTTTCAACTCTCAAATCAGATACTTCAAAATCGGCAGGACGCTGAGGAATGCGTAAATGACGCTTATTATGCCGCGTGGAACACAATCCCGCCGGAGCACCCGAGTCCGCTGCGGACGTTTGTTTTGAAGATCGTCAGAAATTTGTCTTTGAAAGCTTACCGAAAAAACGCTGCGGAAAAGCGAAACAGCGCCTACACCGTCGCCTTAGAGGAAATCGAGCCCTTCCTCTCCGGGACCGGCTCCCCGGAGGAGGAAGTCGACGCCCGGGAGCTGGCGCGGCGAATAGAGGCCTTTTTGGACCGGCAGAGCCAGGAAAACCGGGTGATTTTCCTGCGGCGGTACTGGTTTGCCGATTCCTGTAAGGACATTGCCGAACGGGTGGGGTTGTCGGAAAAGAACGTCACCGTGCGGCTGACCCGGCTGCGGCAAAGGCTGAAGGAAGACTTAAAAGAAATGGAGGTTATCGTATGAACACAATGGTTTTTTCAGATGCGATGGGCATGCTCGGGGACCGTTACGTGGAGGAGGCCGCGGCCTTCCAGCGGCGGCGGAAGCCTATGGTCTGGAAGGCGGTCTGCGCGGCAGCCGCCTGCGTGGTCCTGGCGGCGGTGCTGATCCTCCCGCTCAAGGGCCAGAAAAAGAAAACCATTTCAGCGGAACTAAGTACGCCCGCTGAAACGGATCTTGTCACAGATAATGAGCCGTTCGAACCTATGACCGTCGAGGAAATCCTGCAGGACCCCGCCTACGGAAGGCTGTTTCCGCGGCAGCTCCTGGAGGGTTACGTCCCGTCGGGAGATACCGGTGTGTATGGAAATGGAGACAACACTGTCCTGGTGGCGGCGTATGAGAATCCTGCGTTCTATGATGAAATGGTAATCCGGATCGCCACTGAGGATTGGTTCCACAAGCACGAGCCGGACAGCTTTTGCTTGAATGTCGTTCAATACCACCCGACGTCCAACTATGACGACAGCTATATCTATTTGAAATGTGGCGAGTATTTGATCTCCTATTCGTTTTCACGCCGCGATATCGCCAAAATCATCGGGTTTGCAGAGATGGCAAATTCCGCGGAAGGGATTAACTGGGAGCCATGAAAGTGAAGAACTAATAATTTAGCGAGGATCAAATAACGATTTCGCTCTGTGCCCTGACAAACGAATCCCCCTTCGTCATGTGACGAAGGGGGATTCGTTTGCACTTAGTCCTGCTTGGGCAGCTCCACGTCGGCGTAGTCCTTGAACTCCTCGGCGATCTGCTCAGCCTTGTCGTCGGCGGCTTCCAGGACCTCTTCGGCCTTCTCTTCCACAGCCTCGGCGGCGTTCTCTGCCTTTTCGGCAGCCTCTTCCACGAAATCCTCAACGGTTTCGGGATCGTCGTTTTCGCAGCACTCGCACTTCTTGCACTTGCAGCCGAACTTCTTGATCAGCAGCGCGACAACGGCAGCGCAGGCAGCCAGGGCGCCGATCACGGCAAAGATTTTCATCAGCTTGGTTTTCATAATGGTCCCTCCGTAAAATTAGTCTGGTTTATAGCGATTCTATGATAAAGTATACCATATATCTTTCCCCGTGGCAAGTAAATAAATTATGAATTCTACAAATTGTTTCGTGCAGGGAACAGGAACCAAGTGTCTGCCGCCCTACGAAAGAGCGCGATAAATCGGGATTGTAGCGCCGTAGGGGGCGGCGTCCTCGACGCCCCGAACGTACCGTTTTTTGATATCTGCGGGCCGTCGAGGACGCCGGCCCCTACGGGGAATTTATAACATCTCCACAAACCCCGATTTGCAAACCGCAACTAATTGTCAATCTGGTTATCAGTTTTACTCAGCCGAACAACTGCATGCGGCGCCCAACTGAGGCCGAAGCGTTTCAAAGCTGCCGTAGGGACGAGCATTGCTCGTCCGCGCTTGCGGAGCAAGCATCGTTTGCTGGCGCAAACGATCCAAACGCCGGTAATATGGCAGACGTTCCGGATTTGCCTCCGGCAAATTGTCCGCCCATGGCGGACCGGACGAGCACTGCTCGTCCCTACGGCATATTTGCTGAGTTATGCCGATAACCAGAATTGTCAATTGTTTATCGGTACGTAGCCGTACAGGCCCCGGACGGAGACCTCGCCGGCGTTGACGGCCTCCTCGGCGCCGTCCGGGAACCGGACGATCAGCTCCGCCTGGGGGCCCAGGTCCACGGCGATCCCCTCCCGGGGCGGCTGTCCCGGAGCCAGGATCTGCACGGGCTTGCCTAGGTTCACGCAGGCCTCCCGGTATTCCGCTTGCCAGTCCGCCCGGGGCAGCTCCGACAGGGCCCGGATCAGCTCCGCGGCCAGCAGGGTCCGGTCCACCGGCCTGCCGGTCTGGCTCAGAATGGAGCCGGCCATCTCCCGGATGGGCTCCGGGAAGTCATCCAGGGCCCGGTTGCAGTTGATGCCGATGCCCACCACGGCCCAGCTCACCAGACCGCTTTCCGCCTCCACGGACAGCTCCGTCAGGATCCCGCAGATCTTCCGGTCCCCCAGCACCAGGTCGTTGACCCATTTGATCCCGGGCTCGGCGCCGCAGGCGGCCGCAATGGCCCGGCGGGCGGCAACGGCGGCCTGGGCCGTCAGGGTCATCAGTTCCTCCGCCCGGCAGGCCGGCCGCAGCAGCACCGACAGATACACCCCGGTGCCCGGGGGAGAATCGAAGCGGCGGCCCATCCGGCCCCGGCCGCCGGTCTGCCAGTCCGCCACCGCCACGGTGCCGTGGGCAGCCCCGGCAGCCGCGGCGTTTTTCAGATAATTGTTGGTGGAATCCACCATGGCCAGCACGTGGAGATTGGCGGCCCAGGGGTGGTCTCCAAGGGCGGCCCGGATGCCGCTGGCGGAGATCCGCCGGGTCTCCCCGGTCAGCAGATAGCCCTTGTTGGGGGTGGAGGTGATGGCGTAGCCCTCCTTTTTCAGGCCGGCCATGGCCTTGGACACCGCCGCCCGGCTCACGCCGAAGCGCTTGCCCAGCTCGGCTCCGGACAGATACCCGCCCTCCCGCAGCAGATTCAAAAGCTCGCTCTTTTTCATGGGATCCCTCCTGCAGCTTGTGTTCGGTTCTATCTTGGCACAGGTTCCGGGAATTGTCAACCGAAAAAAATAATCGTGTGAAGGCTTCTGCTCGCCGGACTTCGACGGACTTTTCCGGAAGGAGGTGCTATGCTAACGGCGCAGCTTATCCAATTCGAGCGCACTTCATATCCGGGCGCCGGACGCGCCGGCGCCAACCCACAAGCGGATCTTTCCCTCCCGACCACGGGAGGGAGTTTTTTTAGAATTGACAATTGTTTGTGTCTGCAGATCGGGGTTTGTCGCACCGTAGGGGGCGGCGTCCACCGCAGCGAAGCAAGTCCTTTAGGGGACGCCCCGAACCTACCGTTTTCTGATATCTGCGGGCCGTCGAGGACGCCGGCCCCTACGGGGTTCTCCTATTGCCTGGTGCCTATTGCCTATTGCCTGGTAAGTGCCTGGTGCCCGAACGCCCCGTTATGGAAACCGTTTTGCAACCGGGGGAGCCGGCGGCGGACGAAAAAACCGCCTTTTCGAGGCTTCTGTGGAAAAGTCACAAATTTTTCCGGCGATCCCCGATTTTTCGACGTTTTTTTCGGTGGACAATCCGGCCCTGCTGTGGAAAACCCGGTGGAAAATGTGGAGAACTCCGGGTTTTTTCCAAATTATGCCGAGGTTATTTTGGGGAGTTATGTCACCCGGAATCTACCCCTTGTGGTCGCCCGCCGGGAAATGTCGAATTGTAATTTCTCCGTAAAAATGCCGAAGCCCGGGATTTTTTTCCGGCGCTTTTTCCGGAATCGGTCTGGAAATTTTCAACTTGGTGTGATATTATAATGTCCCATTATATGACTCTGATCCTTTTTCGAGGTCAAACCATGTTAGAATTGCTGTCTCCCGCCGGTTCCATGGACGCCCTGCGCGCGGCGGTCCAATGCGGAGCCAACGCGGTTTATCTGGGCTCCGGCCCCTTCAATGCCCGGCAGAACGCCAAGAACTTTTCCTTGGACGAGCTGCCGGATGCTGTACGTTATTGCCATGTCCGGGGGGTTCAGGTCCATTTCACGCTGAATACCCTGGCGGCGGACCGGGAGCTGGAGCAGGTCGGCGCGGTCATTGCCGCGGCGGTCCGGGCCGGGGTGGACGCCTTTATCGTCCAGGATCTGGGCCTGGTGACCCTGCTGCGGCAGATGGCCCCCGAGGTGCCGATCCATGCCTCCACCCAGATGAGCATTCACTCTCTGGAGGGCGTCCAGCAGGCCGCGGCCCTGGGCATCAGCCGGGTGGTGCTGGCCCGGGAGCTGAGCCGGGAGGACATCGCCTATATCTGCCGCAACAGCCCCATCGAGATCGAGGTCTTCATCCACGGGGCCCTGTGCATGTGCTATTCCGGCCAGTGCTATTTCTCGGCGGTGGTGGGCACCCGCTCCGGCAACCGGGGCCAGTGCGCCCAGCCCTGCCGCCTGCCCTACGGCTACGGCCGGTTCGAGGAAAAATATCCCCTGAGTCTCAAGGACAACTGTCTGATCCCCTGGATGCGGGAGCTGGAGGCCATGGGGGTGGCCTCGGTAAAGATCGAGGGCCGGATGAAGCGGCCCGAATACGTGGCCATCGCCACCCGCCTGTACCGGGCAGCCATCGACGGCGAGCCCGTCCGCCCCGCCGACATGAAGGACCTGCGGGACGCTTTCTCCCGACAGGGCTTCACCCAGGGCTACTATGTGAGCCAGACCGGGCCCGACATGTTCGGCACCCGGCAGAAGGAACGGGAAAACCGGGAGCTGATGCTCCGGGCCCGGGAAACCTATGAAAACAACGAGGCCCCCCTGATCCCGGTCCGGTTCTACGCGGTGATCAACGGGCGGCAGAACGCCATGCTGGCGGTGCAGGACGATCTGGGCAACATCTGCAAGACCGAGGGGCCGGTGCCGGTCCGGGCCGTGAACCGGGCCCTGACTCGGGAGGCCCTGGCCGAGCGGCTGGCCAAAACCGGCGGCACTCCTTACCGCTGCGTGGAGGTCCAGAGCGTGGTGGACCCGGGGCTGACCCTGTCCGCCGCCGCCGTCAACACCATGCGCCGGGAGGTGCTGTCCCATCTGACCGCCATCCGGGGCCGTCAGCTGGAAAACCGGGAGCTCAACAGCTTCCCGCCGCTGAAGATCTACCCGGGCATCGCCAAGGCCCCCCGGATCACCGTGGGCGTTCTGAGTCCGGAGCAGCTGACGGCAAAGCTGCTGGCAGCCAGGCCCGCCCGGATCTACGTACCCCTGTCCATGGTGAAGGGGGAGGCTGCCTGGGTCCGCCGGATCCCCGCGCAGACCGAGCTCTCCGTGGTGCTGCCCCGGGTCATCCGGGACGCGGAGGTGGAGACCGTCCGCAGGGCGCTGGACCGGGCCTACGGTCTGGGCATCCGCCGGGCGCTGGTGGGCAACATCGGCCACATCGGCCTGGCCCGGTCCCGGGGCTTTGCGGTCAGCGGAGACTACGGGCTGAACCTGTTCAACTCCCGGAGCATGGACGCGGCCCGGAAGCTGGGTCTGGACAGCGTGACGGTGAGCTTTGAGCTGACCCTGCCCCGGATCCGGGACCTTTCCAAGCCCCTGCCCACGGAGCTGCTGGCCTACGGCCGGCTGCCTCTGATGCTGACGGAAAACTGCGTCATCAAAAACCGCACGGGCCAGTGTGCCTGCCGCTCCGGCCAGACCAAGCTCATCGACCGCCGGGGCGAGGAATTCCGGGTCCTGCCGGACCAGGACAGCTGCCGCAGCGTGATCTACAACGGCAAGAAGCTCTATCTGCTGGACAAGCAGAACGAGCTGCGGAACCTGGGGCTCTGGGCCCTGCGGCTCCAATTCACCACCGAAAACCCCCTGGAGGTGGACAGCGTCCTCTCCGGCCTGCGGGACAGCGCGGTCTTCGACCCGGGCTCCTGCACCAGAGGGCTGTACTACCGGGGAGTGGAGTAAGGAAGTATCCACTGACGTGGATATGAAGTATTTGCTGCAGCAAATATGAAGTATGGCTTCGCCATATATTTCATTTTTTCTTCATATCATCGCAGATGATACTTCATATGTCGTCAGACATACTTCATATTCCGAAAGGAATACTTCATCTGATACGGAGGATCCTCCATGAAACTGATTCTCGGCTCAGCGTCGCCCCGGCGGCGGGAGCTGCTGCGGCAGATCGGGCTGGACTTTGAGATCCGGACTGCCGACATCGACGAAACCAAATACCAAACCGCCGACCCGGTGCAGACCGTCTGCGCCACCTGTCAGGCCAAAGCGCTGGCAGTCGCCAAAGCCCTCCCCCTGTGGGAAAAGTGTCCCGAAGGGGCAGAGGAAGGGACTGCCGCTGATCCGGCCGCGCTGGTGGTTTCCTCCGATACCATCGTGGTGCTGGACGGGCAGATCATGGGCAAGCCCCACAGCCCGGCCCAGGCGGAGGCCATGCTGACGGCCCTGTCCGGCAGAGAACACGCGGTGTACACCGCCTTTACCCTGCTGCCGGTCACCGGCGAAGGCCCCGGCGCCCCGGAGACCGAGTATGTTGAGACAAAGGTTCGGTTCCGGCCCCTGACCCGGGGGGAGATCCTGGCCTATATCGCCACCGGCGAGCCCATGGACAAGGCCGGCGCCTACGGGATCCAGGGCATGGGCGCCTGCTTTGTGGAGGGCATCGAGGGAGATTACTTCACCGTGATGGGCCTGCCCCTGTGCCGGCTGAGTCAGCGGCTGAAGGATTACGGAATTGACGTCCTGAAGGGATGACGACTATATGAAAAAACACTTATCCGGAAAGGCCAAATGGCTGATCGTGGCTTCCGCCCTGATGGCGATGCTGATCACCGTTGTCTGGTCCGTGAACAAAAATCGGCCGGGGGAGACCCTGGTGCAGACGGCGCTGGCCCCCTTCCGCTCCGCGGGCAGCACCCTGGTGCGGCAGGTGGAGCGGTACTATGACTATGTGTTCCGCTACGAATCCCTCCAGGCGGAGAACAAGGAGCTGAAAAAGCAGATCGTTGCCATGGAGGAGGACGTGCGCAGCGCGGACTCTCTCCAGCGGGAAAACGAGCGGCTCCACCAGCTGCTGGGGCTCACCGAGGAGCATGAGGACTGGAAGCGGGTTTCCGCCTATATCATCTCCTGGGATTCCAGCAACTGGAAAAGCGCCTTTACCATCGGCAAGGGCACCAACTCCGGGATCACCGAGGGCATGGTGGCCATCACCGAATACGGCCAGGTGGTGGGCAAGGTCACAGCCGCCGGCTCCAACTGGGCCACGGTCACCACGGTGCTGGATTCTGCGCTGGGCATCAGCGCCACCGTGGCCTCCACCGGCTACACCGGCAAGGTGGAGGGCGCCCTGGCCACAGGCTCCGAGGGCCTGCTGCGGATGAACTATCTGCCCACAGACTCGGTGCTGCGAAACATGGACGAGACCGGCGTGGCCAAATACGCCATCCTCCGGCCCGCGGCGGACCTGGACGACCTGGAGCAGGTCTTTATCATTACGGAATACGAAAACCAGTAAGAACGCAAAGGGGTTCGAACGGCTTGTCTGTTTTTCCGTAGGGAACAGGGACTAGGGAACAGGGAACAGGGTCGGAGTTTTCCATATCTGACGATATGGAAAACGAAATTGATTGATAGACACAGACTGCTGCGGAAAACCTCACAGCAGGGAAGTAGCATCCGAATAATCCGGGCGGCCGGTCAGAAAACGCATGAAAACATTTTTAAATGGCAATTTGAAAATACCTCCCCTGTTCCCTGCTCCCCGTTCCCCATTCCCCGCTTCCGGCTGCCTTTTATTGGCACTTAAAGGAACCTCAAAAATTGCTGACAACCTGATTTGACCCGGGAACCCCGGAAGAAAGGAGGCGCGGCCTTGCTGAAGCATTTTCATCTGACCCGGCGGCAGTGGATCGCCGCCCTCAAATGGACCATCTATGCCCTTATGCTGCTGCTGGT